>QHXW01000123.1 GCA_003223115.1 Acidobacteriota bacterium
CAGCAGGAAAAGCGCTTTCGCCATGAGCAACGCGGGCCAGGATAAGGGCGGGTGATCCAGAACTGGCGATCCCCTACTAATGCTTCGTCGTGAATGACAAGACCCACGAGGTACGCCCAGGCAGCAGGCAGAAGCATGTTCAGCCAACCCTCCATGGGGCCGGGTATAAAACCAATCCGGTGTGCGTCCATGTAGGCCAGAGCGACAAGCAGCCCCAGCGTCACAGTGATTTTCCCACCAAAACCGCCGTGTATCTTTTCTGAAAATGTGTAGAGCCAGGCGCATAATGCTTACCTCACAGATTTCCCCGCTTTGGCCAGCGCCACGAATATCGACCGCAGCGGCATGTGATGCGCCGCGATGTCGCGAACGCCGGAAAACAAACGGCGGACTTCGGCCTCGCTCCGGTCCGGATCAAATCGCGAATCCGTGAAGCGAATCACGACCGAGGCCTGCTCGGGATTCAGCCAGTGGTCCGGCCAGTCGCGAGGCAGGTCCGCCGCGTTCTGCAGTGTGACTTCGATTTCTCGAAATCGGTCCGATAGTGCTGCCATTTCCTCAACGAACTGAAGCCGGCCTCTATCGAGATATGCCACGTGGCTGGCGAAACTTTCGATCTCGGCGAGGTCGTGCGAAGCAAGCAATACCGTGGACTCGGACGTCCTCTCCAGAATGCTTTCGATGAGTTGCTCGCGCACCAGAACATCCAGCCCGTTAAAGGGTTCATCGAGGATAATCAGACGCGGCCGGTAGGCGAGAGAGGAAGCTAGCGCGGCCTTGATGCGCATACCTCGCGAGAGTGCCTTGATGGTTCTATCAACTGGCAGATCGTACAGCCGGATCAGAGCGGCTGCTTCTTCATTGCTCCAGCCTGGATAAAACGGCTTGCAGTACGAGAGGAAATATCCCACCGGCATCCATTCCGGCAGAAGCTGATTCTCCGATACGTACCCGATCTGCGATAGTTGATGGGGGCCGAGCCTGCGGGAGTCGACGCCCAGCACCTCCGCACGGCCGGAAAATGTTCAGGATTGTCTTGATGGCCGTGGTCTTACCGGCTCCGTTAGGACCAATGAGAGCGAACACAGCCCCTTCCAGCAGCTCGATGCTGAGCCCTACGAGAGCTTCAGTGCCGACAAACGTCTTGGTGAGGTGCTCAGTCCGTACAACGGCACCCCGCGCAACTGCTCCATTCGAGGTCATCGTTCCTCCCGGGCTTCCACTGGCTCGAGCTTTCGCCAGTGCTCAGCAACAGAAGCCTGCACGTCTCCAATTCCAGCCCTAGCTTCTTCGCCTCTACCGTCAGCTGCTCGACTTCTCTGCCCAACAACCGCCGGCGCTCAGCGCGGCTGGATACCGGCCGCCGGGCAATCACGTACCAATTCCGGGCCGCACTTCGAGCAGCCCGTCGAGAGTCAATTGGATGATCACTTTGTGCGCGGTGTTCGGATTAATCTTCAACGCCTTGCTGAGCACTCTAACCGAGGGGAATGTCTCCCCTGGCCTGAGCTGGCCGGTGACCATGGCCTTTTTAGCGGCGAAAGTAACCTGTTGGTGAATCGGAACGCCCGGTTCAAATGTCAGGCGGAATGGAATCACTGGAGTATTATGACACGTAGTACAGTAAACGCAAGCCTGTGCCCACGCTCCGTTTGACTGCTGAGTCGATCTGCTCAATCAAATTCTGATCTCCCCTTGAAATCTAAGGGGAGTTGTGCCATGCTCTCCTAAGAACCTGAAGGGAGATGCAGAATTCATGCAGAAATCCTCGCTCGACGTGGTCCGTGGCACGCTGGACGTTCTCATTCTGAAAACGCTCAGTTGGGGCGCAATGCATGGCTACGCCATCTCCCAAGCGATCCTGCGTCAGACGGACGAGGCACTCCTGGTTGAGGAAGGTGCGCTCTATCCTGCCCTCTATCGCATGGAAGGCAAAGGCTGGCTTGAGGCCGAATGGGGCGTATCGGAGAACAACCGGCGGGCCAAGTACTACCGGTTGACCTTCGACGGCCGGCGCCGGCTGCGTGAAGAGATGAAGACCTGGACGCATTACGCCGAGGCGGTCGGAAAGGTACTGGGAGCCAACAGCAAGCCGCAGTGGGAGAAAGCCTGATGGCGCGCGTTCCCATCTGGAGGCGTTATTTGCGTTTCTTCGGCCCAGACGTCGGCGCCGACGTCCACGACGAGCTGCGCTTTCACCTCGAGGCCAAGACCAGCGAACTCATTGGCCAGGGCCGCTCACCCGAAGAAGCCCGGCGCGAAGCCATGCGCCAGTTCGGCGATGTCACGCAATTCAGCGCTCTATGCCGGAGCCTTGGCGAAGGTCAATTGCGCAAGATCAAGTGGACCGACCGCCTAGCGGAATGGTGGTACGACGTTCGACACTCGGCTCGCGCACTGCGCCGTGCGCCATGGTTCACCGTGGTTGCGGTAACCACGCTAGCCGCCGGCATTGGCGGTGCGACCAGCATGTTCAGCTTGGTGGACGCGTGGATCATCCATGCTGTGCGATTCCCCGATCCTCAGCAACTTGTTTTCGCCCGAAGCCTGGACACGCGGCGTGGACGGGAGATCACCGTCTCGTTTCCGGACTACGCGGATTTGCGGGACCGCAGCCGTCAGTTCCAGTCTCTGGCCGCATGGTCTTTCGATTCTTACACGTTGTCGCTTGAAAACGGGGCGGAGCGGGTGGCCGGCGCGAAAGTGTCACCGAATTTCTTCGCCACGCTGTCGGTACAACCCGTGCTGGGCCGAGGATTTATTGGATATGAAGGAGAACGTGGCAGGCATCAGGTAGCCATCGTCAGCCACGGATTCTGGAAGGCACGACTGAATGGGGAAATTGCCGCGATCGGATCAAAGCTAAATCTCGATGGCGAGCCCTACACGATCGTGGGCGTCCTTCCCAAGGATTTCCATTTCACGCTGGCCGGACGAGTGAACATCTGGACACCGCTGGCACCCGCATACGAAGACCGTACCCGGAGACAGGCACGCTTTCTTCAACTGATTGGGCGCATGAAGCCGGGCGTGACGGTGGCGCAGGCGCGCCAGGAACTCAAGACGATCGCAGGTGTATTGGCGGCTTCCCACCCGGATTCGAATCTCGATGTCGGATGCTTCTGTATCTCTCTCCGTGACGAAGTGGGCCGCCACACAGGCGATCAGATCATGATGATCGTTTTCGCGGTGACCTTGGGGCTTCTGCTGATTGCCTGCTCCAACGTGGCCAATCTGTTGCTGGTGCGGGCTCTCGCGCGGAAACGGCAAGCGGCTATCCAACTCTCGCTAGGCGCGAGCCGCCGCCGGTTGGTGCGGCAGGCGCTTGTCGAGACTCTCTCGGTCTTCTTCATGGCCGCAGTCGCAGGCGCTCTAGTTGGGTGGTGGTTCACAGACTTTTCTACCGGCTTTATTCCGTACGAGAACCGCGGATACCTTCCCAATTACGGCGAGGCTTCACTCAACTGGACCGTGTTCGCCTTCGCGCTGGCGATTGCACTTCTAACGGGGCTGATGTCGGGTCTGGCACCGGCCCTCGAAAACGCGCGCACGAATGTCGTGTCGGTCCTGAAGGAGTCCGGCTCTGCTGTGTTGCAGAGCCCGAAGGTAAAACGTCTCCGGCTGGCTCTGGTGACCGCGCAGATTATGCTGGCAACGATTCTGCTTTCGTCGACGGTTATTCTAGTCAAGGGCTTTCGTGAGATCTGGTCGGCGCCCATGGGTTTTGACAGCTCCGGAGTGCTGACTTTCGCGCTGGCTTTAGATGAGCGGCAGTACTCGGATGCCACCAGGCAGCGTATTTTCTTCGAATCGGTTCGAGACGCGATCGCGGTACCCCAACAACCGCTAAAGCCCGCGATTGCGCGCTTCGTGCCATTCGGAGGTAACAGCGGCCGAACCACCTTTCGGGTTCAAGATCAGCAATTAACGGACCCGCGCCGCCTTCCCTCGGCTGGGTTCAACGCAGTGAGCCCCGAATTTTTCTCAGCGCTTCGAACGCCGGTGCTGGTCGGACGGATCTTCGAATCCCGCGACACACAAGATGGACCGCTGGTAGCAATCGTTAACGATGCGTTCGTCTCGCAGTATTTCCCGGGAAAGAATCCGATTGGACAATCTGTGCGGTTAAGCCGCATAAAGGACAGCTCCGCCGAGATTGTCGGCGTTGTCGCCGAGATCCGGAACGACAGCGATCCGCATACAGGCTATCCCCAGATCTATGTTCCATTCGCGCAGGAGCCATCGGCCGGAGCCTATCTCCTGCTTCGGCCGCAAAGTACATCCGGCGCGGCAGCCAAGCCACTTGATCTGTTGCCCGAAATCAGGCGCAGAATCGCCGCCCTGGATCCGCGGCAGCCGGTGTTCGATGCAAAGACGCTCGACGACCGTTTGAACGAAGGCTTCGCTCCCTTCCGGATCGTTTCCGGCATTCTGGTCTGGTTCGGATTACTCGCGCTGAGCCTCGCTGCGGTTGGCGTCTATGGCGTAGTCGCTTTCTCGGTCTCCCAACAAACGCGCGAGATCGGTATTCGCGCCGCTCTGGGCGCGGGGAAGGCCAGATTGCTGCGCATGTTCCTGCGCCAGGGCATAGTAATCCTGGCCGCCGGTCTGTTGCCGGGACTGCTCGGAAGTTTCGCTGCCGGACTCGCGCTGCGAAGCCTGTTCGAGGAGATCGTATTGCCGGGTCTGGTTCCGCCGCTACTGTTCACAGCGGCGATTCTGGGCGTCGTGGTACTGGCGGCAACGCTGCTGCCCGCGCGAAAGGCCGCGTCGATGGATCCGCTGCTGGCGATTCGTTACGAATAGCCCGCGTCTTTGATCGAACCGCGTGACGGTCTCGTCGTTGGACGTGTGAACAAAGATAGATGCTTTCCCACTACGCGCTTTTCGATAGACCCGTGAGCCAGATGACTTTCGCGAGGAGAACTCAGCAGAGGTCATTCCACCGGTCCACGGATGCAGTGCAGTGCTCCCTGCGGTCGTGTCCACTTCAAAATAAGCACGCACGGAGTACCGTTGTTGCAACAGTGTTTCTAGCGTGATGTCCCTGCGGTCTACAACACAAATCAGCGTCTTGAGGGTGAACCCAAGTTCGCGGAATCGCCCCGGAATTCAAGCGGCGACAACGGGCCGAGCCGTGATAATCAGTCCGGGTCCTGGGGGAGCGGCAAGGAGTCTGACATCAAAAACCTGGTACTCCTTTCCGTCGGGGGGGCGGTGACGGTGAAACTCAGGTTGTCGAAGTCATCACTAATAACGAGGTCTTGTTCGACCGCGCCAACATTCTGACATAACACCCGCAGCCTGGTTTCAGATGACGCCGGGTGCAATCCGATTCTCAGCCGCATGCCATTTACAGTAGGACCCCAGATAACCGCCTCAGCACAAAAGTGGCCGGTCCCCCGGTCAGGATTACCGACAGGGTCAATGCGATTCGCAAGGTTTTCATTGAGGCTTCCAACCTACGTGTAGGCGTTTCTCGTGGCAGAGCAGTGTGCGCTAGTTGTTCACGCCCTTCGAGGCGGCGACTGCCCGTTTCCTGTACGAGTAGAGCAGTAAAAGCCGAGACGCGGCGGCCTACAATAAACTCTTTCCACAAATCTCTTGCACATTTCGAATATCTGAACGTCACTTAATGAGAACTATGATTTAGAGCGTGCCTGCGCGCGAAGGCTGGCTGGCAATCTGATTCTCAGGAGGCGTTCGTGTCGAATTCCCCGTGGCATAACCTTCGTTTCGCTATGCGGAGCCGCGCAGCTTCGCGTTATGGGCCATCTTGGCCCTTGCCCTTGGGATCGGTTCCACAACCGCCATTTTCAGCGTGATCCAAAATACCTTGCTGGACCCATTTCCCTATAGGGATTCCAAGCGAATCGTGGTCGTCAGAATTCACGACTCGGCCCAGAGCGAGCCAGGGGACCGCGAGGAGTACTCGAAGTCTGAGTTTTTCGAGATCCGGAAACAAAACCATGTCTTCGAGGACGTAGTGGGCGAAGAGAGTATCCGAAAGATGTACAGCAGTGCGGATGGCAGCGAGACATTCGCTGCTGGCCTCGTCACTCCTGGCACACTCCAGTTCCTTGGCATGCCAATTGTTGCGCCCGTTCACGGCAGACGATTTCCGGCCCGGAGTGCCTCTGGTCTTTGTGCTGGGACACAGGACTTGGGTCAATCGATTTGGCGGCGACCCCAATGTCTTGAATAAGACGTTCGTTCTCGACGGAGAACCGTACACGCTCGTCGCCTCGGGGGAGATTTAGGCTCCCTTGCGCATCCACGTAATGGATATCGAGAGCTGCGTCGGAGCTGACAAAAGCGGTGCATGGCGACGACACGTGAACTGATGCACATGGATGCTCGACTGGCACAGAAATCTCCGGTCAGGTCAATTTGGTCTTATGCCGCCTCGCGAGGCGCAAACCAACAAGGCGGGCGCAGAGCAGTGAGAGCCTTCCTGGCTCTGGAACGTTATTGGGCGCAGCGGTGAATTCGCCGATGTAGAGAGGTCGTTGTGACCCCGACCGTAGTTGGTTCATCAAAAATGGGGTCGATAGTAAAGTCGCCTAGGTTGCCTAGGTTGGTTTGGATCGGAGCTGGACTTGCGCATGCCCCAGAAAATATCGAGCCACCAAATTGATTGCACGCACTCTCAGGGAGCTCGTCCTGGCGAGCTCGGTGCCAGTTGTCATTCGGTGGGAGCGGGCGCCATCTCAGTGTCGTCCTCCATGTCCAGGTCGAACCTGACCATCGGACTGCCGCGACCACGCAGTCACCCGCATATCGGCGTAGACAGAGTTGAACAGAAGCGACATGGGAAAAGCTCCCGTGAAGCATCTCCTGGCGGTTCGTCGCCGCCACCGCTCGGTAATCTAGGCCGCAGCCGACTGCGCCGCTCTCTGCCTCCGACGATGCGCGCCGCCAATTCCAGTCTTAAATAAACTAGAGGAATGGCACTCAAGTTCACCACGTCTTACGTCGAGGATTCGCTGACACTTTTCCGGTACTACAAGAAGCTTGCCGAACACGCAATGGAACAGGTTACCGACGAACAGCTCTTCGCCGTGCTGGATGGAGAAGCGAATTCGATCGCTATCGTGGTGAAGCACATGGCGGGCAACATGCGATCCCGTTGGACCGATTTCCTGACAACGGACGGGGAGAAGCCGGACCGCGATCGCGACAGCGAATTTGTGGATCCACCCGCTACCCGCAAGGCGCTGTTGGATGTTTGGGAAGACGGCTGGGCACGCATGTTCGGGGCGCTCGAGCCGCTTTCGGACGCCGACCTGGGCCGTACGGTGACCATCCGCGGCGAAGCGCACTCGGTGATGCAAGCCATCAATCGCCAGGTGGCGCATTATACGCATCATGTGGGGCAGATCGTACTGTTGGCGAAGCATTTCGCACACGACCGCTGGCAATCGTTGAGCGTGCCGCGAAACCAGTCGGCGGAGTTCAATCGGAAAGTCGGGATGGGAAAGGCCAGCCAGAGGTAAGTCTTGCTGACCGGCTCGCCTTTTTTGGTGCTAAGGCCTGGGGGTGTGCAACAACGAGCGAAAGAGCGGGGCTGCTCTTCGCAGCCCCACACATTTACCGTAACCCGCCGGAAGCAAGCAAGGTTTCGCCGGTCAGCCATCCTGAGTCTGGCGACGCCAGAAAGACAGCGATCGGCGCAATGTCCTCTGGCTGCGCGATCCGGCCTAGCGGAGTTTGAGCCTCAATTTGCTTATGGAAGTCGCTTCCGATTACTCCGGCCGCATGAACTCCCTCAGTCTCCACCATTCCGGGATTGATCGAGTTGACACGAATTTTCTTCGGCCCGAGTTCCTTAGCCAGTACGTGGGTTACAGCGTCCACAGCGCCCTTGGTCGCCGTGTAGACTGCCGTTGTGGCCGGCGTCACAGTGCTGGCGGTTGAGCCAATGTTGATGATACTTCCGCCCCCGGCACCGAATCGCTTTACCGCTTCCTGGGTCGCCAGAATGAGACCCAGCACATTGGTGTTGAACTGCCGGTGGAACTGCTCCTCGGTAATCTCACCGAGCTCTGCAAATTGGTACACCCCGGCATTGTTCACGAGTACGTCCAGGGTTCCAAACGTTTTCTGCGTCTCGGCAAAGAGGCGCCGCACGTCGGATGCCTTGGACACATCCCCTTGTACCGCGACTGCTTTGCCACCTTTTCCCACGATCTCGGCAACTACGCGATCGGCACCCTCCTTGCTCGAAGCGTAATTCACCACGACGGCTGCGCCCTCCGCCGCCAGGCTCTTCGCAATACCCGCGCCAATTCCCTTCGATGCACCTGTAACGACTGCAACTTTGTTCTTCAGTCTGCTCATGTCTCTCCTCGGCCCGAATCCCTGTAACCTTCAATTCGATAACCATCTGATTGATGAGGGTGCTTTGTGGAAGGGTTCAGGTTTGCGGCAAGATTTTTTCCAGATGGTCCAGGTTGGCTTGGAAGATGTTGCGCTGCAACACCAAATTGGCGAACTTGCACTGCCGAATGATCGTAATTAACCCTGCCATCTCCAGTTGTTTGATGTGATGCGAGAGCGTGGCTGCGCTCACAGGCTGACAGTCGTGCACATCGGTGCAGGGCACTGCACTGGGCACTGCACTGTTCTTTGCGCCAATCTGTCTTAGCATTTCGTAGCGGCGTGGATCAGCTAACGCCTTCGCCATGAGGTGCATCTGATTCTCTGAAAGCTGTTTCCGTTTCAGCACAGCTATCTCCGATTTCCCATGATGTGAGGGCTTGCTACTAATATCATGTACACCAGCCATTGTTGCTCCACACGATATTCGCATCCTGCACCTGCTTGCGTTTTTATTGTATTCGGTCACGGAGCTCTGGTTCCGTCGTAAACTGAAGCAATGCATGACGCCGATCTTGTTGTCGTACACGCATTCGCCAGCGGACCTGAGGCGGATATGGCCAAGAGCGCGCTCGAAGCGGCGGGCATCGACGCCATGATCCAGGCCGATTCAGCCGGCGGCATGCGGCCCCACCTTGCATCGGCCAGCGGCGGGTTCAAAATTCTGGTTCGCGACGAGGACGCGGTGGCCGCGCGCGAGGTGCTGGAGCCGCTTGCCCAAGCAGGTATAGACGACGAGTCGGAATCCTGACGACGCTCACAACCACCCATTCTTGCCTGTCTGAGTAGAATAGGCATTCTTGCTTGTGAGTGGAATAGGCCGTGGGAAGGCGTCCCCGTATTATCCGGGCTTGGGCCTTTCGTGCCCGTGAGCCTATCTCCGATTCGACGATGATCTGAGGGGTCCACTGTTCCAGGCTACAGCGTTCCCCACCCCACCCGCTGTATACTGGCCGAAACCCAGGCTTCAACATGAGATATCCGACTAACCCTGATACGCACGAGCACAACCACCATCACCACGCCCCGCGTTTGACCCGGCGGACGCTGTTTTCCACCATCATCCCAGGCGCTATTCTTGCCCCGCACGCCTTTCCGCAAAGCTCCGCCGGCATGGCGGAGCGCTTCCGGCAGATGTCCGCCGATTACGAGCGCAAGGGTCTGGCCGAGCCGTTCAAAGGCGTCACCGCCAACGGAACCGTCGAGCCCGGTTACTTCTGCATTCATTCCACCGGTGTTTCAACCGCGCCCGTCCGCACCGCCGCAGAGCGTTTCCTCACGAGCCTCACCAAAGACCAGCGCGACCGGACAATGTTCGCGATCGACGACCCGGAATGGCGCAAGTGGATGAATCAGCATTTCTATGTGCGCCAGGGCGTCAGCTTCAGGGACTTGACGGAATCGCAACGCAGCGCCGCATTTGGTCTCTTGGAGGCGTCGCTCAGCTCGCGCGGCCTGAAGTTGACTCGCGACATCATGCGACTCAACGAGACTCTCGCCGAGCTGACCGATGACCACGAGTTTCTCGGTGAATGGCTCTACTTCATTACCGTCATGGGCAAACCCTCGGCAACCGACCCCTGGGGTTTCCAACTCGACGGGCACCACGTCATCATCAACTATTTCGTGCTGGGCGACCAGGTGGTGATGACGCCATTCTTCGCCGGT
Organism: Acidobacteriota bacterium; assembly: GCA_003223115.1. Taxonomy (GTDB): domain Bacteria; phylum Acidobacteriota; class Terriglobia; order Bryobacterales; family Bryobacteraceae; genus QHXW01. The sequence continues at coordinate 10,048 of QHXW01000123.1, forward strand.
TCGGAGCCGGTCACCGCCACCTCCGGCAAGTACAAGGGCGTCTCGATTCTTCAGGACGAGCAGAACCGCGGTCTCGATATGTTGCTGGCGCTGGATAACGCCCAGTGGCCCAAGGCGATCCTCAACCGCGACAAGAGCGCGAATTACAATCTGGCCGAAGCGTTCAAGGACAACGTGGTGCTCGACTACGCGGGCGCTCGAGCCGCCGATTTTTCTCAACCGCAGCAGAGGCAGCTTCTGGATCTCGTCGACTTGTACGTGGGCAACATGGACGACGGCCACGCCCGCGTCAGGATGGACGAGGTCAAGCGCCAGATCGAGCGCACTTGGTTCGGCTGGATCGGCGGCTCGGATTCCTCGAGCGTCTACTACTACCGCATACACAGCCCCGTGATCCTGATCGAATTCGATCACCAGCGCCCGGCCAACCTGGCGCGGTTCGCCAAGGATCCCAAACTGCCCACGCGGCAGCACATTCACTGCGTCGTGCGTACTCCCAACGGCAACGATTATGGCAAGGACCTGCTCCGCCAACACTATCAATCGCACGCGCACTCGTAGCGCCAGGTCGCGGACGTTCCCGCAAGGGACCGGAGTCGACGTGTTGCGCCGCCGTTTTTTTCTCGGCTCCGTCTCGCTCGTGGCTCTCGCGAGCCTGTCTCCGGCGCAGCAAAGCTCCGCTTCCAAGGCACATGGGTCCATCGAGTGAACGGGCAAAACATATTCAAGCTCACCCTTGCAATCGAACGCGGACTCATTAGCGGCTCCTTCACCAAATCGAAGACCCTGACCATTAGTCAGGACGGCGATGTCTCAGGCATCGGTCCGGAACAGGTCACGCTTCCGGTTCAGAAATCAAAACTGGGTGCGGGGTAACTGCATCTCACCATCGACGATAACCCCTTCGTCATGACGCTCCGGGATAATGACTGCGCAGTGCTGCACCTGGAGGGCATGCGCCCCTGGAATTTGGAGCGCGCCTCCGAGGGCAGTGCAGTCAAGCTCGCGAGCGGCCTTCCCCAACGGCACTATCCGGAGGACATTCGTGCGCTGCGATCAGTTGCGCGATATGGTGAGGAGCAGGACGCGCGGCTTGCCTTCGACGAAGCTCGTATCGAGACGGCGGACGCGAAGAATCGCTCCGAGGTCCAGCGCATCTTCAATAAGTACGGTTGGGTGACCAATTCGCTGGCAGATAAGGACGCCGCGCACAACTTTTGGTTGTTGGTCCAGCACCAGACGCCCGAGATACAACGGCGTTTCCTTCCGGCATTGGAGCAGGCCGCCAAAACCGGCAACGCCTCGATGGGCGACTACGCGTACCTCTATGACCGTGTCCAGGTGGGACTGGGCAAGCCGCAGCTCTGGGGCACTCAGACCCGGTGCGAAGACGGCAAAGTGGTGCTGGCTCCCGTCGCCGATCCGGCTGGTCTCGATGCCCGGCGAAAGGCGCTGTTCATGCAGCCCATCGCTGAATACTTGAAAAACGATTACCTCGCCAAGGCTTGCACCAAGATCGGAAAGTGATGGACGTGCCGCCCGTTCCACTTGAGATTTCGCGGCGCGATCTTACTTCGCAGATGATCGAAAATAGGTAGTCGGTTTAATTGGGTGACGGTTTGCGCCGCGTAAGACTACCAGCAGACCGAAGACCTTATGAGGAGTAATCCCCCTATGGAAAGATCCGGCACTGGCCCGAGACTGATTATCGTGTGCGGTTTGCCGGGCTCAGGTAAGACCACACATGCCAAGCTGCTTGAAGCCAGGCTCGGGGCGGTTCGTTTTGCTCCCGATGAATGGTTGGAGACTCTTTCATTGGACCTTTACGACGAAGGGAGGCGCGAGAAGATCGAGGCTCTGCAGTGGAAGTTCGGTCAGGAACTTCTCGCGCTCGGTCTCACCGTAATCATCGAATGGGGCACTTGGGGAAGGTCCGAGCGGGATACATTGCGTCTCGGAGCCCGAGCCCTTGGCGCTGCTGTTGAGTTGCACTGTCTCTCTGCGCCCGTGGATGTTCTCTTCGACAGAATTGAACGCCGTGGCATGGAGAAGCTACGCATAGAACGAGATCAATTGTTGCGATGGGTCGAGATATTCCAAGTACCCACACCCCAGGAGATGGCACTCTTCGACAAGAGTTCTACGTTGGGAGTTTGATCTGCGGATAGTCGAAGGTCTTGCCTCCGGCTCAAACTGACCCGAAAATGTATCGTGAAGGTCATAAAATAGAGGTCTGACTTACGACCTACAAGGAGCATGTGTGCGACTGCCGCTCTTGATTCTCTACGCTCTCCTCGCGACTGCACAGGACGATCACTCGCAACATCAGCACGCGGTTGCCGGACTCGGCACCGTGGACTTTCCCACTTCCTGCAACGCTGCCGCGCAAAACTTCATCTCTCGCGGTGCGGCCCTGCTGCATTCATTCGGCTATGAGGAATCTCGCCGCGCGTTCAACGATGCCGCCAAGGCAGACCCGAGTTGCGCCATGGCCTACTGGGGTGTTGCCCGCACCTGGTATCACCCGATCTGGGCGCCACCATCGGTCGACGAGCTGAAGCAAGGCGCGGCGGCTCTCGAGCGAGCCATGGCTTTGGATGCCAAGACCGAGCGCGAGCGCTCCTACATCAATGCCCTCGCGGTGTTCTATAGGGACTGGCAGACAGTCGATCACGCCACCCGAGCGAAGAATTACGAGCAGGCGTTGGCCCAGGTTTCCGAGCACAACCCTAACGACGACGAGGCCGCGATTTTCCACGCCCTGCAACTCGTCGCGATAGGCTATCTCAACCCGGCCGACAAGACGTATGCGTGGCAGAAGAAGGGGGCCGAGATTCTCAACCAGATACTGCCACGGCATCCGAACCATCCTGGAGTAGCGCACTACATTATTCACAGTGTGGATTACCCGCCGCTCGCCGAGCTGGGACTCAAGGCGGCGCGCGCGTACGCCACCATTGCGCCCGATTCCCCGCATGCTTTGCACATGCCGTCTCATATCTTTACCAGGCTAGGGCTGTGGGATGATTCCATCCACTCGAACACTGTTTCAGCGAAGGCAGCCATCGCGCAGTCACAACGTCTGCACGGGGGCGGCGGGGCGTTCGATCAGCTCCACGCCATGGATTACCTGGTCTATGCGTATCTGCAGCAGGCCAAGGACGCGAACGCTCGAGAGGTGCTGGCGGAGATCGATGCCATCACCAGACTCGACGAAAATCAGTTCGCCGCCGCCTATGCCTTTGCGGCCGCGCCGGCACGCCTGGCGCTCGAGCGGCACGATTGGAAAGCCGCTGCCGCGCTTGAGATCAAACCGGCATGGTTTCCTTGTCGGGTGATGTCGCGGCCGCGCGGAGCTCAGCCGAGCAAATCGCCGCCATACGTGGGGCCATCCCGGCAACGCGCGACTACAATTGGTCGGGCTCCATCGGCGCACAGTGGGAAGCGGTGACCGGGCTCATCGCATGGGCCGAAGGGAACAAGGACGAAGGTCTCCGGCTACTGCGCATTGCCGCTGACCATGAGGACGCCGTGGACAAGCATCCCGTCACGCCCGGGGCCTTACTGCCCGTCCGCGAGATGCTGGCTGACTTGCTGCTGGAAAGTGGATCGGCAAGTGAGGCTTTGCGGGACTACGAGGCTGTACTAAAGATCGCGCCGCGCCGCTTCAATGCCACAGCCGGCGCCGCTAAGGCAGCCGACAAAGCCGGTGATCGCATCAAAGCCCGTGCGTACGCCATCGGACTTCGGGAAATCGCCAACAACGCCGGGACGTCGCGGCCGGAGCTCGAATGGGCCCGCGTGTATCTCGCCGCCAAATGACCTGAGCGTTTGTTCTGGGCGATGTCCGGTTTGATATATTACCCGGTAACCGTATGAAACTCCCGGCCAAAAAGTTTCCCGCCGTGATGGCGCAAAGGAACCTCCGATGACTCGCCGCGGTTTCGTCACAGGCGCCGGCGCGGTGGCCGCGCAAGGCCATGGCCACGGCGGTGGACATGAACACGAACACCAGGCCGTACCTTCGGATCTCACGCTGCGCGTCAAGGCGCTTGAATCGCTGCTCGTAGAAAAAGGGCTGGTCGATCGCGCGGCGCTCGATGCCCTGGTCGACACCTACGAGCACAAGGTCGGCCCGCGCAATGGCGCGCGCGTGGTGGCGCGAGCCTGGGTCGATCCCGCCTACAAACAGCGGCTGCTCACCGATTCCACCGCCGCCATTGCCGAGCTTGGCTACGGAGGCCAGCAGGGCGAGTACATGGTGGTGGTCGAGAATACACCCAAGGTACACAACCTCGTGGTCTGCACGTTGTGCTCTTGTTATCCCTGGCCGGTCCTCGGTCTCCCGCCGGTCTGGTACAAATCGGCGCCGTATCGCTCACGCGCCGTGATCGATCCGCGTGGTGTAGTGCGTGAATTCGGGCTCGAGCTGCCGGAAGATGTCGACGTGCGCGTCTGGGATAGCACCGCGGAGATCCGTTACCTCGTGCTGCCCGAGCGGCCCGCCGGGACTGAGCAACTCAGCGAGGATCGGCTTGCCGCGCTGGTCACTCGCGATGCCATGATCGGTGTCGCCAAAGTCACGGTGCCAAAAGCCGGAGGCCAGAGGTGAACGGCGTCCACGACATGGGCGGCATGCATGGCATGGGCCCTATTCAATATGAGAAGAACGAACCGGTGTTCCATGCGCGCTGGGAAGGCCGCGTGCTTGCCCTGACACGTGCGATCGGCGCATGGCGCAAGTGGAACATCGATGCCGGCCGTTATCAGATCGAGCAAATCCCCGCGGCCGACTATCTGCGCATGAGCTATTACGAAAAATGGTTCACTCGGCTCGTGGAGCTTATGGTTAAGCACGGCCTGGTCACGCACGCGGAGGTTGAGAGCGGCAAGCGGGCGAAGGGTTCACCAAAAGCCACTCCGGCGTTGACCCCCGCCATGGTTGCGCCGCTGGTCTCAAACTGGAAGAGCGCCACAGGCCGGGATGTGCGCCTCGCCCCGAGCTTCAAAGTGGGCCAACGCGTGCGCGCACGCAACATCAATCCGCCCGGTCACACCCGGCTGCCGCGTTATGCGCGCGGTAAGCTCGGCACCATCGATCGCGACCACGGCGTCTACGTGTTCCCCGATACCAACGCCCAGTTCCTCGGCGAGAAGCCGCAGCATGTTTATTCGGTACTTTTCGCCGCGCGCGAACTGTGGGGCGCCGAGGCTGCGCCGCGCGACTCCGTTTACCTCGATCTATGGGACGACTACCTTGAGCCAGCCTGAAATTTAGAACAAAACACTGAAGACCAGTTCGACAGCCTTGGCATTGGTCCGCGAATAGTCGAGCTGGACGCCAGAGGGCGTTCGATATCGTGATGCGTCCTGGGCCCAACGCGTATAACGCAGCGCTGGAGCCAGCCGAATGCCATGAGTGCGCGTCTCCATGCCACTTCCGAGTGTGATGCCATAGTGCGAGGGATTGTAGCCGTTGAGATTGCCGGCCAGCCGGAAGGATGGGCCCCCTTCCGCGAATGGCGTCCACCTGGACCTGCCCCAACCATATTTTGCGAGGACGGGAAACTGCCACGTCAACACGGTGAATGGCGTTTGCACGTGGGGTGGGGCTGCCTGCGCGCAGTGGCTTATAAATCGCATCTGCCTCTACCGAGAGGTTGCGCACGACGTTCATTTGAGCCGTAAGCCCGGCCAGATAGCGCGTCCGTTCCACGATCGTTTCGCCCCTGAAAGGCCGAAAGCCGCGTGTGAAAGGCAGGCCGGCAACCGCCCCGACCTCAAGTTTGGTCCCGGCAAAGCGACGGGAGTCCGAATCCGTCTCATAGGCGACGCTCGTTAGAAACTCGAGTTGGTCGGGTTTGGTGGCGTAGCGCGGATAGATCGACTCACGCGCTCATCGCGTATAGCGCAAGGCCGGTGCGATGCGAATCCGGCCTAGTTGGAAGGCGGCTCCAGCGCCGACGGACACCCCGAAGCGAGATGGCTCCGTTGCTGCAGCATTTTCTTGAGTTCGGAAAGAAGGTCCAGCCTCAAGAAACGGCCGCAGGCGCCCGGCGAACGGCAAGAAAGCCGGCGTGTATTTGAACATCAAGGGAAACTCCCAGGCTTGTACGGCTGTGAAGTGCTCGGTGGAGACTTTGTTGACGCCGCTGGCAGGGAATTCGGTGAAAATGATGGTCGCATTCATTGGGCGGTGCAGCGCGTTTGCTTCGATGGAGAAACACTCGGAGAGGCGCCCCTCCAACAGCGCACCTATGATCAAGCTTCTGGGGACCCGTCAAGTATTGAAAGCGACTCGCCGGATTACCAAAGACATCAGCCGGACTTGTGATGTCCGTAGTCGGAAAATTCGAAGTGAGGTTGGTTCCGCCAACAACGCCAAAATATACCCGCCGACCGCAAACGGCGGAGACGAGAGTGAGCCATATCGTAACGGCAAGGAGAGGAGTGCGCATTGAGGTTGCGAGTTCACGTACAGAAAACTGATGGCAACCCGCAGGCCAATTGATCCTGAGCCGAGAGCATGCAAGAGCCGCATGCGAACGGACGTTTGTCGGATTAGACGCCTGCGAGATCACCCGCCATGAGAGAAGTGCAGATGATAAGAGGAGCGGCCGGGAAGTCGAGTATGGCATGGAAACACAAACGCGAGTGCATTTCTGAGGCCACTCTATATGCTCGGCCTCCGTACACAGGATAGTGAGATCAATATGAGGAAAACGACTTCCGTCTGTCCGACTTCCCGCCGTTCTGTGTTTATTGACCACAGATGATGATCAGACTCCACACTCATTCCCGCTCACCCTGACGGTGGGACAGGCGGCGCGCCCCGTGTGGTATCCGGACTTTCGCCTGTCGCGCGCCTGATGGACGCAACAGTATCTCAGTCCGCGCGCAAATAACTTACCGTAGGCCGGGAACCACCGGCCGTCAGCGTGCATCGCAGCCAGACATGCGGATAGTTCTCGCGCTCGTTTGCTTCACCTGCCAGCTGAGAGCTCAGACCGATCAACGGAATGAAGTGACGTTTGGCGGCGGTTTCGCAAAGAGCATCGGCCGTCTCGGGTCCGAAATTGACACAGTAGTGGGTCTAGGAGGCACATACGGCTATCGGCTTCTTCCATATTTGCAACTGGAGAGCGGAGCTTTCATTGCGCTGAGTCCGACGCCACGAATTTGCACCTCAGGCGACCATTGCTTCGATGTCCACGACCGGTTTATCTGGGTTCCATTTGGTCCGCGCTTTGTCTTTCCCGCGAAAAAGGACCGCTTTGAGGTTTCATTAGGTGGAGGCGGCGTCTTCGAAAGATACGTGAACGCGGCGAACCCTACCGGCGGGTTTACCTGACGGAACGACTGGGGTGAGTATCTGGTGGCCGGCGCCGCCGTGGCGGTCGATCCCGCCCGGCATTTCTGGCTCAGCGTGACGCCACGTTGGTTCTTCACGAACAGCTATCACGACCGCTGGTTTGTGCTCACGGGAAACATCGGCTTTCGATTCTGAAGCGGACTACTTGAGTCGCGTCTCATTAGCGCCGTCTGGTGGTCGCCTTTTACGAACATAGTATTTTACGAACATAGTATGGATTTGGCGAAGGCGTGCGCTTATAATTGAGACAATTCCTGGGAGGGGACGCAGCAAATGTTTCCACGCGCCACTCCGGCGGTCATTAGCTTCCTGGCTCTCTTTGCTCTCATTTCCCCCGCGGCGGGAACCGATCCTGACCGGGATTTCTCAGGAGTGTGGCTGCTCGATGAACAGCAAAGCGACGCCCGGGCCTTGACGCCACTGCCAGCCGCGGTTCTAACCATCAACCAACAAGGCCCTACCATACAGTGCACCGAGGCAGAAAAGGAAAGAAAGCCCGCGGTATGGGTCTACCACACCGATAGCACCGCCACGAAGTACAAGGTCCGGGACGCCCAAATGAGTAGTATGACGAAGTGGGAAGGCGCCGCTCTCCTTATTAACACGATCGTCAGCGGGCCTCAGAACTATGTTCTGGACGAGCGGTGGAGATTGTCCCGAGATCACAACGTGCTGACCATCAAACGGCAAATCCGGCGAGCCGGCGGCGAGGTGGAGGTCGTTCTCGTTTACCGGAATCAGCGGGCGAACCAGGGTGGCGGAGAGCATCTGGTAGATGTGTCAGACAAGGGCCAGGCGGCACCGGCTCCCGCCGAGGTTGTGGTTCCGGCCGGAACAAAAATTCCGCTCGCTCTCTTGAACAGTCTGAGCATGAAACACTCGGCCGAGGGGGACCGGGTGTATCTCGAAACCGTTTTCCCAATAACCATTGACGGCCGCATCATCATCCCTCGTGGTAGTTACGTTACGGGTACGGTGACCGAGGCAAAACGCCCAGGACGTGTAAAAGGCAAAGGCGAGTTGTTCCTCCGGTTTGATTCCCTGGCTCTGCCAAACGGTATCACCAGGGATTTTCGCTCCAGGCTGGGCGGCATGGACGCGGAAGCGGGCGAACTCGATCGCAAGGAAGGCAAAATTCGCGGCGAAGGGAACAAGGGCGGTGATGCCAGGACTGTCGCCAAGACAACCGCAGCGGGAACTGCCGTTGGCGGTGTCGCCGGAAGCGCCGCGGGTCACGCCGGGATGGGAGCGGGCATAGGCGCTGCCGCCGGAGCGGCGGCCGGACTGGCTGCGGTTTTGCTTTCCCGGGGTCCGGATCTGGTCTTGCCCAAAGGGACGTCGTTCGAGATGGTGCTCGACCGAGACCTTCAGTTTAAGGCGAGTGAGCTCCGGTGACGACGAAAATCCTTTGTTTCGCAATCACCTTGATCGGCGCGTCAAAGATCCGGTGTTGAACGACCTGGCATATACAAGGTAACGCTGTAGTCCAAACCTCTAGTCGTGCACTCTCGGACTGAGGCCCTGCCGATAGGCACGAATCCGGCTGTGTAGAGAATAACAAGTGTGCCGGCTGCGATTGCTCTTTCAGACTGGACCAGGAGCCCGACCTTGCTGATGCCCATGGCACGTGCGCGAATCTGTCGTTGGACACCTTTGCGTTCTTCCCAGCGGATGTGCAATTGAGTGCCGATCCGTAGACGTTGATCGACTCCCGGCTCCGAATGGTTGTCTGCCCCCGAAGGACTCGCATGCCTTTGCTGATCCGGTGGAAGCGCTGCGCTACTAATATTCACGACAATATTCGAGGTTGGTGAGAGTTTGGGGTGCACTTCTCGGAGACCGTCAATTGACTGCGAACAGTTTTATGGCCATCGCAAGCCAGACAGCTAAGTGCAGAACCAACAGAGGCGCGCCTTAATAGCGCTAACAATCGTTTACAACGCGACGCGCTCTTCAAGTAACCAAGCGGCGTACCATGTGTCAATTTGTCGCAATCGATGCAGGAGGTGACCTGGTCCCCGAAAGCCGAGTTAAATCCGGGTTAGTCTGCCTTTGACGCTGAATTTTGGAGATGGTCCTCCGTACGAAACCGTACACAGCGTTTTAACGAGCGGATTAAATTCCAGGATGGACGCTGTTCAGCAGCAGCCTTCACATCTGTGCTTATTGAGCAATAATATGACGGGTGACGCAAATTTTCGGCAGCGGCGCATATGGTGTCCGCGAGCGCTTCATATGTACAGTAGAGGAATTCGCAGTCCGGAGATTCGAGCGGAGATCCAAGCTGGCGCAGCATGCCTACTCGGTCCGCTTCGCCGCGCGCGAATTGTGGGGCGACCAGGCCGCACCGTGCGACGCAGTCTATATCGATTTATGGGACGACTACCTTGAGCCAGCCTGATTCCACTCTCGATCGCCTCCAGGTGCTGCCGCCATTGCCGCGCGACGCTGACGGGCCGGTATTCGCCGAGCCCTGGCAGGCGCAAGCCTTCGCGCTCGCCGTAAAGCTCTCCGAGCAAGGTCATTTCACCTGGAAAGAGTGGGCGGCCGCCCTTGCCGCCGAACTCAAAGCTGCGGCCGATCGCGGCGAGCCCGACGACGGTTCGCATTACTACGACCATTGGCTAACCGCTCTCGAGCGCCTTGTCACATCCAAAGGCTTGTCCGATCCGGCGGCCCTCGTTGCCCGCAAAGAAGCCTGGGCCGATGCCTACCGCCACACGCCACACGGCAAACCGGTCGAGCTAGGCGCGGGCTCGCACGGAGCCGAGCATTCGTGAACCGAGAGGTCGTTGGAAACTAGCGGCCGTGCTATTGCGGAGCTTGCTTCACTCGACGATCGTCACTAGCCTGCGCGATTCAAAATCCGGCGACGAAAGGCATAGCCGAGTCCGACAACACTCAAGAGCAAGCAGCGTTGGAAGGCTCGGGAACAACCGTATCCAAAAAGCCGTGTGGGGGTGCGCCCGAGAATGCATAATCCCGAGAATGCATAATCCCGAGAATGCATAATAAGGTTCGGTGGAATAGTCATAGCTGCCGACAATGTTGCGGGAATCGTTCATGCCAATGAGGTAGGTGTCAGCTGCTCCGGGGAAGTCGATCGAAGTGAATATACCTCCACTTCAGAGAAGCCCGTGCGCAAATCCGTCGGCGCCAATATAGAATCCAGTAATATCACCAAAATCGTTGATACCACGCAGCTTGGTATCCACTGCGCCTGCAAACATAATAGTCGTCTAGATTCCTCCGCTCAGCAGGAACCCCCAGTCGACTCCGCCCGCGTTGTAGAAGCCCACAATATCACCAGAATTGTTGATGCCCTTGGCACCGGTTGTGTTCGAACCACGAACGTCAAGCGAGGTGAAGATTCCGCCGTTCAGTAAAAAGCCATGGCTAATCCCTGAGGC
>QHXW01000122.1 GCA_003223115.1 Acidobacteriota bacterium
CCCATCTTCAACTGAACCAATTCCTGCGGGTCGCGCACCGGCAACCACCGCAGCATGAGAGCGTCGATCAAGCTGAAGATTGCCGTGTTGGCTCCGATGCCGAGCGCCAGCGACAGCACGGCCGTTGTGGTGAATCCGGGATTGTGGCACATGGTCCGGAATGCATACTGCACATCGCGACACAACTGCTCCAGCCATGTCCAGCTCCATACGGCGCGCGCCTCTTCCGCAGCGCTTGAAATGTTCCCTAATTCCCGTGGTTCCGCGATTGCGACGAGCGCTTCGAGCTCCTCTCGCATGTCTCGTTCTTGAGCCCGGCGGTAGGAGGGCAGCAGATACCTGAGCTTTCGCAGAAAGGTCATCACTTGGCTCCTTCGGAAATCGGCCCCATGACTTGTCCGACCGCGGACACGAACTCGGCCCATTTCGAATGCTCCCGCTGGAGTTGCTTGCGCCCGGCAGGTGTGAGCCGATAATACTTCGCCCGCCGGTTGTGCTCGGAGATCTCCCACTTGGCGGCAACCCAACCCTTTAGTTCGAGCCGCTTCAAGGCAGGGTAGAGCGAGCCGAATTCGATATCGAGCGCCTCACCCGAATTACTGCGAATCGCCTTGGCGATCCCATAGCCATGGAGGGGTGCCAATACCAGCGTTCGAAGAACCAGCATGTCGAGCGTTCCTTGAAGGAGATCCATATAGAGACACTCTATATGAAGAACGTCACAATAGCAAGCCCTTCCAAATGGACGAGCTGTTCTGGCGGGCGGCCGGCAGGAGTAAACTCGATGCTGAACATGACCAACGCAACACTGTGCCTTATCGCTTGTCTCGCGTCGCCACTGGGTGCGCAGTCGCCGGAAAACCTGGACTTGACCGCCGTCGGGAATGATCCGCGATGGAAGATCGCCGGCCGCACGACATCCATTGTCGACGCCAAGGGGAAGCACGCGCTGAAGATCAGCGAAGGCGAAGGCATGGGCATCGTTTGGCTCGAAGGCTATGACTTTGCCAATGGAGTCATCGACATTGACATGCTGGGGCGCAGCCAGCCTGTTCAAGGGAGCTTTCTCGGTGTTGCGTTCCGCGTCGTCGATGCGCAGACGCACGCCGCGGTGTACTTCAGGCCATTCAACTTTCGTGCGGCTGACCCGGTGCGCCATAAGCATGCCGTGCAATACGTCTCTCATCCACTTTGGCCCTGGCAAAAGCTCCGATCGGAACGTCCCGACCAATACGAAAAGGCCGTGGTCCCTGAACCCAACGGCGATGAATGGTTTCACGCCCGCATTGTCGTTGAGCGGCCAAACGTGACCGTCTTTGTGAACGGCGAAACCGCACCTTGCCTTGCTGTCCAAGAATTGAGCGACCGCACTCACGGATCTCTTGGCCTCTGGGTCGGCGAGGGCTCTGGCGGCGATTTCGCCAACCTTCGAGTGACGCGGACACGATAAAGGACGAGGAACTCCGGGCCGCGACCTTTTGAACCGATTCTGCTGGGTGTATTGGCACTTGGTGTCCGCTCAACGGATAGGTCCCCCTCGCGCCGTACGTTTAGAATCGAGCATTCGCGACACGTCATGACTCAAACGGTCGCAATCGAATGCTTTTAAGGCCAGTTTAAAGACTTGCGCAGAAACTCGAAGGTACCTTCTCCATTGATCGTGTGGCCGCCGTTGAAGAACTCGATCTCCGTCTGACCGGATAACCCCAGTTGTGCGTAAAGCCACCGCACTTTGGCGTATTGATAAGCCACCCACTGGTCTCTGGCGACCCGATCGTTATGGCCCCGTTCCACCATGAACGGCCGGGGAATCATCAAATAGGCCATCTCGGCGTAATCGAACGTGTTGCCCATATTGAAATAAGGCATTTCCCATTCGATGCTGTACATGAAGCTAAATCTTTCATCGGTCGCAGCGACTTTTTCATTCCACGTGTTGAAATCACCGGAACAGATGGAGAGGGCATACCCTTCCAGAATCGGAGGAACACGCACAGCTGTTTCACCGCCATAACTGAGGCCGTAGAAGCCGATACGGTTGGCGTCTACCATCGGCAGCGCTGCCAGCCAGCGTAGAATCTGCTCATGCTGCGCGACTATGAATGAAAACAGCGTCGCCTTAACGCCATTCGCCTTGCGGCATAACCAGCGGTAGCGGTCTTCGCCGCGGTAAAGATTGTGCGGCGCGAATGTGATGAAGCCTTGATCTGCCAGACGCGCCGCGAAATTGTGGTATGCAGAAACGTCGCCCTCGATAACGTCCTGCGGCAGGCCGCGGCGACCGTGCTGGCATACCACCACAGGGCGCCGTTCACCCGGCCTGAGGTCCTTCGGAAGAAGCAGAATACCCCACGCGAAAACCTCCGGCCAGACATCCAGCACGACTTCGAACCCGGCCCATTTCGGATTGTCGTAGATCCGGCGAGTTCGCGCATTGGCTGGAAGGAGCGGCTCATCGAACTTGCCCAAAACTTCCTCGTGAAAGTATCGGCGATACCACTTCGCCCCCTCGATGAACTTACCCGCAGGGAACGTCTTATGCCTGAGTTGGGTTGACCAGGTTTCGTCGGCTAACTCCGGCATCACTTTATAGAGGAAAAATTGCTGGCGCACACGCTCCGAAGCACGGACTAATGATTGCACGTGCTTCTCTAAGGCTGTCACCTGCCTCTTCTGCCGCTCGTTCGGGTTAAAAGACCGCCGCCGCTCAACAGGCAACTGGCCTGAGATGGCCTTGTTGGCATCTACTCCAAGTTGTCGGCCGAACGACGCAACCGCCTCCTGAGATCCTGGTCCCGTCGGAGCGCCACCTGCCCCATGAATCAGATGCCGGGGCTGAAATCCGCGGCTCGTCAGCTCGTCGATACGGTCATATTCTGCTTTGACGGTCGAGAATTCGGGTGTTCGGAGATCGCCTCGCGGGTTGGTAATATCGGGGACCCTGCTGTACTCGATCGTCAGACTTCGGGGCGCGATCAAAGTGGCCAACTCCGCGTCGCCAAACTCGTGCAACAGAGCCCAGACGTTTCGGTAAATGGGCTCGGACCAGATTTGCTGCCGCGTGTTGAAGTAGCCGCTCACGAGAACGCCGTCGATGCGAGTATCGGCGGCGGCAGCATAAAACGCTATGAGGCCCCCCTCCGCATAGCCGGCCACGCCAATTTTGCCCTGGCCACCGTTCTTGTGCTGAAACCAGTCCACAGCAGCCAGCACCTTTTGCACCTCGTAGCCGATGATGTGCCGCCCCATGTGAAACGCCTGACGGTAGATCCATTCGCGGTGCGGTTGGTCCGTCATGCCGATTTCCGGATGGCCCGACCAGCGGGAACTGCGATCGATTAGCGTGGGGACGACAACCTCGAACCCGTTCTCGGCAAGGTGCCGCGCGAATTGCTTCTTCGCCGCAATGCCCGCAGCCAACCCTGTGATCTGTTCCGGCGTCTGATCGGCATCAGGGAGAGCAACAACAAAACCGGCCGGCGAACTCGTGGGTTCCAGCAGCAGGCCTTCGCCCCATACCCCTTCGAGTACCGGCCAGCGGACTTGATGGATCCGATAGGCGTCAGTTTCCCCGACCAGAGACGAATCGTCGTCATCGCTGAACCGCTCCATCACGACCGGCTCCCGCGCGTCGACCGCGCCAATAATGATCCGGAAGCGAATACGATGCCTCTCTACCGATTTTTCATATGCTGCGCTCGAAGAGAGATCCCGATTCCAGTATTGCTGGCGGGCCTTCACGGACTCAGCGATCTTGCGCTCTACATATTTGTGAGCGCCATCCATCATCCTTTCCGACAGATCGCCTTGCCACGAAAGCAATTGCGTTCCGGGCAGCGTCTGAATCGGCGGTTCCTGAGCCGCTTTGATAAAATCCTGTGCGCAGAACGCAAAACCGGCTCCCCGCAGCACATCGCGTCGCGTCATTTCGGATGATCCGTTCAGAGGTTCAACCGTTCGTATTCCATTAGTCGATTACGGTATGAGATCAGGCCAATCCCCACACCAATATACGACCAATCGCCTCCCCGGCCAGCATGACGCGTACTCCCACTAGGTGGGCCGGTCTTGCAGACGAGCACCCCGTTTCGGGACTGTAGTCCCTGAGCTGCACAATTCACGCCAATAAAAAGATGGCCGACGAAGACAGGAGCTGTCCCCAAAACCTCTTCTGACCTCTTTGTTTGTCGGCAACCATAAAGCGGACCTAAGGCATTATCGGAGACCTCACTGGGACACGGTGACATGCGCAAGATCCGAAATCGTGCACTACTATAAGTGTTCGTGATGTCCCCGATGCGCTAGTTGTCCGACGGTTTCTCCACATGATCGATGACCAGGAACTTTGATCCCAGTCTTGTCGATGACGGGACGCCCAGATGCACCAAGAGTTTGGGAAATCCGCGCCATGCTCGCCCCAAACAGGTCGATAATATGCTGGTGCGAAAGCACCGAGCCCCTGTGGATGCCACACGGTGGTTTTTGGCCAGGCTCTAGCGGTGGTGGCGGAGACTGCGCAAGATCAATGGGAGTGCAACCTCCTTCTTCCGCCAGCTGGATTTTGGAGCAACCCAACAGTAAGAACGGTCTGCCGTCCCCAAACGCGTCTGGCTCCGTGCAACTTCTGTTTCCTGCCTGCTGGAGTTTAAGGCCGCTCTCAGCCACAGTGAGCGCATAAAGCGGAACTTCTCTGGTCTCGCGATGCATTTTCAATTGAAACCGGCCTTCAAGAAGCCCTGAAGCATGGGGCCTTCCATCTCTGCCTTGCTTGCAGGACGTTCCGCTTTTGGCGGTAATTCGGTAGCGGTCGGAATCGATCCAGGCCGGGCCGCCTTGGATCTGCAGACTGGAGGGATCCCCATCCCATTGCCGATTCGAAAAGACGTAAGCAATCCGAATTAAAAACCGGACCGGCGTACAGGGCAGAATCAATCTACCGGGAGAGGGGCTTCCATATCCACTTCACTTTTTCCGCCCTTCCGTCCCGTACCGCTATCAGGGGCATGATTATCAGGGGCCTCATTCTCGCACGCGTTTATGGCGGCCACTTCGAATTTCGGCGCAGCCGTATCCATGGATTTGACGGAGGATTGCGCTTGAGCCCGGATCGCAGGCGCATTCATCATGGTGGCTTGGTGCTCAATGCATTTTTAGGGTGGTGGTGGGCTGATCCGGTCGCAGGACTCGTGATGGTACCGATTATTGCCAAGGAAGGCGTGGAAGGAGTCCGCAGCGATCGTTGTTCCGCAAAAAGATAGCCACTGAACCGGGAGCGTAACAGCGCAAGCTCTGGAGAGCGTGGCCTAGATCTTTAAAAACCGTGAGCAGCTAGTCTTCCTGTACTGAGCAGCTTGGCACTCGGCGTAACATTGTTTTCGCTCCTCGCCGAATGGAGTTTTGGCGAAGCACAGTTTATCCTAGCAGCCCGGGAATGAACTGACCGCCGTTCACAGGCTTTACCGGCCGGCCGACAGGAGTCTGATACTCACGCGTAGGATCTACGCCGAACAGCGTATAAATCGTGAACAGAAGGTCCTCCGGTTCCACGGGGAGATCCGTCACTTGCACGCCGTTCTTGTCGGTAGCGCCCAACACTCGCCCGCCTGGAATACCAGCGCCCGCCAGTACGATCGACCATGCCTTGGAGTGGTGGTCTCGGCCCGCGGCGTCGTTCACCTTCGGCGTCCGGCCAAACTCGCCCATGGCAATCACCAGCGTAGTGTCGAGCATGCCGCGCTCGTGCAAATCTTCGAGCAGGCCCGCAAAGGCGCTGTCGAATTCGGGCAACAATGCCTTCTTCATGATGTTGAAATTGTCGCCGTGAGTATCGTAGTTCAGCCAGCCCTTAGCCACGGTAACGAAGCGCACGCCCGATTCCACCAGCCGGCGTGCCAGCAAAGCACCCTGACCGACCGGCGTCCTCCCATAGCGCTCCCGTAGCGATTCTTTTTCGGCGCCGATATCAAAGGCTTTGCGCGCGGCTGGCGATTTCAGCAGATCGTACGCTTTTTGGTAGAAGGAATCTAGGGCGGCCATGTCCGCGGAAGCCTCGATGGCGCGAAACCTCGCGTCCATCTGTTTCAGGAGGAAAGTACGATTGCCGACGCGCGTCCAGTCAACGTCCGCAGGCAACGTCAGATCGCGCACCTGGTAGCCGGAAACGTTGGGGTCGCCCGCGATAAACGGGTTGTAAGCGCCGCCTAGATAGCCGCCGCCGTAGGACGGAAATGTGTTTGGCACCGCGACATAGGGCGGAAGGCCGTTCTTCGAACCCAGTTCCTTGGAGATTACCGAGCCCACGCTTGGGAACTCGAGTGTCGGTAACGGCAAGTAGCCCGTCAATAGATAGTTGATGGCCCGCTCGTGGTTGTTCTCACGCGACTTCATCGACCGGAGAATAGTGAACTTGTCGGCCTGCTTGGCCGTGAACGGCAGGTGCTCGCAAATGTGGATTCCAGGAACATTGGTCGGGATCGGTTTGAACTCGCCGCGAATCTCTTTGGGAGCGTCCGGTTTGAGATCGAACGTGTCCAGGTGGCCGCAGCCTCCGCTTTGCCACAGCAGAATACAGGAAATGTCCCGCTTCGCACCGGCTCGCAACACGCGATCCAGGCTGATACCCAGGGCTCCGAGCGAGCCGATACGGAGAAAGTCACGCCGGCCGAAAAGCGATGTGCGATTCGAAGTCATGGCGGCTCTTCAGTGATTGTACAGGAATTCCTTACAATTCAACAGCGCCCATAGCAGGTCTTGATAACCGCGCTTCGCGTCTCCTGCTTGGGCGATCACCCGTTCGGCCATGCTCCGTTCTTCGGCATCAGGATAGCGGGATAGCGTACGAAGATACATTTCTTCGACGTCTCCGGGCAAGCTGCTTCGCGGATCGGCGATCTTTTTCTGTATGGTGTCGCCGCTGATCAAATGCAGTGCCTGGTTGAGAGTTGGCGGCTGCTTGCGTTCACAAATCAGCTGGCGCGAGGGCCGGTCAAATACGTCGAGAAAGTAGGACTCGATCTCGGGTTCCGCCAATTGTGACGCTCGCGTGCCGGGATATTGTGAGCGGAACCTCTCAGGCACACCCGTTGCCAGCACGATCGAGTCGAGCATCTGTTCGGCGGTAAGCCGCCGGGGAGAATAGCGCGAGTAAGCCATTCTGTCGCCCTTGTTCCCGTCGATTGGAATCGAAGAGAGCTGATAAGTCGCCGACGACGTGATGCTGCGGATCAGGTGATGCAGGTCGTAGCCGTGCTCCACAAAATCCTTGGCGAGCGCGTCGAGTAGAGGCGCGTTCGTAGGCGGATTGGTTGCTCGAAAATCGTCCACCGGCTCGACCAGTCCTCGGCCCATGAAATTCCGCCACATGCGATTGACCAGCGTCCGTGCGAAGTACGGATTGTTCGGCGAGGTCATCCAGTCGGCGAGCAGCTCGCGCCGGTCCGTCCAGTCATCCGATGCCGTCACCACCGGCCCGTTTAGGGGCTTGGGTAGATAGACCTGTTTGGTGTCGGGATGCTGGAACTGCCGCTTGAAATCCAGGTACAGCGATTTTTCGTTATTGCGCGGCCCTGAAGGTTCCTTGAACCTGATCTGCGAGAAGAACGCCGCCATTCCGTTAAAGTCGTCCCGAGTCCAATGTTCGAGCGGATGGTTGTGACAGCGGGCGCACTCGATGCTGACTCCCAGGAATAACTGAGTGGTGGTGGAAGCGCGGTCGAGCTCTTTCTTCATCTCGGGGTAAAAGCTGACCTCGGGCGCATCGTATGTATTGCCCGTGGACGTCAGCAGCATTCGCGCGAACTTGTCATATGGGACATTGCTTCGAAAGATCTGGTTCAGCCAAATGGTGAAAGTATACGGACCTTTGTTATAGAGAAGCTGTTTGGTGTTGTTGAGATGATCGCCCCAATAAAGCGCCCAGAAGTCGGCGTATTCGGGACGGTGAAGCAGCGCTTCCACGAGTTTGGCGCGCTTGTCGGTGTCGCGATCATTCAGGAACTGGCGGGCTTCGCTGGAGGTGGGAATGATCCCGATAATGTCCAGGAAAACCCGGCGCAGGAAAGTGGCGTCATTGGCTGGCTCGGATGCCGGAATGTGCAGCCGCTGCAGCTTCTCAATGACATGCTGGTCAATAAAGTTGTTGCCTTTGAAGGCCGGCACGGGACGCGAATCCGACACCACGTCCACGATCGCAACGCCAGTGACACCCGGTCCGCGAACCACAATTGCGGTTTCGCCGCCTTCGAGTCCCGTCATGGTACCTTGTGGGTCAACGCTTGCGATCAAATCATCGTTGGACTGAAACCTCATCAGTTGCGTGACGTCGCTTTCCGAGCCGTCCGAGTAGCGTGCGGTCACCAGCAACCGGCGTTTCGATTCTTTTCCCAATAGGATATTGCTCGGCGGATTTACCGAGAGAGCCACCATCCTTCGCTCCTGCTCTGGTACGCTGTTTGCACCGTTACGGATCCAGTTGAGCAAGGTAACGTAGTCCGGAGAGTCTTTGGGAAAGCGCTTGCCGCCCCCGTGTTTCACCTGAAACGTAGGCTTCAGCAGTAGAAGGCTCTTTTCTGGATCGGAGAGGCTGAGCCTTCGGCCATCCTGCTTATGCACGATCATCTCGTAGTCGTTTTTTGGCTCATAGCCGAAGAGCGACAGCTTGAAGCCGTTTTGCCCGTTCAGCGCACCGTGGCAGCTTCCACTGTTGCAGCCATACTTGGTCAATATCGGCAGGATGTCTCCGGCGAAACTCACCGGAAGAGGTGCCTCGGCCCTCTGCACGAGAGCCGTAGTAGAGGCACGGAGCCCGGCATAAGCCGCTTCAATCCGTGAACCACCGTTTGAGTGGGCGGTGACCAGCCCCGCGTTGTCAACGGTTGCAACTCCGGCCTTCGCCGAGGCAAACCGCGCCTCACGAGTGACATCTCTGCTGGTGCCGTCGGAGTAAGAGGCCACCACGAGCAAAGATTGGCGCGAGTCCTTGCCGAACAGCAATGGATTGGTGGGCGAGATAGCGAGCCTCACGGGCTGCACCGCCGCGGAACCAATGGCACCGGCCAGCAGAGCGATACTGCTAATCCACTTGAACCGAGATAACGGGCGCTTCTTCCACATGGCCATCCGCCGTGCCGATGACGGCGATTTCCTTCGTTCTGCCGATAGCGGCACTGCTGCTGGCAGTCAGCCGAATTCTAACATTACTTAGCCCACCCGGCGCCGTTACGGTTTCGGCCGTGACACCAGGGGGAAGCCCATCGACCTGAAACTGAATGTCAGCAGCGAAATCCTGCGCCCGCTGGATCTGTACCGGGATATCCACCTTTCCGCCCCGCACCAGGGTCACGCGGGTCACTTCTGCCTCCAACGCAAAAAGCGGCCGCTCACTGACAACCAGCGCCGCACGGTCAATACGGGCAAACGTTTGACCTTCCCCCTCGCCGCCCGAGATTTTGACGGATCGCCACGCAGGCGCTTCCACGCCCTTTGCAAACACCTGAACATTGCTATAAACGCCGGGATGGGCGCCCCGCGCATGCAGTGGAATGCTGGCGCTGGTCTGGCCGGGAGAAATGACGGCTGTCTCCGTCGTAACCCCATCCGGTAAGCCGGCCACCGACAGCTCGACAGGGCCGTCGAAACCGAACAGGCGCTCGGCGGTGACTTTTATGACCCCGTCCCCGCCGGCATCAACGTACGGCTGATCACTCGCCAGCATGACATTCGCGTGCGGCACCGGCCGATAGATAAGCAGTTGGTAGGGAAAATCTTCGCCCGTCACCCGGACCAGGTTGCGTATCTCTACCTCATAGCGGCCATCCGCATCAAAAGTGTGAAAGATTCGCGAGTCCTTGTTGTCCGCGACGCCGGGGAAATCCGCATCGTCGTTAACCGCCAGCTGTTTGCCCTTCTCATCGAGAATTCGTAGCACCGAGTCGACTGGCGAGCCGAACCGATGTGCTCGCACTTCAAATACCAGCGTCTGACCCTTCTTGGCCGTAAACCGGAAGCGCTCGGGATCACGGTAATGCGCCGTGCCGGTGATCGAGACCGGCGGCTCAATCGTCTCACCGCCTCTGTACACAGCCGTTGGATCAACCAGGAACGTCGCGGTGTCCGAGCAACCGGTGGGCGTGACCAGCGCTAAATCATAGGTGCCGGCGCGGGCACTGTTCGGCACTTCGATGTGGATCATCGCGCTCGAATCGCGCGTTTCAAGAATCCGGCCGCCGAAACCTGCTGGCACGGCGCCATCGCGAGTGAAGAATAACCGTGCGGATTTATCGAGGAATCCCGCTCCGTAGAGGGTTGCTTCGAGGCTTGCGCCAGGCGTCACGCTGATGGGCGACACTGTCTCGAGATGTGGCGCGCTACGAATATCGAGCTGGTAGGCGAAGTTGGGATCGAGCTGCGTATGCGTCGGCTGCACGACCACGGTGTAGGTTCCGCTGCGGTCGAACTTGTACTCGATGAATGGATCCCAGATGAAATAGTCTTCGTTGCGTGCCATCTCTCGGGCCTGCTCATCGAGCAGAATCAGCGCAGCGTCCAGGCCACTGCCATTCCGAGCGGCCCGCAGGTCGAAGATCCAGGTTTGACCTGCTTCCGCTCGGAAACGGAAGAAGTCGAAGTCTCCATCGACATTCAGCCGGCCATTTATCGTGAGTGGCGGCTTGACGGAGTTCGCTTCGGCGAATGTCGAGTTGGGCTCTTGCTCCGTAACGTGGGGCAAATCACCCACACGAAAAAGCAGCACGTTCGAGGCGCCCCGTGGCGAGAGAATGCGGAAATAGTGCGGCCCATTGCCGGCCCCAGAGCTGACATTGAACTCCAATTCCAGTCTGGTCGCGTGGACCTCAATGACCTTACCGGAAATGGATTCGTCGAGAAACATGACGGACGAGGCGCGATCGAGAAACTCGCCTAGAATCTCGACACGGACGCTGGTGGCTGGACCTGCACCTTGCGGAAATACGGAGGTGAGCCGCGGTAAACGGTGCGGCAGCTCATGCGTTTCTACTTCGGCGGCGAGCCCCGATGCGGCGAATAGAAAAAGAAGAGCTGCTAATTTCACTTTTTGAATGAAGGTTCCTTTGGGAGAATCCTAGCACGAAAGACTTCAGGATTTTGGTCATTTTCTACTATGGAGCTTGGATCTGGATGTGATTTCCGCTTGCGAAGCTGTAAGTCCAAACGCCTATTTCCAGCTGCTCTGCTGCTTAGCAACCCTGTGGAATATCCGAAGATCGCCGAACTCTGGTTACCATTGGGTGCGCCGAAGTTCGGATGATTGATCACATTGGGCGCACTTACTGTAAACGTGAGCTGCCGCAGTCGCCACCGGCCTTCTTTCCGCCGCCCTTCTCCCCAAAATGAAAATGTCTTGCTGAAGCGCACATGGTACTCCTACCCGGCGGGCGTGGCGCTCCTGATGTCTTTGATCCCGAACTGGTTTCGATCCCGAACTGGTTTCGCTCGATCGGCCATGAGGCCATCAACGACACAGTGTTGGGCTTCACGTTGGGACTGTCGACGCTGACTGGAATTCTGTTCGGGCTGGCTCCAGCCATGCGCGTTTCCGGTCTCGATTTAAATCGGGCGCTGAAGGAAGGCGGTGATCGGTCTGGCGGCTCGCGGCAACTTGGCGGAAATCTACTGGTCGTGGGCGAATTGGCGCTCACCATGGTCCTGTTAGTTAGCTGGCGCCGGCCTGATGATCAACAGTTTCATCCGCGTGAGCCGGG
>QHXW01000022.1 GCA_003223115.1 Acidobacteriota bacterium
CTGCTCGATCACGCGAGCCAGCACTTGCCACAGCGCCAACTGGTCGGCAAACTCAGGGCCGAGCGCCTGGTCGATCCCGAGGCGCCGGGCGATTTCAAAGACGGTCCACACGGCACCGACGGAGAGCCCTTGGGATAAGATCGTAATGCAGGACGACTCGCGGCGTCAACCTACGGAACGCGTCTGTGTAATACCGCTGAAAAATACCCCTTCTGAATCGACTGGGAAGCTGTCTGCATCCAAAACGGAATGCCGCTGAAGCGGTTGCCGGTCCGGCATGAGATAGTCGGCGCTCCGTATCCAGGCGACAATAGTGGAACAGGTTTCTATCCATGGCGATCTTCTATCGGTATTTGCGGCATTACTGGAAGTTGGTGGCGGCGGCACTCGGGCTGGCGGCGGTCAACCAGGTCTTTTCCCTGCTCGACCCGCTGATCTTTCGCCATATCATCGACTCGTACGCCACCCGTTATCGCGAGTATTCGAGCGCTCAGTTTCTGGGGGGGGTGAGCGTTCTGCTAGGGGCAGCTGTTGGCGTCGCTTTCGTATCCCGGTTGGCCAAGAACTTCCAGGATTACTTCGTTAACTTGATCACCCAGCAAGTGGGCGCGCGTATCTACTCCGACGGTATCCGTCACTCTCTGGAACTCCCCTACACGCTGTTTGAAGACCAGCGCAGCGGTGAGACTCTGGGCAAATTGCAAAAAGTGCGCAGCGACGTGGAACGCTTCATTTCACTGGCGGTGAATATGGTATTCACGACGTTGATTGGACTAGTGTTTGTGATGATCTATGCGTCACGTGTGCATTGGTCTGTTGCGCCCGCATACCTGCTCACCGTGCCACTGCTCGGCGGTTTGAGCTCCGTACTGAGCCGCAAAATCAAGGAAGTGCAGAAGCACATTGTGCGCGAGACGACCGCGCTGGCCGGGGCAACCACGGAGTCATTGCGCAACATCGAGCTGGTAAAGAGCCTGGGCTTAGCGCAGCAGGAGATCGCGCGGCTCAACACCACCACGTCCAAAATCCTGAAGCTGGAACTGAAAAAAGTGCGCTACCTGCGCAGCCTGAGCTTCGTGCAGGGTACCTGCGTAAATTTACTACGAACGTCGATTCTGTTCCTCATGCTGTACCTGATCTTCACGCAGCGCATCACGGTAGGACAGTTCTTTTCGCTGTTCATTTACTCGTTCTTTATCTTCGGCCCACTGCAGGAACTCGGCAACGTGATCAACGTGTATCGCGAGACGGAAGCCTCACTGCAGAATTTCGAGGACATTCTAAGACTTCCGCCTGAACCACGTCCGGAGCGGCCGGTAGCGGTGGGAATGCTCGAGACAATGCGTTTTGACGACGTCTGGTTCCAGCATCAGTCGGCTTCGTCGCCGGCCCTGAGCGGGATTTCTTTTCAAGTGAGCCGCGGTGAGACGGTCGCGTTTGTGGGGCCGTCGGGAGCCGGCAAAACCACGCTGGTGAAGCTGCTGGTGGGTCTGTACCGGCCTAAAACAGGGCATATCTATTACAACGGGACGGCGGAGGACGAGGTCGACATCGAGGGCTTGCGCGAGCGCATGGGATTCGTGACCCAGGACGCGCAGTTATTCTCGGGATCCATCCGCGAAAATTTGCGCTTCGTGCGGCCGGATGCAACCGATGACGAGTGCCTGCAGGTGTTGCGGCAGGCTTCCGTACAGAGCCTGCTCGCGCGCGCAGACCGGGGCCTGGACACACTGATCGGCGAAGGTGGTGTGAAAGTTTCGGGCGGCGAGAAGCAGCGGCTCTCGATTGCGCGGGCTCTGCTCCGCCAGCCGCAACTGCTGGTGTTCGACGAGGCGACGTCTTCCCTTGATTCGCTGACCGAGGAAGAGATCAGTCAAACCATCCGAGATCTCGGGGCCAGCCGCGACGCAATCACGATCCTAATCGCGCACCGCCTGTCGACCGTCATGCACGCCGATCGAATCTACGTGCTGGAACGCGGAGAAATCGTCGAGTTCGGCCGGCACACGGAGCTGCTGGCAAATAAGGGCCTGTACTACGCCATGTGGCGCCAGCAGGTTGGGGAAGGAAGAGAGCGAATTGCGACGCCCCTTTTACTAGCTTCGACTTAACGCCGAACGTTGCTTGGACGTCATCCACTCTTCTGTTCTTATCCGGCATAGTGTCTAATGACGATACCGGCGATCGAAGCACGCACCAAGGAGCTAAAACAGGTTGAGGTGAAACTCGGGATTTGCAGATTTCCAAGTGCAATAACCGGACGCAGACCTCGCGTGCAAAACCTAACTAAGAAGCGGCGGCCTGGAACGCAACCAGCCGGCTGATGGAGAGGCGTCGTCATGGCACACAACTTCGGATCGTTGGTACTTACCCCGGTCGTACAGGCCTTGCAGGAGCGGTATGGCAGCCGTCGACCGTACGCAAGGCTAGAGGGATCCGGGTTTCACGGGACCGCCTCGGTCCAGAGGAATCCTCGTTCATTGCCGAACGCGACACCTTCTACATGTCGAGTATCGGGGCGACCGGGTGGCCCTATGTTCAGCACCGAGGTGGTCCGAAAGGTTTTCTGAAGGTGATCGACGACCGCACAATCGCCTTCGCCGATTTTCCTTGGCAACAAGCAATTTATCAGCACTGGCAACCTGACCACGGACAATCAGGTGGCTCTGATCTTTTGGTTGCAGGGAATGCTCGCCGGACACAAGGCCGTCTTCGACTGCATCAAGGCGTTCTCCGAAACGGATCTTACTAAGGATCTCAAGAAGTTCGATGTGCCGACGCTAATCCTTCATGGCAACGACGACCAGATCGTGCCGATCGGTGCCTCGGCTCTCCTCGAAGATTGTTAAGAGGGCTACCCTGAAGATCTACAAAGGGGCGCCTCTTGGGATGTGCTCGCCCCTCAAAGACCGGTTGAACGCGGAATTGCTCGCCTTCATACAGCAGGAAAAAAAGCAACGGCTTAACACCAGGCCCTCACATCGGGAGCTGCACCACGTCATAGTGTGGAGTAATGAAGCCGGCGAACTACCGCAAAGGAGCACTGATTCCATGTCTGTTTGCACACACCTAAAACAAATCCGTAAGGTTAAGCCGAGCGCCCAGGGCTGCGAAGAGTGCCTGAAATCCGGTGATGAGTGGGTTCATCTCCGCCTTTGTATGACCTGCGGACACGTCGGTTGCTGTGATTCCTCGAAGAACAAGCACGCCACGAAACATTTCCGCGCCACTACTCACCCGATCGTGCGGTCGCTCGAGCCGGGCGAGGATTGGATGTGGTGTTATGTTGATGAAGTCATGATGGAATAGCAATGCCTGAAACTATCGAACAAACCGACCCGATGTTCCCCAAGCTGGATGATGCGCAAACAGCGCAACTTGCGGCATTCGGAGAACAGCGACGCGCCCGGCCGGGTGAAGTTCTCTTCGACCAGGGAGACGCGAGCCACGGCGTGTTTGTGGTGCTTGACGGCAGCATCGAAATCGTCGGTGTTTCAAACGGTGATGAGGCCTCGCTCAGAGTCCTCGAGCGCGGGGCGTTCACCGGCGAAATCAACCAGCTCTCCGGACGGCGCAGTTTGGTCCAGTGCCGGGCGCGGGAAGCCAGCACGCTGCTTGAAATCAGTAGAGCGAACCTGCAGCGTATGATGCAGACCGACACCGCGCTTGGTGAGGTATTCTTGAGCGCATTCCTGTTGCGTCGCGTCTATCTCATCACCCACTCCGTCGGCGACGCCGTACTGGTTGGTTCCAGTCACTCCGGCGACACCTTACGTCTCAGAGCGTTCCTCACTCGCAATGGCCATCCTCACACGTATATCGACGTGGAACGTGATCCTGACTTTCAGACGGTGCTCGACCATTTCGAGATTAGCGTAGCCGAGATCCCGGTGCTGATCTGCCGCGGTCAACTGGTTCTTCGAAATCCAAGCAACTCAGAAGCGGCTGAATGCTTCGGGTTAAATGCCGGCATCGACGAAGACGGCGTGTACGACTTGATTGTTGTCGGAGCAGGACCCAGCGGGCTGGCTGCGGCGGTTTACGGCGCCTCAGAGGGACTGAATGTGCTGGTCCTCGAGAGCAACGCACCGGGCGGGCAAGCCGGGGCGAGTTCCCGGATTGAAAACTATCTTGGTTTCCCGACGGGCATATCGGGGCAGTCTCTGGCGAACCGCGCGTTCGTTCAGGCCGAAAAGTTCGGGGCGCATATCGCGGTGGCCCGCGCCGCCCTCGCGCTCAAGTGCATCCGGCAACCGTACACAGTCGAACTGGACGATGGAGGATCAGTCCGGGGCCGTAGCATCATCGTAGCGGCCGGCGCCCAATATCGAAAACTGGATTTGCCCAATCTCGCGCAGTTCGAAGGTTCCGGTATCTACTACGGCGCCACCCCAGTAGAGGCCCAGATCTGCCGTGACGAGGAAGTGACCATCGTCGGAGGAGGAAACTCAGCCGGCCAAGCTGCCATTTTCCTTGCCGGCTTCTCCAAGCATGTCTACCTGCTGATTCGCGGGCCAGGACTCGCTGACACCATGTCGCGATACCTGATTGCCAGGATTGAGGCCAGCCCGAACATCACCTTCAAGCCCTGGACCGAGATTACGGCACTCGATGGCGATACTAGCCTACAGCGTGTTCATTGGCTGGATGCAAAGACTGGGGTGAAAGAGATTCGTGAGATGCAGCATTTGTTCCTAATGACCGGCGCCGATCCAAACACGGCGTGGCTCGGGGGATGTCTGGCGCTCGATTCCAACCAGTTCATTAAGACCGGCCCGGACCTCGGAGCTGACTGGTCTCAGCGCCGTGCCCCTTACTTACTCGAGACGAGCGTTCCAGGTGTATTCGCAGTTGGAGATATCCGGGCTGGAAGCGTGAAGCGCGTTGCTTCGGCCGTAGGCGAAGGATCCATGGCTGTCCAGTTTGTCCACAGGGTGCTGGCAGAATAATCTGGACGCTCGTCCATGCGCGTGATTGGCGGCGAGAAGGCATTGGGAGAGGTGCTCGGCCAACAGATGAAGCTGGTCGCCCCGGATGTGACCGTTGTCGTGCTGAAAGATACCGGGCACTGGCTGCTGGAGGAGCGGCCGAAGGAGACAACGGACGCGCTGGTGAGGTTTTTATGATGTTCCAGAGCCTGAGTGTCGCCGCGTTGTCCTTGGTCGCCGCTTATAATGCGGCTCCTCAATCCCTTGGTGAGATGCGCATGACGCCGCTGGAAATCCGTGCTACCGTTCTCGACAAAAA
Organism: Acidobacteriota bacterium; assembly: GCA_003223115.1. Taxonomy (GTDB): domain Bacteria; phylum Acidobacteriota; class Terriglobia; order Bryobacterales; family Bryobacteraceae; genus QHXW01. The sequence continues at coordinate 5,248 of QHXW01000022.1, forward strand.
CCAGATCGGAAGTGCGCGTTTACCCGGCGTCCATACAAAGACACTATTCGGCGATCCAACACGAGCGGGCCTTTACTCGATTCTCCTGTTTGTGCCGGCTCACACCACGATCCAGGCGCACTCACACCGTGATGATCGGATAGCAACGGTCGTGGCCGGCGAGTGGCACTTTGGCTACGGCGATCATTTCGACGCGAAGGCCCTGAAGACACTTCCGTTACTCGGAGCCGGGTGGCGTAAAGCACAATCATTTCGCCCGGACTGATGCTGACGCTGTGATCGTGCAAATCTCAGGCTACGGTCCCACTGACACGCATTATTTCGATGCCGCGAACGAGCCCAAGTCGCAAGAGAAAAAGTAATTGCGCCGCTGTTGAGTTTCGGCGGCACCGCGCTCAACAACGATAGACTTCGGTACTGGAGCCAAATATGTCCCTTCGACCCATTAAGCGACTCGTCAAATCCAAGCCAACCTTGGAAGGTGCGGGCGTGCACCTGCGTCGTGCGTTCGGATTCGGCAATACATCCGATTTCGACCCGTTTCTCCTTCTCGACGACTTCCGCAATGACGTTCCAGAGGACTATCTGGCGGGGTTCCCGTGGCATCCCCACCGCGGAATCGAGACCATCACATACGTCCTGTCGGGAACCGTGGAGCATGGCGACAGCATGGGCAACCGAGGCGCCATTGCGGCCGGCGACGTCCAGTGGATGACCGCGGGGAGCGGCATCATCCATCAGGAGATGCCCAAAGGCGATCAGGCGGGCCGGATGCATGGCTTCCAGTTATGGGCGAACCTTCCGTCGTCCCTCAAAATGACGTCGCCGCGCTACCAGGAGGTGAAGGCAGTCGATATTCCAGAGGTGAAAGACGACGATGGTACCCATGTTCGAATCGTGTGCGGAAGCTTTTGGGGAAAGACGGGCCCCGTCGATGGAATCGCGGCTGACCCGGTTTATCTTGACGTGTCTGTGCCGCCGGGGCGCAGGAGAACCTTTCCGATAGAGACCACCCGGCACGCTTTTGCGTACGTGTTCGCAGGCGCTGGGAAGTTCTGCAATGCGTCGGGTCCGCTCGCCGTGCCGACGGAAGGAGTCGGGTGGCTGGACACGGCGCCGCCGGCGGAGGCGGACAATCGTTCGCTGGTTCTCTTCGATCGGGGCGATGAGCTCGAAGTACAGGCCGGAGACGACGGAATCCGGTTCCTCCTCGTCTCGGGAAAGCCGCTCGAGGAGCCCGTGGCCTGGTACGGCCCGATCGTCATGAACACCCAGCAGCAGCTCCGGGAGGCGTTCGAGGAACTGGAGAAGGGGACATTCTTGAAACAGCAGAAGTAGAGGGTTTGGGGGCCGATTCCCGGCTTTTGGCATGAGTCCATTTGCCCAGCTTTGGCATCATATCAATCTGAAGCGCGTTGGTGCGCCGGTGGAGAAGAAAGTGAAAGATTTCATGCGGCGAATTGGCATTGGGATGAAGATCTGTTTGATCGTCCTGTCCGTGGTCCTTTCCGTTGGCTGCTCCAAGAGCACGCAAGCGGCGAAGAGTTCCGAACCACCGGCGGTTGAGGTGGTGCAAGTGCAGCAAAAAGACGTTCCCATTTTTAGCGAGTGGATCGGCACGCTGGACGGACTGGTAAACGCCGACATCAAAGCTCAGGTGTCCGGCTATCTCCTGAAGCAGGCGTATACGGAAGGCTCCTTCGTACAGAAGGGGCAGTTACTGTTTGAAATCGATCCGCGGCCTTTCCAGGCAGCGCTCGATCTGTCGAAGGGTCAACTGGCACAAGCCAACGGTCAGTTGGCGCAAGCCAGAGCGCAGCTCGGCCAGACGGAGGCGCAACTTGCCGTAGCCGAGGCAAATCAGATCAGAACGCAGCTCGATGTAGATCGATATTTGCCGCTTGCAAAGCAGCAGGCTATCACCCAGCAGGATCTCGACAACGCAACGCAGAACAACTTGGCCGCCAAGGCTCAGGTGCAGGCCGGAAAAGCTCAAGTGGAGACGGCCAAGGCTCAGATTCAGGCCGCCAGCGCCACGGTTGAGGCCGCAATGGCAACCGTCGAAACGGCGCAGCTCAATCTCGGGTTTACTCGCCTCACGTCGCCCATTGATGGCGTCGCCGGCATCGCCCAGCAACAGGTGGGTGCGCTCGTGAATCCTTCCAGCGGACCGGTGACGACAGTTTCCACCGTGGATCCGGTCAAAGTTTATTTCACCGTCAGCGAGCAGGAGTATCTCGCCTTCCACAGACGCTACTCGACTCCGGCCACCCTGGACGCGGAGAGGAAGCAACTGCGGCTGCAGCTCATTCTGTCAGATGGAACCGTCTATCCGCAAAACGGGACCTTTTACTTCGCGGATCGGCAAGTGAACCAGGGTACCGGTGCGATTCGTGTAGCGGGACTTTTTCCTAACCCCGGAAATCTGCTGCGTCCCGGACAATATGGCCGGGTTCGCACGTCCACCAGAACTCAGGAGCACGCGCTACTGATCCCGCAGCGTGCGGTGACGGAGTTGCAGGGCGCCTTTCAGGTTGCCGTGGTGAGCGGCGAAGACAAGATCGACATTCGGAACGTGAAGCCCGGTGACCGGATCGGCGCCGAGTGGATCATGGAAGAGGGATTGAAGCCGGGCGAACGCGTGGTGGCTGAGGGCGTGCAGAAAGTACGTCCTGGCATGACCGTGCATCCGAGACCATTTGCGGCGTCCGCGGAAGCCTTGGGAAAGTAGCTCCCATGTCCAAGTTCTTCATCAGCCGTCCGATCGTGGCGATGGTCATCGCCATCCTGATGGTGATCGTGGGCGCGGTTAGCATCGCGGGCCTTCCGATTGCTCTTTTTCCTTCGATTGCTCCGCCGGAAGTTCAAATATCGGCCGTGTACACGGGCGCCGATGCGCAGACCATCGAGCAGTCGGTTGCCACACCCATCGAACAGCAAATGAGCGGTGTGGACAACATGAACTACATGTACTCGCTGAACGCCACGGCCAAGGGCGAGATGAGAATGATCGTGGATTTCGACGTAAAGACGGATCCGAACACCGATCTGATTCTTGCCCAGATGCGCCAATCGCTCGCCGCTTCTCAGCTTCCGGCGGAGGTCAACGCGTTTGGAGTCACGGTACAGAAGACGCTTACCGCGCCGCTGATTCTGATCAGCCTGAACTCACCCCGCGGATCTTACGACGCGAAATTCCTGGCCAACTACGCCTACATCAACCTCAATGACCAGCTTACGCGGGTCCCTGGCATCGGCAGCGTCCAGGTTTTCGGCGCCGGCCAATATGCGATGCGACTCTGGGTCAAGCCCGATCAATTGGCCAAGCTCGGCATTACGGTGCCCGAGATCGTCAGCGCAATCCAAACCCAAAACACGGTGAATCCGGCCGGTCAGGTCGGCAGCGAGCCAGCCCCCAAAGGTCAAGAGTATACGTACTCGGTTCGCGCGCGCGGCCGACGAACGTCGCCCGAAGAGTTCGGGCAGATCGTGGTCCGTGAAACGCCGGACAGCGGCATCGTTCGCGTGAAAGATGTGGCGCGAGTGGAACTCGGGTCCCAGGACTATACGATTGTTGGCCGCTTTAACGGGAAGCCGAGCGCCGTAATCGCGGTATACCAGTTACCCGGCTCCAACGCCGTAGAGGCAGCGGCCGGCGTCAACAAACTGATGGAGGAGGCCAAGAGGCGTTTTCCGGACGACATAGACTACGACATTTCACTCGATACGACGCATGCCGTCACCGAGGGAATTCGGGAGATCATCATCACACTCGCCGTCGCGATTGTCCTGGTGATCGTGGTGGTCTACATCTTTCTACAGGGCTGGCGCGCCACGCTGATTCCTCTGCTGGCAGTCCCGGTCTCCTTAGTCGGCACTTTCGTTTTCTTCCCGCTCTTCGGTTTTTCCATCAACACGCTGTCTCTTTTCGGTCTGGTCCTGGCGATTGGCTTGGTGGTGGATGATGCAATCGTTGTGGTGGAGGCCGTGGAACTTCATATTGAAGAGGGTCTTGCTCCCAAGGCAGCGGCATTGAAAGCCATGGAAGAGATCTCGGGTCCGGTAATCGGCATCGCGCTGGTACTGTCCGCGGTGTTCGTGCCAACGGCTTTTATTCCGGGCATAACCGGACGGCTCTACCAGCAATTCGCCGTGACGATCGCAATTTCCGTGATCCTTTCGGCGTTCAACGCTCTTTCGCTGAGTCCGGCGCTGGCGGCGCTCCTGCTCAAGCCGAAAACCGAAAGCCACGGCCTGCTCAGAAAGTTTTTCAATTGGTTCAACCGGGTCTTCGGTCGCGCCACTGAGACTTATGTCCGGTGGTCGGGAGCTCTCATCCAGAAAAGCGCCGTGGCGCTGGTAATGCTGGTGGTCTTCGGCATAGCGGCGGGATTCTTCAGTAGCAGAGTGCCTTCGAGCTTTCTGCCCGATGAGGATCAAGGCTACTTCTACGTCAATCTCCAGCTCCCTATTGCGGCATCCCTGCAGCGCACCGACGAAGTTGCGAGGAAGGTGGAGAATGTCCTGGCCCACAGCCCGGGCGTCCGGCACACCACCAGTATTGTCGGCTTCAGCTTGCTTAGCCTGGTGCGGACCAGCTACAACGCCTTTTTCTTCGTGACCTTGAAGGACTGGAAAGACCGCGAGTCGCGAGAGGAACAGTTTCAAGTCATCAAGCAGCGGCTGAACGCGGAACTGAGCAAGCTTCCGGAAGGTGTTGCCTTTGATTTCTCCCCCCCGGCGATTCCCGGTGTGGGAACTTCCGGCGGATTCACGTTTGTTCTCGAGGACCGCGCCGGCAAAGATGTACCGTTCCTGGCAGCCAACCTAAACACCTTCCTGGCGGCCGCCCGCAAACGTCCTGAGATCGCCGGTTTGAGCACGACCTTTCTTCCGAGCGTGCCCCAACAGTTCGTCGATGTGGATGAAGACAAAGTTTTGAAGCAAGGGGTGCCCATCAGCGATGTCTACCGCTCCATCCAGGCTTTCATGGGCGGGCTGTTCGTAAACTACTTCAACCGCTTCGGCCGCCAGTGGCAGGTTTACATCGAGGCTGAAGGCGAGTACCGTACCAAGGCCGAAAACGTCGGCCAGTTCTACGTGCGGAACAACAAAAGTGAGATGGTTCCGCTTTCCGCGCTGACGAAGATCGAGTCTCGTGCCGGCCCGGAATTCACCATGCGCTACAACATGTATCGGTCCGCTCAACTCAACGGCGCAGCAGCAGCGGGCTATAGCTCCGCGCAGGCCATGCAGGCACTCGAGGAGGTTTTCGATCAGACCATGCCGCCCGAGATGGGCTATGACTACATGGCCATGTCGTTCCAGGAGAAGAAGGCGCAGCAAGGCGTACCACCCGCGGTGATCTTCGGATTCTCACTGCTTTTCGTTTTCCTCATCCTTGCAGCCCTGTACGAAAGTTGGTCTCTGCCGTTCAGTGTTCTGTTGAGCACGCCCGTCGCGATATTCGGCGCCTTCGCCCTGCTCTGGTTGCGTCGCGTCTTGCTTTCAGCATTTCTCCCGGCTTACCAGGTACAAATCGAAAGCGATGTGTACTCGCAAATCGGATTGGTCATGCTCATCGGACTGGCGGCCAAGAACGCGATTCTGATTGTCGAGTTCGCCAAGGACGAGTTCGAGAAGGGTAAGAATCTGGTCGACGCCGCGCTCGAAGGGGCCCGCTTACGGTTGCGGCCGATTCTGATGACTTCTTTTGCGTTTATTCTAGGCTGCCTGCCGTTGTGGACGGCTTCCGGCGCCGGATCCGTCGCGCGCCAGATCATGGGAACAACCGTGATTGGAGGCATGCTGGCCGCAAGCGTGATCGGCATCTTCCTTGTCCCAGTAATCTTCTATGTTGTGGAGAAGGTCTCAGGCGCCACCAGAGGCTCAGCGGTCATCGTGCCGCCAAGCCCGGCCCCGGCGGAGGGAGACTGACATGCGGAAATTGCGGATCGCGACGCCTCTGGCCTTGGTCCTACTCGCCGGATGCACCGTAGGACCCAACTACCACAGGCCCCCGATACAGACACCAGATGTATTTCGCGCCTCGGCTCCAACGGCCGCTAGCGATCCGGCATCACTTGCCGACCTCAAATGGTGGGAGGTCTTCAAGGATGAGAAGTTGCAGGAGTTGGAACGGACGGCTCTGGCGCAGAATTACGACCTGCGGGATGCGGCGGCCCGCGTAGAAGCGGCGCGCGCCAATCTCGGAATCACGCGGTCCAATCAATTTCCGAACCTGGGGGCCGGCGCGGACATTTCTACCAACCGCATCTCCCGGAACGGAGCTACGTCTCTGCCTGCGTCGTTCGTTCCCTCCCAAAATCGCACGTTTGGCGAAGCTACACTCGGCTTGCTGTCATTCGAACTGGACATCTGGGGCCGGTTGCGGCGCGCCACCGAGGCCGCTCGAGCCAATCTGCTCCTTGCGCAAGAAAATCGTAAAGCCGTAATCACTACGCTGGTGAGCGACGTTGCAAACTACTACTTCAGCCTGCGCGAGCTGGATTATCAACTGGAGATTTCCCAGCGCACACTGGCCACGCGCCTCGATTCTCTGTCTCTCATCAAGAACCGCCAGTCCGGAGGCGTCGCGACGCTGCTCGACTTGCGCCAATCCGAGCAACTTGTGTACACCGCGGCGGCGATAATTCCGGCCCTGCGACAACAGATTGAGCAGACGGAAAATCAGATCAGCCTGCTGTTGGGGAAGAACCCCGGCGAGGTCTTGCGCGGACGGAGCCTTACGGAACAGGAGATGCCACCCAATGTGCCCGCCGGTTTGCCTTCGGCTCTATTGGAGCGCCGGCCGGACATTCGCGCGGCGGAGCAAAATCTGATCGCCATGAATGCCGAGATCGGCGTCGCAAAGGCTGCGTACTTTCCGCAAATCAGCCTGAGTGGATTTCTGGGTGGGCAGGGTACGCAGCTCGCGACCTTATTCAGTAGACCCAGCGCCATCTGGAATTTTACGCCGCAAGTTACGCAGCCCATTTTCACGGCTGGGCGCCTCAAGTCGAATGTGAAGCTGACGCAGGCTTTGCGCGAGAGCGCCTTGATCCAGTACGAGAAGACCATTCAAACTGCCTTTACCGAGGTCTCCGACGCGCTCATCGCTCATCAACGCGTGAGGGAAGGCCGCGTGCAACAGGGACTGCTGGTGGCCGCACTACAGGATCGGACCCGGCTCGCGTACATCCGCTATCGTGGTGGCGTTGATACCCTGCTGAATGCTTTGGATTCTGACCGCGACCTGTTTCAGGCCGAGCTGTCACTCTCGCAAATCCGGCTGAACGAGCTGAATAGTGTCGTGCAACTTTATAAAGCTCTCGGTGGCGGCTGGCAGTAGGGACGGCTGCCGATCATGTTTTTCCGTATCGGCGCCGTCGCGACCGGCGGCAGTACGCTTTGATGGACGGGTGGATCTATTCCCGCGCGAACGATAGCAACGGACCGATGTCATGATTTTCGGCGGCCTGCAGGGCGGAAATATAGCGCTGGCGCATTGCGCCAACATCGCGCAAACTCTCCGTCCCCACAAAAACCGCTCATGCCCAAGCCTCATCACCAGAAGGTCGGCCATGAGGCGGGCGTGGCGGCCGTTGCCATTCCGGAATGGATGAATCTGCACCAGCCGGTGATGGAAGCGCACCGCGATCTCGTCGAGTGGATAGGTCTTGTATTCGATCCATGCTTTCGTGTCGTCGAGCAGTTGGCGCACCGCCACGGGAATCTCAAAGAAGGCAATCCCGATATTGCGTTCACTTGTTCTGAATTTACCGGCCCAGCGCCATACATCGCCGAACATCGCCGATGCAGGTCCTTGACGAATTTCTCGCTCAGCCGGTCACGGTTGCGCCCGAGCGCCCAGTCCTGCGCGCGCGAGATGTTCTCCTGCTCCGCTGCGTTCAACTCACGGCGATAGGCAATATGCGCGGGAATCAGCTCGCGCATTTCCTCCGGCGTTAGCGGGGTGGCGGCATCGTCCGGCTGACCGAAAAGGTCGCTCACCGTCTAATCCCAGAAGAGCCGCGGGTTCGTTTCGCGGACTATCTCGTCAAGCCCCGCTTCGGTGTCCTTCGCCGTCACCTTTTGATCCTCTAGCAGCATGGAGTGCTCGACCGGTTCCCGCCGCCGCCGCGCGAACGCGCGCGCCCGGTCACTGACGATCGCCTCGAGCGATTTGTTGGGCACGAGCGCATAAACAAGAGTGCAATCGAGCGCTTCGGCCACGCGCCTCAAGGTCGCCAGCTCAATGGTGCCCTTGGCTTCGGATTGTTCGAGCTCGAACACGGAAGGTTGTTTGATTCCCAGCCGTTTCGCCAGCTGCGCCGTTGACATGCCGAGAGCCTCGCGGATGGCCTTGATCCATCCGCGGACGGGCGAAGCGTAGCGCTTTGCCGGGCCCAGTTCCTTGAAACGTTCATCGAGACGCAAGCGGGACTGAGCAGCAAGTCGGGGCTTATTCATAGGTTATAGCCTATTATAAATTGCCATTTAATAGACTATGACCTATTATTTTAGCCTTTGTCAATAGGCTATGGCCTATTGTAATAGTAATATGCGCGCCCGGAGATCGACATCACATCGCGTGCCGGTCAATCATCAGCAGGCCTGTTTTCTAGAGCGATGTGCGTTGTTTTCGGTGCCAGGCGGCACGGCATACCCCCTGCTCATCGCCGAATGCCCCAAAGCGATCCTTATTCCACACGCAATCTGCACTTTCACGGCTGGGGCAGGACAATCCGACCGGTGAAAATTCCATAACGCGGCCGGGGAGGTTCGTGACAGCAAACGGCTGCAGCGATCCAGCCGACAGCCAGAACAAGAAGCCCAGGTGGCTCGCTTTGGGTCGCCTCCATTACGCCTCGACAGCCAACAGCGCTCCTAACATGAGCTTGCCAAGACATTGCCCTGAGTCGGACGTATCCGGCCTTGGTACGACGGAGTGCCTATCCACGATATCCTGAACATCGCTGCGCGACACTGCGACAAGCGATTTGCGCTGACCACAAGTCCTCGTTGTGTTCTTCAGCCTGACCGTAAGGTTCAGGCTCGCGCCTTACCACCTTCGCGTCAAAAGGACCGTCTGACAGCACGAGCGTGACCGCGTTTTTCTCGTGGATTTGGTCAAACAATCCGGGATCTGCCGCGGGGGGATTGTGAGCAACATAATATAATACGCAGAATTTCTTCTAAATGACCCAGCTGTGCGCCCTGTGCGCCGCCAAAAGGCCTCGACTGGATGTCCCAAACAAAACGGCATACTCTAGATCTGTGAAATTCATCAACAGCCGGCGGGAGTTCATGGTCGCGGCGTCCGCCCTGGCGGTCGCGAGTCGCGTAACTGGCGCGATTCAGATCCCCGGGAAGACCGTGATTCTCACATTCGACGATGCCGTGAAATCGCACTGTACTTTCGTCGCACCACTCTTGAAGAACCTGACCTTCCGAGCGACCTTCTTTGTGACGCATCTTTGGATGGACGACACCGCGAATTTCATGACGTGGCGCGAAATTGCCGAGATCCACGGGCTCGGATTTGAAATCGGCAATCACGCGTGGACGCACGCAAACTACTCTACGCCGAGGGGTGCGAGCCACTTAGCCGGCGAACTCGCGCTGACCCAGAACGAGCTCGAAAAAGTGGGTGTACCGCGTCCGGTGAGTTTCGCCTACTGCGGTAACGGTTTCGGGCCCGAAGCATTTCGCGTCCTGCGCGACGCCGGCTTCCGGTTTGCAAGGCGCGGTCTGTCCCCTGAAGTCGAGTACGGCGAATTGCAGGTGGGTGCGGCGTTTGACCCGCACAAACATCATCCCCTGCTGATTCCTTCCACCGGCGACGCCTACCCGAATTGGACTTTCGAGCATTTCGAGCGCGTCCTGACCGAGGCCCGAGAGGGACAAGCCGTCATCTTGCAGTTCCACGGCGTCCCAGACCGCGCCCACCCATGGGTCCACACACCGCCGGAGAGTTTCGAGCGGTACATGGCTCATCTAAAAAAGCACCAATTCCGCGTGCTCGCGATGCGCGACCTGGAGCCCTTCGTGGATCTCACTCACCCACCGCACGATCCCATGGAGCAAACGCGGTTTCCACTGCCGCAGGACGGCAAGCTGACATTACCGGTGGAAGTGGAAGCCACGCGCGCCGATCTGCCGTACTGGATCGCCGGCATGCGCGCACATCACTATACAAGCGCCGAGGCAGCGCTGGTGTGCGGCGAACCGAAGCCTGACGTGGAGAGTAGGACGGCATCCGAGCCCGCGCCGCGCGAAACCAGGGCGCTGGCCGTTCGACCCTATCCGGGTGGCAGACATCCACGGATCGGATTTCTGGATGGCGCGATCGAACCGATGCGCGGCACCAAAGCCAGCATCTTCCTGCCCTGGGACCCGGCGAGCTACGTCGTGGTTGACCTGCCTGAAGCGATCTTTACGAATCTCGGCCTGCTGTTTTTGGCGCACACTCATGTGCCCACCATCTGGAACGACCGCAACATTACGATCGAAAATGTGGATTGGCGGCGGCTGCCGACGGGCGGCCTGGCATCACACTGGGTGCTGCCCAATGGTGTTGCGATTGGAGCTTCCATCGAACCGCGCGAGCAGGTGGTCGAGATGGGACTGTCCCTGGAAAATGCCACGGCGCAACCGCTCACGTCGATTCGCGCTCAGATTTGCGTCCTGTTAAAGGGCGCTTCCAGCTTCAACGCGCAGACCAATGACAATAAGGTTCTGCGCAAGCCCCTCGCTGGAGCGCGCGACGGCGATCGGTGGATCCTCACGTCCTGGCAAGATTGCGGCCGTGTGTGGGCGAACCCTCCAGTTCCCTGCTTCACTCCGATCCCCTGCTGCCCGACTGCGCACCGGGACAGACGGTCCGCGTGCGAGGGCGCCTCTGGTTTCACGAGGGCCAGGAAATAGGCGGTGAGCCCGAGGTCGCATAACCTCGGCTCTGCCGGCTGCCAGCATCAGGCTCTGCGAGCGTTGCGTCTGGGCCCGAACGACCTGACACGCCCTTGTGGCCGGTGCGAGTTGGAAGGAATGACGATCACCGCGGCGGTTTGTTTCTGCTCGCGGGAAACGTCCGGCGATACCTGGCGCCGTTCCAGCCTGGTGTCCAGTGTTCGCTCGATGTGCGCAATGTCCGCGCGTTCGGCGCGCGTGGCGAAAGTGGACGCCGTTCCGCGCGCGCCTGCGCGACCCGTGCGGCCAACTCGGTGTATGAAGTCCTCCGGGACTTGCGGAAGATCATAATTCACCACGTGAGAGATCCCTTCCACGTGTATCCCGCGGGCTGCGACATCGGTCGCCACCAGCACCCGATAGTGTCCCTCCTGGAACCCGCGCAGCGCGTGATTGCGCTGGTTCTGGCTGCGGTCGCCGTGGATTGCCGCGCTCTTTACGCCTCCGCGCGAGAGCTTCTTCGACAGCCTGTCGGCGCCGAGCTTGGTACGGGCGAATACCAGGAAAGAACCCTCCTCCTCGCGCAACATGCTTTCGAGCAGCCCCAGCTTTCGATCCTGTTCCACTTCGTAAAGATGCAGATCTATCTTCTCGATCGGCTTCGTAGTCGAACCGACGGCAACGCGCACCGCGTTTCGCACGTGCGTCTCTACCAGGTGTTTAACCGAAGTTTCAATCGTCGCCGAGAAGAACAGCGTCTGGCGATCGGTGGGTATGGCCGCCATGATCTTTTTGATCGTGGGCAGGAAGCCCATGTCCAGCATCCGGTCGGCCTCATCCAGAACCAAAATACGGACACTCGCGAGATTGACGAGTTGCCTGC
>QHXW01000550.1 GCA_003223115.1 Acidobacteriota bacterium
TTCTTCACGGCCGCCGGGCACCGTATTGATGAATAGCAGAAGGGTGATCCGTGGAAGACTGGCGCGCGGACAACGCTCTGGTAATTCAGGCGCTTCGAAATTTCTTGGATTGTGATCGGCGGCGGCCGATTCCAGTGAAGAGCCTTGGCGTTAACATGGGGATCGCTAACCGGTACATGACCGTTCAACGCCGAGACACCGAGGCGCAGAGATTGAACTCCGCCTACTCTTCCAGCAGCGGCCGGCCTTCAGGCATTTCAGGCTGCTACACTGCCGGATTGCTGCGGGACAACAGGGGTTGACGTCGCGGCATGTCGCGGAATGAACCGGCTAATCACCCAACCGATGATCATCAGCGCGGTCAGCAATCCGATAAAGGCCCATTTCAATTGCGTGGCAATCTCAATGACCAGGTTGCCGCCCGGATCCGGCGTGCGTGACGCGGCGAAAATCAGCGGAGTAAGCATCAATGCGACGTTCGAGAACGCCAGCCAGAAATCGGCGCGCTCGCGCGTCCCACAGAGCTCTGTCAGGATCTTGCGCAGCGGGTTCATCAAGTAGATCACGACCGTCAACGACATCAATAAGGTAATGCCGATCCCGACGAGAAACAGACTGGATGCGCTCATAAATCTCCCTTTCTGTAGCTACGGTCCACTGGTCAGGGCCCGTGCTGACAGTTATTTCTGTACTAGAGGCAAAAAAGCTGCCACATTACATCCTTGCCGGCTCCCCGGACTTGCTCTGCCTGCCTGAAAGTATCCGGCGAAACGCGCCGCGCGCTTTCATTAGCCCTCGTAACGTCCCGACGGGAAGTTTGCGGACGTCGGTATATACGGCGTCGATCGCGGCAAAAAACTGGTACAGATCCTGAAGCCGTTCCCGAGTGTGCGTATCGGCGACACTGTTCTTGTCCAATTCGCTGATGCATTGCCGCAGCAGGTCCATTGTCGGGTCGATCTCCCGCTTCTTGCGTTCGTCGACGATGATACGAAACATCTCCCAAACATCCTTGATGGACGTAACATGCTGCCGGCGATCGCCAAGCACGTGTACGGGCCGCACCAAGCCCCAAGCCTGCAGTTCGCGAATGCTGGTGCTGACGTTCGAGCGGGCGACGCTCAGCATGGTCGCGATCTCTTCAGCAGTAAGCGGTTCTGCGGAAACGTGCAAGAGCGCATGTACCTGAGCGACGGTGCGATTGATACCCCAGCGTGCTCCCATCTCGCCCCAGTGAAGGACAAATTGTTTTTTCGCTGTATTCAGTTGCGACATGGCCTTATTTCATTAATTTCTGTCATGACAGAAGATACTGAAATGTATGCCAGATGTCAAGTGGCATTCTTGATTCGATTGGTTCCGGAGAACTTGCCGAGTCAGGGCATGATCTGCGGCATGGTGTGCCGCAACAGAAACACACTCGCCGCAATCTCCCTCATGGTTTGGTTTGCTGGATTTCCAATCGGGCCCACAACACTAACGGCCAGCACCCCGACTGAAGTCTCCTTAGCTAAGCTAACCAGCCTGCTCCTGAAGGCAAGATCCGAGTATACGGCTTTTCAGGACTCTCGGCTTATGTAGCCGCGCGCATGCTCCCGCACGGGGCAGGCACGAGCAGCGAGCAGGGTCCCATTCCCCTGAAGTTCGAGTTGCGAGAGCGATATCAGGTGGTCGTTCCTGGCGCCATTGGCCGCTCGTACGGCTGCATCTTCTCATTGACTACGGGGTCGATTCCCAGCATGGTGGACCGGCGGATCGCAAAGAAGCTCGGCGTAAACGTCCGGGAAAGCGAAATCGTAGCGTTCGGAGAGAAGAGCCGTGTCCTGAAAACGGTGCTGCCGAGCATCCGTCTCGCTCCGCTGCACGCGGATACTGTGACGGCCAGCGTCCGCGATCTGTCCTTCCTTCACGGCGTGGACGCCATCATCGGGCTGGACGTGCTCGCGCGCAGCAGCTTCAGCATCGACTATGAAACGCGAGAGGTGGTGTTCGGACCACTGACGGCGCGCGAGCCGACGGTTCGGTTGGAGGTCACCCCTCGGTCTTGACCGTGCAACTCACGCTCGGTGGTCGACCCCTTCGCCTCCTTGTGGATACTGGCAGCAGGCGCCTCGTCCTGTTCGAACGGCGCATACGCGACAGACTCCCACGCTTGCCTGTCCACGGCGAGAAGCTGCTGTATCACATTTCGGGGACCTCACGGCTGGATCGCGTGTCCCTGCCGCCTCTCGATGCAGGTGGAACGACCTTCGAACGCGTCGAGGGGTTTATGTCCGAGGCGCCCGTCGACGACTATCCGTCCGGGATTGACGGAGTGCTCGGAGTCCGAGTCCTGGCCTTGAAGGGCGCAGATTTCGATTTCGAGCGCGGCAGGTTTGGTTTCAGATAGCCGGCGTTGGAGGCTCGGACCATGAGATTGCTCCTCTTTTCACTGGTTTCCATGGTGCTAACGGCGATGGCAGGCGAGCCGCAGCGTCACACATTCACATCAGGCGACCACATCATCACCATGGATGTCCGCTTCGCCGATCCGTATGTCGGCACGCCTCTTGCCTTCTATAGCACCACAGACCCTCTCAAGCAGATCTGTCTGGCTGGCAATGGCGAATCCGGAGCCTGTCCCAGTCGGTTCGTCGGTGCCGTTGCC
>QHXW01000551.1 GCA_003223115.1 Acidobacteriota bacterium
GCTCTGCGCGGTCATGCCCGTTTGCAGATACGACAGAGCCAGGTCGTATGCATTGTCGTAGTGCGCCGGGTCGATTTGCCGGGCCTTTTCCAGGTAGGGGATGGCGGCCTTCAAATTGTGCTGCTCAATGTAAAACTCGCCCAGGGCGCGGTTGGTCTCGAAGCTGGCTGGCTGTAACCGGAGCTCTTCACGCAGGATGCTTTCGGTCCGTGCAACCTGAGCCGGGGAAACACCAGCGAGGAGCATGAACCACGCGCCCGAAAAGAGAAGCACCCGACTGGCGTTTGCGCACTGCATGACCATGGGATGCACGCAGGACGGCGCCGGCGAAGGCTGCCCTGCGGATCAACCCTTAGAAATAAAACTTTAGCGCAAACTGGAGCTCCCGCGGATCATTAGGCTGATCCCGTGTCGAGTAGATTGCCCCGAAATTGGCCTTATCCTGGAAATTCGTATTCCCGGGCTGGGCGAAGGCAGGAGTGTTGGTCAGATTGAACGACTCCGCGCGGAACTCAATGCGCCGGTGCTCGCCGATCGGAAATGATTTGAAGAGTGAGAAATCCAGTCTTTTCAACGGTGGCCCGGAAACCTGGGTATTGCCGCCGCCCAAGGGTGAGAAATCTGTTTGCCCCACCTGAGTGACCAGCGGCGGATTCTTGAAAGCGGCAGGATTATAGAACTGCAACACGTTGTGCGAGCCGCCATATGGATTCTCGCCCGTGTACAAGGCGAAGCAACCGGTTCCGGCGCCTGTCGTCTGCGTGCAGTCAATGGTCTGGGGTTGTCCGGTGTACAGTGTGAGAATCCAGTTCGTGCTCCAGTTGCCCAGCAACATCTCGGCGAATCGCGAGCCGCCGGCCATGAAGCGCTTGCCCTTGCCGACTGGCAGGTCATAGCTGCCGCTGGCGGTGAAAGCCTGGCGGATATCAAAGGGCGCTAGCCCCATGTCTTTCTTTATTCCCCAGCCGGGGACGTCAGGTGCGCGGCCACCATCGACATTGCCTCCACTCAGCAGATCGCCCGCATCGGTCCGGGTCTTGGAAAAAGTGTATGACACCAGAGCAGCCAGACCATTCGCAAAGCGACGCTGATACTTGGCTTGCAGCGAGTGATAGTTCGCAGTGCCAATCGTGTCGGCAAAGGCAGAGCCGCGCGCGAAGTCGGGGAATGGAACGTAGGGTTGGGGATCGGTACCGGGCGGCAGCAACACGCTTTGCAAATTCGTTCCTACGAAGGTCTCGAGATGGCGGCTGAGCGAAGCAACGTAACCGAGATCTAACGAGTCGTTGGCAGTGATCTGATATTGCACCGTCAGGTTGTAACTCTGCACGTAGGCCGTCTTGTAATGCAGTTGGATCCCGCGCAGAGTGAGCCCTGAAGCATTCACCAATCCCGGATCGAGCGGAATGCTGGAAAGACCGTTTTCCAGTGTGGCGATCGTGCCATTCGGATACGTTGCGGGTGCCACCGAGTTTGGAGCCGGGAAGTTGAAGGAGTACTGGAACGGGTAGCTATATCCGAGACTCGGATAACCGCCACGGTTCTCGAATGCCCCGAAATAGATGCCGTAGCCGCCTCGCACCACCAGCTTTGGCGTAACCTGGTACGCAAATCCGAAACGCGGCGCGAAATTGTTCTTCTGCACCTGGCTCAACCCCGAACCGCCGTCCTTGTTCGAGTAAAGGAGATTGATCCCGTCTTTTTGAAGCAATTGCGTGAAGCTTGGCGATAGCTCCGGCTTACCCTGCCGGGTGGCCGGGATGATGTATTGAGCCTGGCCGGGCGCCGCCGGGACAAAGTTAGCCTGCGCCCCGTACCTTTCGCCGGTAGGGCTGAACCAATCCCAGCGTACGCCAAGATTCAACGTCAACTTGCGTGAAACTTTCCAGTCGTCCTGGAAGTAAGCGCCACGGTAAGAGCGCTGCGCCGCGACGCCGCCAAAGTTCGACGCAGCGACAGAGTCCGCGCCACCGAGCTGATTCACGCCACCCGCAACTGTCGATTGTGTGGGCGCGAGAAGAAATTGTGCACGGCCTGTGCTGCCGTCGCCATTTTCCGGGATCGAGGTGAATTGGCCATTGAAGTCAAAACCTCCTCGGGAATAGGGCGGCGCAATCCACGGAAAATAGATTTCCTGCGCTTCAAATCCCCCTTTGAAAGTATGCGAACTGTAGATCTTTGTGAGGTTCTCGGTAAACTGGACGGTATTGCTGAACCGGTCGCTAATGAGCCACTCCGATGAGCCAAGCTGGCTCAGCCCACCTATGCCTAAATAAGGCAGGCCCCCGTTGCCTGGCGTTTGCAGAATACCTTTGATGCCGAACTTGTCGGGAATGTCGCTCGTGTCGTTGCCGTACGCCTGAATTCGCGTGGTGCGCTCGCGATTGAACCCGATGCGCGCCTCATTGATGAGCGTTGGGTTGAACGTATGGGTGTAGCTCAACGCCGCCCCCATGGGGGCCACACTCTGGTCACCCTGATTGAACCCGCCACCGTCGGCGAAGCCGGTGAAGGGACCAGGCAGGAAGCTGGGGCTATTGGACCAGCTGTAACGCGCGAACATCTGATCGTTCGACGAGAAATATTGATCCGCGCGGACGTCGAAGGCGTTGACGTCGGTTGTTGAGCCCCGGTTTACGTTGTAGTTGTTATAAAGCCCTCCCTGGGTAGGCGCCGGGAAGAGACTGAGCAATTTGATCGCGTTCGGATCCAGGCGATTCGCCGGAATGATGTTGCCAGGAAACGCGTCGCGCACGTATTGTCCGTTCCCGACGCTGCGCGTGGTTGCCGGATCGAAGATCGTCCCCAGCGGATAGGAGCGCCCGAGGGCATCGGTTTTCGAACCGCTTTGCTGGGAGATGAGGTCGGAGAAGTTCGTGAAGCCACTGGCTACTTCGGCCGCCGTTGGCACGGTGTTACCGGTGAGCGGCACGGCCTGCCGGATCCGCGTTCCCTCGTAATCCACAAACCAGAAAGTCCTGTTCTTGATGATTGGCCCGCCAGCGGTGGCGCCAAACTGATTCTGCTTGAACGCGCCTTTTTTCTGACTGGCGGCATTCAGAAAGAAATCCGTCGCATCCAGTTTGCCATTGCGCAAGAACTCCCAGGCGCTGCCATGGATCTGGTTCGTGCCGGATTTCAAGGTAGCATTCAACACGGCCCCACCCGCGCGTCCGAACTCCGCGCTGAACGAGTTGGTCTGCAGCCGGAACTCCCCGATGGCATCGATCGGTGGCTTCACAACGTACGCGGCGCCACTGAGAAAATCCACATCGTTCGTGTTGTTGTCGATGCCGTCCAGCATGTAGTTGTTCTGTGCCGGACGCGTGCCGTTCGCCGTAAACCATCCGTTCGCATTCAACCCTCGGCCCTCGGGTTGGCCTACGGTTGCACCCGGTACCAGGCGCGCCAGAAACGTATAGTTCCTACCGTTAAGCGGTAGGTCGTTGACGGTCTGGCTCCCCACCACCTGCCCGACCGACCCGCTTTCCGTCTGTAGAATCGGCGCAGCTGCCGTGACCTCGATCTCACTGCTTACTTCGCCAATAGTAAGAGTAAAGTCGGCGACCAATTGCTGTTGGATGTTTAGCTCCAGGCCGGCCCTGCGTTGCCTCTTGAACCCCTCTCGTTCCGCTTCCACCGTATATGTTCCGATCCTCAAGGCAGCAAAAACATAAGTACCCGAGGCCGAACTGGTGGTTGACTGTGTGAAGGCGGTTCCTTCGTTCCGAATGGTCACTTTAGCGCCTGGGATTACGGCTCCCGTCGCATCGACGACGGTTCCAAGGATTGTGCCGGTGTCCACTTGGGCTGAAAGCGTGAAAGTCAGGCAGAGGAGAACATAAGCTGCCGCGAGCAAGCCGCGAAATCGTGCACAGCACATGGTCCATTCCTTCCTATTTGTTGGCCGGACGCCAAGATTGTGAGCACTACCTCAACAGGTTCTTGTTGTGGGCAACGCTATCATAGAAAAATACTAGTTGTCAACGCTCACGGTGACGCGCCAGCGCTCCTTCGCGCCAGCTTGGGGGCAACCCTTAGGAGAGCGACAGCCAGTCTTTCATAAGCAAGTTGATCCGGGCCAAAGACACAGGCGCGGGGTGGCAGCTTCGATAAGAAATCCGTTGGAGCGACGACCAGCATCTGGTCCAAACCATCGCCCACGAATAGGTAGGCGGTCTTACCCCGGTACTCCGGATATTTTTCGAACTGCTGCCAGACCTACTGGTAGAAAACTTCAAGATCAACATAGGAGCCGAGCATGTCCGTCGGCCAAAGGTATCGGAAATAGGTCCATCGCGGCCAAGGCCGCCGGTGGCCGATAGAGGAGGGCGTCAGCGTCCAACTGAAGCGCCGTTGGCGCCTCTGAGAATACGCTGTCGTTGCCGAAGACCAACCAAAGCCCGCCGTCCTGAACGGCTTTCGACACGGAGCGCCCGCGACGCAGGCACAATTTCAGCTTCAAAGGCGGCATGCTGTGAACCGAGCAACACTCCGACCGTCCGGATACCGCCAAAAGCGTAAATCGCAACTGCAATCATGCTGGCAAGAAATCTTGTATGTCACACTTCGCCCCCACGAAGATCAACCGATCGGTTGACTATTTTTGCCTAGACCGCGGGGTTGAACTTGACTCCGATCATCGCGGTTGTTGATGCACTGCGAAATCGCCGGCCGACCCGTTCCGGGGCGTCGCGAGGACGCTCCTCGCCGGCCACTCACGCCCAGCGTAGAATCATTAACGCACCCGCCCCGGGCACTCGGCGAATCGTCGTTTCGGCGCGGCGGCGACGCTTACCGATCGCATGGACTCGTTCAAGCAATTTCATATCCTCAATATCTGCGCAAGAATCGGCGAAGTCAATAATTCCGAGATTCCGAGATTCTTGACGCATGCCATTTTGACTTGTAAAGTTAAGGAATCAATTCTAACAACAAGAACTCGTCGTTCTTGAGGTATGCGCAAGATACTGAGATGTTGGGCTGCGGCGCGCGGCTTGGCAGGATGCGCAGGAGCAGCGAGAATATAAGATATGAAGATCCATCGAATAGATCATGTGGGTATAATCGTCAATGATCTTCCTGCCGCGAAAGCGTTTTTTCTTGACTTTGGCCTTGAAATGCAGGGGGAAGGAAAAGTGGAAGGCGAGTGGGTGGACCGGGTAGTGGGGCTTCATGACGTTAAAGCGGCATGTGTAATGTTGCGAACGCCAGACGGTGAGGCGAATATAGAACTGGTAAAATTTTACATGCCATCGGATGAAAAAGGCATGCCGCGTCCTTTGGCAAATACTCTGGGTATCCGGCATATTGCCTTTGCTGTTGAAGATATTGAAGCCGTTGTTGCCAAATTGAAAAAGAAAGGCGCGGAACTTTTTGGTGAGATACAAAACTACGAAAACGCTTATAAATTATGCTACGTTCGTGGGCCGGAGGGGATTATTTTAGAGTTGGCGGAGCAAATCAAATAAGTTAGGTGTAATCTTCAATAACTCGAGACTACGTCGTTCTTGGTCAAGAGGCCAGACGGAGCCCCTCAGCCTTGGTTAGATCGAACCGGTCGCGCAGGAATTTCCTGAACAAGTCGCCAGGACCTGAAGCGATGAGAAAATCGGGGAGTGAATTTCGGAGAGCGATCATCTCGACCAGTTCGGTAGGTGGAATGCCGGGTCTGATTGTGCAAAGCCAGGAGCCGAAACTGGACCAAACCAGGGCGGGAGCAGTCGTGGCGATGCATTGAAGGACCCCTTGCGCGATGAGAGCTATCCGAATGAAGCGATGGTAGGCGGCGAGTTTGCGCCGGATGGCGTCGCGGTACTGGTCAGTCTTGCGGTGGAGACCGCCGGCATCTTACGGCCACGCTTGGGGATCTTG
>QHXW01000553.1:0-1237 GCA_003223115.1 Acidobacteriota bacterium
ATAAAACATCAGGAAGCCTCCGCCCCCCGCCCCGATGAGCTTCCCTCCTACCGCTCCGTGACGCCGCCCGAGGTTGTAGAGTTCGTCGATTTCCGGATTGGTCATTGCGGGGCAGCGGCGCTTCTTATGTTCCCAGTGGGCGTGCATCAGTTCTCCGAAACAGCGCAGATGGCCTTTCTGGAGCATTTCTTTCGATTCATATCCGAGGCTCTTGATGTAATCCAGATTCGCGATCACCTCGGCGTCCTTTTCTTTGCTTCGCCGGTCTTGGTCTTCGAGGATCCGCGACGCCGAACGCGTATAGCCAGTGAAGAATACCGCCAGGCTATCCTCCAGGTTGGCACGCGCGTCACTCGGCATGTGCAAAGGCTCGACTTCCACCCGATCGTTCGGCAGGAAATGGAAGCACACGATACCTCCAAACGCCGCGATATACGGATCCTGCTTGCCGACGGGCTCCCCCAGTAAGTCCATCTCGATGTGACAAGCTTGCTCGGCCAATTCCTGCGACGTGACGTAATCCCTATTGAGCGCGTGCAGCGCGCGCAGCAGGGCCGTGGTAAAGGTTCCGGAAGAGCCCAGACCTGTGCCGGCCGGGATATCCGAAATGCTGACGATTTCCAAATTGGGCCCGCTCACCCCGGTCAGCTTGAGCGCTTCCCGAATGATCGGGTGCTCGATTTGATCCACCCGTTCGACCTGCTCCATCCGCGAGTATTTCAGGATGATCTTGGGTGTGAATGCCTCGTTCACCGTGATGTAAACGTATTTGTCGATGGCGGCCGAGATCACAAACCCGGTGTGGTCCCGGTAATAAGAGGGCAGATCGGTCCCTCCGCCGCCTAACGAGATTCGCAGAGGGCTGCGCGTCATGATCATGCGGCGTCCCCATACAGCCGCCGCGCGTCCGTCAGCATAGCCTGCATCGACCTCCGGAGCGCTTCGGCCGTGGATAACAAGCACCTCCAGCCGAGGTCCCGGATGCGATCCGTATTCAAGCGAACAACGGGCACGTCACCCTTCCATCCGCGCGCTCCGCCAGTGAACTCGAAGACCACTGATCCGGGGGCGAGGCCCACGCACTCCACCGCGAGCCGGGCGATCTCCTCGACGGTGATGTAGTCTCCGGTAGCCACGTTATAGGCCTCGAATGCCTTGGTGGTATTGCGATGTGCGGCGAGTACTGCTTCCACCACGTCCCCTACGTGGATATAGGACTTGCTCTGCTGGCCGTCAC
>QHXW01000553.1:1275-4926 GCA_003223115.1 Acidobacteriota bacterium
GAAGCGAAAGACCAAGCCCGTCAGACCGAACAGGGAACAGTACGAAGCGATCAAAGCTTCCCCGGCCAGCTTGCTGGCGCCATAGGTGGACACCGGAGTTAAGGGACCGAAATCCTCGTGCGCTTCCTTTTCCCCCAAATCGCCGTAGATCCCGCTGCCGGAGGCGTAGAGGATCCGCCGCGGACCCGAAACCCGTATGGCCTCGAGCACATTCTGCGTCAGAGCCGTGCCTTCACGAAAATCAATATCCGGTTCCTGGGCTGCGCGCGCTATGTCGGGATTCGACGCGAGATGAATGACCACCGAATGGCCTTCCATCGCGGCACGCAAGGCGGCGAGATCGTGGACGTCGGCCCGCACCACGCGCAGCCGCCGGTCTCGGTGGTGCTCCTC
This sequence comes from Acidobacteriota bacterium, assembly GCA_003223115.1. GTDB lineage: Bacteria > Acidobacteriota > Terriglobia > Bryobacterales > Bryobacteraceae > QHXW01. Next base: position 1,669 of record QHXW01000553.1, read on the forward strand.
GTAATGCCATTCGCGTCCAGAGGAAAAATTGTCGTAGATTGTGACCGCCTGCGTTTCCGAATCCGCCAGAAGCCGGTCGGTGAAGTGACTGCCGATGAATCCCGCACCTCCGACGATGAAATAACGGTCCATCACGCTGTCTGCTTCAGTTCCCCGGCCGGCACACAGCAAACGTGTTCAGGCCGAACTTGTGCCGGAAACAACGAATGTTTCTTGGCCGAAAACCTGCGCGCACCAGCAGAGGCCAAAGGTCTCTGACGTCGTAGTACATTTTGTGATCGTTCATTTCTTCCGCGGGACTTGACCCGAGCCGAAAGGCGGAATATTCCAAAAAGGCTTTGCCTCGCCAGGAAGGCACGTTAAAGAAACATACTCCGCTAGGGGCTACGATCCGCTGGAACTCCCGCAGCGCCGTCAGGGGGTCCCATAAATGCTCCAGCACGGAAACGCAAACGACCACGTCCAGCGATGCGCGTGGCACGGAGGCCAGCACATCCGGCAGAATTCCCTCAATGGCGTGGACTTTGGGATGGGCCTTCAGTGCTTCCGAGATTGCAACATCCACGAGCAGCATGCTTGCCGCAGCATCCAGCGCGGTGCGGGCAAATGCGGCGTGATAGCCGCAGCCGAAATCACCGATCCTCTTGCCCTCAAGATTCGGCGCCCAGCGGCGAATCTGCCGCTGCGAAAGCCATACGCCAAACCGGTCAACAACTGTGGGCGCGCGCCCTTGACCAAACGCGCCTTCGCGGATGCCGGGCATCATTTCCCCGGCGCCTAAGCTGTCGCCTGTGACAGGCACCTCACGCGGCAGTGTGCGTCGGCGCTCGTCAGACGGTGAACAGATATCTGCGATTTGTGTGGAGCGAGGCAGCATGTAGGACCAGGATGAACGTGAAATTCATGAAGCCGGCGATGATGAACAGCAAGGCGGTTACAGCCATGTGGGTCGCGGCGAGCCCGTTACTCGTCAGGCGCAAACCGTTGGCAATGTACACGCGGATCAGCGGCCAGGCGAGCCCCACACCTGCCAGCATCAGCAGGGCACTCGACGCCACCGAACGGGTATACCGAAAGGTCCCGAGCCATCGGCGTTTCGCCACGCCGGTGTAGTCGTACAAGACCTGAGCGATGCAAGCGAGATAGAAGCTCTGTAGGCCGAGAATGGACAGCGTGAGCCCCAGCAGCATCCAGTAGAGTGAAAACGTCACGGGGCCGACCGTGATCGGTCCGAATGTCATCGGCAGCGTCAACAGTAGCCCCACAGCTAGGAGAATCAAGCCCGGCTTGTAGACGAAGAAGTCGGCGCCGTACACGAACATGGCCTTCAAGTTGATCCAGCCTGCGTGCCAGGGCGAGAACCAGCCTACCCTCTTGTGGTGGCTCAAACGGCCTTCACGGTCTTTCAAAAAGCGCGTGGGGACTTCGGTGGTCTGCAATTTCATGCGGACCGATTTCAATACCATTTCGGACGCGTATTCCCAGGAATGCGACTGCAGATCTATGCGCAACAGCGCTTCTCTTGTCAGCCCCCGCATGCCGCAATGAATGTCCGAGAAGTTTGTCGAGTAAAGAATGTTGAGGAGGGTGGTCGTGATCGGCGTGCCGAAATACCGGTGGAGCCATGGCATCGAACCCGGCTCTATATACCCGCGGAACCGGGAGCCCATGATGAACTCACACCCTTGGCGGAATTTCTCAATAAATGGTTCTAATTCACGAAAATCATAAGTGCAATCGCAATCACCCATAAGCACGTAGCGGCCGCGAATATAGGGAATCGCGTCGATATAGGCCCGTCCCAAGCCACGCTTGGGTGTCTTGAGAACCCGGGCCCCCGCCGCCAGCGCAAGCCCTGCGGTATCATCCGTCGAACTGTCGATAATCAGAACCTCACCCGCGATGTGCGCCTGTTCAAGCCCTTGTAAGCACCAGCGTACAAAATCTGTAATAGTAAGCCGTTCATTCAGCGCCGGAATTACAATTGAAATTTCAGGATCGGCGACATCGTTTTCGGGAATCCTGAGCTCGACGTCACGCACGACGCCAAGCGTCGCGTTTGGTAGCCTCAGGGCGATATTGGCGATTGAAGCCCCGGTTTGTGCGGCTAGGGCAGGCACTGACATGGGTCAACTTTCGTTCTGAATTATAACGCGAAATAACGGAACTAATCGTTTAAAAAGAGCCTGGGAATAATGAAACTATATATTGTTATTCCTGAATAATGAGGCGATGCTGGCTATAGTTAATATTGCCTGTAATCCGCGCCGCTGAGACACTGAATGCTTCCATGCCGAACGCGGGGGTCACGGTTCGAGACGATTGGAACCAGCATTGGAATGAACTCGCTGAATCGGCGCGCGCCAATCCCGCACAGGGGTTCCGGAGACAACTGGTATTTTCTCTCTTGCGCCTGGACGCTGCAGGGCCAGTACGGCTACTCGATATTGGCAGTGGACAGGGCGACTTTGCCGCCGAAGCTCTCCAGCGGTTTCCGAACATCGAGATACTCGGGTTGGAATTGAGCCGTTCGGGTGTGGAGAGGGCCGCTTCGAAGGCGCCTTCAGCCACCTTTGTGCAACGCGACCTGCTGCGGCCGGCCGAAATCCCGTCGCAACATGAGAACTGGGCTACACACGCTGTGTGTTCAGAGGTACTGGAGCATTTGGACGACCCAGCAGGGCTGCTGGAGGCTGCCAAAGCGTACATGAGGCCTGGCTGTACATTGGTGGTTACTGTTCCGGGCGGCCCGATGTCGGCGTTCGACCGGCACATTGGCCACCGCATCCACTACACGCCTGGCAAGCTGCGGTCGCTCCTGAGTGGTTTGGGGTTTAATGTCAAGTATGCGGGCGGCGTTGGTTTTCCGTTCTTTAACCTCTATCGCCTCATGGTGATCTGCCTGGGTAAATCTCTGATAAATGCCGCCTCGTCGGCCAACGATTCTCTGTTGGCGCGTGTCGCCATGCGAGTTTTCCGGGCGCTCTTTTGCCTGAATACCAGGTCGCCCTTAGGCTGGCAGATTGCCGCGGAGGCGCACCTGACCACGACAACACAATCCGGCGCGAGCCCTAGCCATTGCGCGGGAAACGTCAAGCTGGGCGGGAGAATTTCTGGATTGAATTCTGGCGATTAATTCTTACTTGCCACGGTGAGTCTGGCCTGCACGCGCCACTGATCCGCGCGGATTTCCTGGGCTTTGATGTCTAGCCACGCCATCAAGCATCGAAATATCCTTTGTATATGTTCAAACCGATT
>QHXW01000554.1 GCA_003223115.1 Acidobacteriota bacterium
TATGGAAACGCTGCTTAGTACAGCCAGGAAACTGGGAGTGAACTTCTTTCAATACATCCGGGACCGAGTCAGCGGTGCCAGGCAGATGCCCTCATTAGCGGAACTGATCAAAGAACGAGCGGAAACCATGGACCTCAGTTTTTCGTGGACGCCTACCTAAACTAACCACCTCGGTTTATTGAAAAGGTACGCCATTCCGGACTTCCCTCACGATCAAAACCCGTTGTCACCCACCGTGATAGCATCCCGACTTGGCTGGCGGTGCAACAAACTTTGGCCCCGCCACTTGGGCCTCGGACGACATCACGCTTGAGCCGGGATTTCCATTTCGGATTCCCCTAACTAACACCAGGTTCCCCGCGTTCGAGTTTTTGGACACTACGTGATCAGTGCTTTAGATCGTGTTTCTTGACGTATCATGATTTGTCATGATAACCTGGAAGTGTAACAGGAGAGCAGTCCTATGTCCCAGACTCGCGAGAAATTCGCCACTCAGGTCAATTCCGAAATCCTGTCGGCCGTGCGCACGCTCGCCGACAAAGAAGGCCGCCAGCTGCAGGCGCTCGTAGACGAGGCCCTCGCCGACCTGATCGAGAAGCGAAAGAAAGCCACGCCTCGCTCGCATGTCATGGGCGCCTATCTCGCCAGCCACGAAAAATACCGCCCGCTTTACAAAAAGCTCGCTGAATGACGGACTACCTCACGGTGGCCGAAGTGCTGGCCATGCATGCCGACCAGATCGAACGCTACGGCGGCTCCCATGGCGTCAGAGACCCAGGGCTGCTGGAAGCCGCCCTCTACCGGCCGCAGACCGGTTATTACGCCGACCTGATCGAGGAAGCCGCCGCGCTCTGGGAGAGCCTGGCGCAGAACCATGCCTTCATCGACGGCAACAAGCGCACGGCTTTCGCCGCTACGTATACGTTTCTCGCTATCAACGGCGCGCGGCTGACGGCGGACGTCCAGGAGACGTGCGATTTCATCGCCGCGCTATACGAAGCCAACCAGTTCAGCTTCGACAAGCTTGTCCCTTGGCTGCGTGAGCATGTCGCGCACGATCCCGGACAGTGAGCGTGTAGGCGATTAAGCGTCAACCACTGGAGCCGCCCGCAATGTTAACGTTCGGGGCGGTTGCCTTTGCGGTAAAATCAATCAGGACCTTTTTCTTTTTCCAAACAGGCGCGTAAAGAAGCGCTTCAAAGTAAAGTCAACGGAACCGGCCTCAGAACGTACAGGGTTGTGCGCCATGAAGGGGAGCGTCAGTTATGCCCGATCGTCGCTTCGCAGACCGCGAGCAGCGGCACATTGACTACTGCCTGAATATTCTCGGCATCCGCGTTGGCAAGCATCAGGCCAGCTCATCGCCAAGGGGAATGGAGACTGGAGTCCTATAGGCCCCAAATGGGATCTTCCGATCAACATCCCGAAGGATCACGCCGAGCTGCAGGGAATTGGAACAGACACTTGCGTCTGACTGCATGGCAGTACGCGCACGAGCATCCGGGTGCAGATATTCGAGAAGTGCTCTCCCAGCAGGTGCCCTTTGATGTCGCACTAGAAAGGCACGCTTGAACCCGAGCCCGCAAAACGGCGTCGGCCGTTCCTCTCCGGACCGCTCACAGAGCTGTTCATCCGCTATGCGGATCGCATCGCGAGCGCAATCGCCAAATCCAAAGGTTGCTACACGACCGCGCCCGCGGCAGGCGCATCATTACGCAGGCGGTACGCCTGGTAGTGACCGCGTCCGCGAGGCGGTCGTCGACGCCTTCATCGACTTGTACCAGAACCCAGCCGGGAAGGTCTTCGTCATCGATGTCGTCAATGACCGGCTGGAGTTCACCAGGTTGTGCCGCCGCATCTGGCGCAAGACCTTGAAGTACGTAACGAGCGACAGCCATTGCGAGACGCTCGACGATCAGCTCTACAAAAAGCAGGGGCGCCGCTATTCTTATGAATATCTCCTGGCGCTCCGCCAGGCGTTGCGCAAGATCTCCACGGAGATGCCGGACCTGTGGTCTCGTAAATTCCGGCTGGTCGAAGATGGCTCTATGCCGAAATCCGATCACCCTGGAATTCGACTACGAGATCGGCGCGCGCCCACGTGCCGTCGCGCCGAGGACGTTCTTAGAAGATCAATTCGATTCACACTTGTTCCCGTTGCGCAGGGGAATGGGCTCCAGAAGTTTCAGGCTGCGCGCCGCTCATACCGGTGATGGAGACCGCCGACTTGCGGGAAGGCTACGATCCGTCCAAGCTCTGGCGGCTGCACAGCCCGCGATTCCGGCGAGTCCTTGCCCAATGAGAGGTGCGTTCTAGATTCGTGACGTATTATCACGAATCTAGAACGCTGTGGATACCGAAAACCCGGTCCGGGGGAAATCGGGCTCCGGTAACGTTCTGTAACGTGCAGCAGAATGTGTGGCGCTCGTTGGTGTTCCGCGCCGCTGTGCTTTGGGACATTGTCTTCGATAGCCGTAGGGCTTGGTCTGGCTTTCCTCATTGCAGACTTCCGCAGCGCTCAAATTCGTTACTGCAAGGTCATTGATTTGATTCATTTGGAGTTGTGCCTCGTTAAGCGTTTGTCTTGGTGTGGAAGATGTGGTTCAACCGAACCGTACTTCTAACCAGCTGAAACGAAAAACAGTTGGTGCGCCCGGAGAGATTCGAACTCCCGACCTCCTGGTTCGTAGCTAAACGACAGGAGTGCAACCTAACCTATTGTTATTACGTCGTTATTACGTGCTACTTGCTACTTGCGGCCTAGAGCGCCCAGTGCGGCGGTCGCGGCGCTAATTGCGTGGGTATTTGGGTGGGCGAAGAATAAGAAAAGATCCGCTGGCGATGGGTCGACGGAATATTATATTGGCGAGCCACAGGACGCATTTTTTGGCGAACGACAGGTTGCCGCGAAGCCGTGCGTTCTCAACGCGACCCGATAATTTGGACATTCGGGAAGAAGCCAAAGCCAAGACCTTCATTTTAATCCGGACGGGGTTTTCGGTATCCACAGCCTCAGCGTGCACGGCTCCGGCAAATGTCCGTTCCTTGAGATCGCCTTCCACCATTATAATAGAAACAGAGCCATCGCTCAGCCGGATTCAAGTGTAGCCCGAAGATCCCGAAGGATGACCACAAGAGTCATCGCTTCAGCAGGACAGGGATCGAAGCCGAGCGCGATGTAGAATCGCCGCGCCTCCTCCGAGATAGCGTGGACAACGATCCCCCGAATCCCAATGGTATCGGCCGCCTGAGCGACGCGTCGCGCCGCATCGCGAAACATCGCCCGCCCCAACCCATGTCCCTGGTGACTGCGTCCCACCGCCAGCCGGGCCAGGACCACGACCGGGATAGGATCCGGCATGTTCCTCCGGAACTTCCCCGGAACGCCTGCCTGTGCGATGACGCCGGAGGCGAGGGCGTAATAGCCGACGACGTGCTTGCCTTTGCATACTAAGTAAGTCCTGGATGCACCACTAGCCTGATTCGCCTGCGCGCGGCGTTTAAGCCAGTCGTCCAGTACCGGTTCGCCCGAATCGAAGCTGTCAATCTGATGATCGTCAGTCAGCGGTTCGGGAGGCGAAAGAGGCAAGCTCACTCCCACGGAGCGCGTGTCTGCATGCTCTTGAGCAGCCGCTTGTTCGGCCGGGGCGGAGCATCCAGGCGTGCCAGGAACTGACGATACGCCTTAGGGCTAACCGTAAAAACGGTACGATCCAGCAGCGTGTCCTCGGCAGCGCGACGAGCCGCATCCAGGACAAAATCCGTGCGGTTCTTGCCGGCGAGTTCCGCGGCTCGATCGATCAATTCGCGCACCTGCGGCTTGATGCGGAGGTTGAGCGCTTCGCGCCTGCTGGCCTCCCGTTGTGAAACACGCATAAGATCTCCTGGAATCATGATATCAGATCGTAATGACATCGTCTTTACCATTGCCGGAATCCAGGTCCGCGCGATGGTCGTCCCAACGAAGGAGCCGTCGGTCCTGATCTCCCGACTTGTTTAGAAGCGGAAGCTCGAAAGTGGATGCGACCCTGATGATCGCGGTGGGACACTGGACCGCCGCAGGTTTTGGTATAAGTAGGGAGTTTTATACCCAACGCGAGCTGGGTGTCTCGGGACAAGGCGAGGAGGCGAGATGAAATTCGATCGAATCCCGATACTGTCACTGTTTGTAATGGTCTGCGTTTCTGCCTCGGCCCAAAATCCTGTCACGGTCCGGATGCTGTTCGGCGTAACAGCCACCAGAACGGAGCGATGGGACGGCACTATAGAGGCCCGCGGGGGAAAGATCAATTCCATCGAGCCGTGGCGCTTCGACGGAGCGGATGCAATCTCCGGCTCGATGTGGCACCTTTCCACTCACGCCATTCGTCTTTTCGGCGGCGGGACACAGTTCACTGCCAGCGGCATCAACAACTTTGTTCCGAATGGGCTTATCGTCAACTTCTCCGTTCCGGATGAGAATGCCGAGTTGCGGCTGACTACGGCCCAGGGAGATCTTGAGGTGCGCCTCAGCGAGGTCGGCTACGGGAAGCCAGTGGCGCGTTTGGGCGGCAGGGTGCTGGTGGACCGTATTCCTCCCACTACGCGGATCACCGACAGGCCTGACGAAGAGGACTATCCGGCTGCGGCCGCGGGCAAGGGCGGGGAAGTGTGGCTGGCGTATCTTCAGTTCCGGCACCACCCGGACCACAACAAACTTCGAGCTAACCTGCAAACGCCGCTAAAGGATTTTTCCAAGCTCAAGGCGCCACCCGGCGGAGACCAGATTTTCATGCGCAGGTACTCGGCGGGCGCATGGGGAAAGCCCATGGCGGTCAGCGAGCCTGGTGGCGATCTTTACCGCCCCGCTGTTGCAGTGGACGGCCAAGGCCAAGTCTGGGTGTTTTGGTCGCAGAACTTGCGCTCGCAGAACGGTAGGGAGAATTTCGAACTCTTCGGGCGCGCCGTGGTAAACGGCACGCCGGGGGCGAAGGTACAAATTTCTAACGATCCCGGTTCGGACATCGATCCGGTTGCCGCAACCGACCGGGAGGGCAAAGTATGGGTGGCATGGCAGGGTTGGCGCAATGGGCGCGCCGTCATCTTCGCGGCGGTCCAGGAGGGAAACAAATTCCCAAGCCCGGTCGCGGTTTCGCAGTCTTCGGGAAATGAGTGGAATCCGGCGATTGCCGCCGACGGCGGCGGGCGAGTGACGGTTGCCTGGGACTCATATCGCAACGGCAACTACGACGTCTACCTGCGTACGGTTTCATCGGGAACCTGGGGTTCAGAAACACCGGTGGCCGCAAGCGCGCGCTATGAAGCTTATCCTTCGATTGCGTACGACAACTCCGGCCGGCTTTGGGTGGCTTATGAAGAAGGTGGGCAAGGGTGGGGAAAAGATTTCGGCGCATACAACACGACGGGCGTTTCGGTGTACCAGGGGCGAGTGATTCGGCTGCGAGGCTTCGAACCGGGCGGGCAGGCAGTCGAGGTGCCGGGCGATTTGAGTACGGTATTGCCGGGTGCGCCGAACATTCACCTTGACAAGGCCGGACAGCAAGATTTTGAGGCGCTCGATCCCGACCCGAATCTTGCAAAGGGCCGGGAGACGGACCGACCGGCGCGCAACATGGAAAACGCCAAGAACAGTTATCCGCGGCTTCTAGTGGATGGCTCGGGACGGATCTGGTTGGCGTTCCGCAGTGCGCACCCGATCTGGTGGAGTCCTGTAGGCACGGTGTGGACGGAACACCTGGTTTCTTTCGACGGGAAGAGCTGGACGCCGCCAATCTACCTGAATCACACCGACAATCTGCTGGACAATCGTCCGGCGCTGATATCGACCGCTCCAGGGCGGCTGCTGGTGTTGGGGTCATCAGATAATCGCCGGGAGTTTCATACCCTGGAGTCCGGCGGCGAAGACCCGTACAACAATGACCTCTACGCCAACGAAATCGATCTCGGGCCCGCGTCTCAGCCGCCGGCTGTGGTTGCGGCGCACCCGGCGACGCCGGCGGGTCCGGAGAGCGTGGACAAGGTTGATTCGACGCTCATTCAGGAGTTCCGCGAGTATCGCGCGGATTTGCAGGGCGGATTGAGAATTGTCCGGGGCGAGTTCCACCGCCATAGCGAGATCTCGATGGATGGCGGATTCGACGGGTCGCTTCTCGACCAGTATCGCTACATCATCGACGCGGCCGCACTGGACTGGGTGGGGTGCTGCGATCACGACAATGGCGGCGGGCGCGAGTATTCCTGGTGGATCTCGCAAAAGCTCACCGATATTTTTTATGCGCCGGGCAGATTCGTCCCCATGTTCAACTACGAGCGCAGCGTGGTCTATCCCGAGGGGCACCGCAACGTGATCTTTGCGCAGCGCGGGGTCCGGACCCTGCCACGGCTGCCCCTTACGAAAGAGAATCAACCGGGCCGCGCGCCCGATACGCAGATGCTGTACGCGTATCTGAAGTTTTTCAATGGCGCTACGGCTTCTCACACCAGCGCGACGGGGATGGGCACGGATTGGCGCGACAACGATCCGGAAAGGGAACCGGTGGTGGAGATCTATCAGGGGGACCGGCAAAATTATGAGATTCCCGACGGCCCGCGCGCGAACTCCGAGAAAGACTCGATCGGAGGCTGGCGTCCAAAAGGCTTCGTGAGTCTCGCGCTGGCCAAGGGATATAAGCTCGGATTTCAGGCGAGCTCAGATCATGTCTCGACGCACATGAGCTACTGCAACATGTTCGTCAAGGACCAAACGCGCGAAGCGGTGTTAGAGGGACTGATAAAACGTCACGTGTACGGAGCCACGGACAATATCCTGGCCGACGTGCGCAGCCAGGAGCATATGATGGGCGATGTCTTCGCGAGCGCGGATTTGCCGAGCCTGCACGTGAAGCTTGCCGGAACCGCGAAGTTTTCAAAGGTCGTCATTATCAAGGACAATCAGTACGTCTACTCCACCGAACCCCATTCGGATAAGGTAGAGTTTTCCTGGCGCGACAATGCGCCGGTGAAAGGGAAGACCAGCTACTATTACGTCCGCGGAGAACAGGACAACGGCGAGATCGTCTGGGTGTCTCCGATGTGGATAACTTATACCCGAAAGTGACTCTGTCCGTGTTGAGCGGGTGCATGATGCCTCGTGTGTAGCGGGTCCGGAAGCCATGGACGAAGAACGACGGCAACGAATTCGGTATTACGGGTTTGCGGCTTTTGTCGGGGTTCTGCTGCTGCTGAACTGGCTGGGCATCTTCCGGACGCTGTTCGGCATCGACACCGCCGTATTCATCGCCCTATTCGCAGGTTTCAAGACCTTCTACAATTCGGTGGCGGCGCTGCTGGAAAAACGGATTTCCGCCGACATCGCGCTCTGTGTGGCAGTGATTGCGTCGCTGGCCGTTGGAGAGTATCTGGCGGCGGCCGAGGCAATGTTCATCGTTTTAGTTGGCGAGGGGCTCGAGTCGTACGCTGCCGGACGGACCGCCGCAGCGATCGCCAGGTTCGTCGAGCAACTGCCCCGAAAGGCGCGTCTGTTGCGCGACGGCGTCGAAGAGGAAGTCAACGCGGACTTGTTGCTCGCGGGTGACCTGATCGCGGTCCGGGCAGGCGAACGCATCCCGGCGGATGGCGTAGTGGACCAGGGATTTTCCTCCGTTGACGAAGCTTCCATCACAGGGGAGCCGTTACCCCGAGAGAAGAAAGCGGGCGACGAGGTTTTTTGCGGTACGTTGAACGGCAACGGCCTGCTGCGGATCCGCGTGACGCGGAGCGGCCCGAACACAACGCTGGCCCGGGTCATCGAACTGGTAAGAGAAGCCGGAGAGAAGCCGGCGCCGGTCGAGCGGCTGGCCGACCGCTACGCACGCTACTTCCTTCCCGCCCTTCTGGTCGCCGCCGCTCTTACCTTCTATTTCACCCGCGACTGGCTCCGTACCGTGGCCGTGCTCATCGTCGCGTGCCCCTGCGCCCTGATCCTGGCTACGCCCACGGCGATGGTGGCGGCTATCGGCGGTCTGGCGCGGCGCGGCATTCTGGTGCGCAGCGCGGCCGTGCTCGAACGCGCTTCCCATGTTGATACTGTGGTTTTCGATAAGACCGGCACTATTACGCAAGGCAAGTTCGAAGTCATTCGGTTGGTGGCTCTCGGACGCCCGGAAGCCGAGCTGCTGGCAGTTGCGGCCGCTGCAGAACGCGCGTCCGATCACCCACTGGCTCGCGTGATCGTGGAGGAGGCCGGCCGGCGGATGGTATCGGTTCCCGAGCCGGAATCTGCGGAAGTGCTGCCGGGGCGTGGCGCGCAGTGCTGTGTCCGCGGCCGCAAGATCCTGGCGGGAAACGCGGGATTGTTGGCGGAGTCTGGCATTTCGGGTGCACAGCCGTTGGTCGATTCGGCTGATGCGGTAGGTGCAACAGCGGTACTGATCGCTGATGGAGACCAACTGGCGGGCGCGATCTTCCTCCGGGATGCTATGCGCGAGGGCGCGGGCGAAGCCTCCCGCGCCATACGAGGCCTCGGAATTGAGAAGCAGATCATACTCACGGGCGACCGGCGGCGCGCGGCAGAGGTGATGGCACGGGAAGCAGGGATTTCCGAGGTTGAAGCTGAGCTGCTACCGGAGAAGAAGCTCGAGCGCATACGCGCTCTGGCTTCCGCCGGCCGAAGCACGGCGATGGTCGGAGACGGCATCAACGATGCTCCTGCTCTTGCGAGCGCTGCGGTCGGGATCGCTGTAGCCGGAGCCAGTGACATCACGGCGGAAGCCGCGGACGTGGTCTACCTGCCTCACTCGCTCGAAAAGCTGCCCAGATTTTTCGAAGTCAGCCGGCGCTCGGTACGCACTGCCTGGCACAACATCATCTGGTTCGCCGGGGTTTTCAATGCCGGTGCTGTTCTGCTTTCCGCAACAGGAAAGCTTGGACCCGCGGGCGCGGCTGTCACGCACCAACTGTCGTCGTTTTTTGTGATGATGAATTCTCTGCGGCTGCTGCGTGTCGAGCGGGCCGGAGCGACAAGCTGGCGTGGCAGGTTCGCACTAGCCTGTGCTCGCACGCCGCTGCGGAGATGGGTCGGCCGCGTGCGGGCGTTCGCCGGGAGCCTGGACTTCGATTCGATCGCCCGGCGGCTTTACGCGCACCGGCGGCGGCTCCTGATACCGGCGGCAGCGGGTATCGCGGGCCTGGTCGTTCTCAACGGTTTCTATTCCTTAAACCCAGACCAAACCGGACTTATACAGCGCTTCGGCAAAAAAGTGCTGCCTTACCGGGGGCCGGGGCTGCATTATAAGCTCCCGTGGCCGGTTGAGACATTGACCCGCATCCAGGCGCAGCGCGTGCGTGTGGTGGAAATAGGCTTCCGGACCAACGCTTCATCGGAGGGAGCGGAACCGGCGGCTTATGAGTGGAGCGTGCAACACCGCGCCGGACGATTTCAGAGAGTTCCGGAAGAGGCACTGATGCTTACGGGCGATCAGAACATGATCGAGTTGAACGCGATGGTTCACTATAGCCCCGTGCGCCCGGATGACTTCCTCTTGCGCCAGTTAGATGGGGACACGACAGTGCGCGTTTCCGCGGAGTCGGTGATCCAGTCCATTGTGACCGGCGAATCGCTTGACGATGTGCTCACCGTCGGACGCCGGGCAATCGAGTCACGCGCAGAGCGGGATTTGCAACAACGGCTCGACCGCGATGGCGCGGGAGTCAAGATTCTTCGCGTGAAGCTTGAAGACGTGCATCCGTCTCTGGAGGTGGTGGACGCGTTCCGCGAGGTGGCGGGCGCGTTTGAGGAGAAGAACCGGATGATGAATGAGGCTGAGGGCTACCGGAACGAGCATTTGGCCCTCGCCCGGGGCAGTGCACAAGCTCTGATCCGAAACGCAAGTGCATACCGGCTTGGCCGGGTGAACCGTGCTGGTGGAGACGCCGCGCGTTTCAGCGCAGTCGAAGCGTCTTTTCGTTCGGCGCCGCAGGCCACTGAGTCCCGTCTGTATCTCGAGACGATGGAAGAGGTGCTACCGGGCAAAAAGAAGATCATTATCGACAAGAGTCCAGGCAGGAGGCATCTCCTGTTACTGGAAGACGGCGTGGAGATTCCGTCGGGAATCTTCGCGCGTCCGGAGTAAGCAGATGACGCACCTCGAGAAGTACTCAGTCCCCGCTGCCATGGCTGCGGGATTGGTCGCCTTGTATGCGGCCTTCTTCACTCTTCGAGAAACCGAGTTCGCGCTAGTCACGCAGTTTGGGCGGCCCGTCCGCACGATCAGAGATGCCGGACTGCACGTGAAGTGGCCGTTTCAAAACGTGCTTCGCTTCGACCGGCGTTTGCGCATCTACAACCCGCGGCCGTCCGAGTTTCTGACGCGCGACAAGAAGAACCTGGTGATTGAGAATTACGTGGCTTGGCGCATTCAGGATCCGGAGCGTTTCGTGCAAACCGTAGCCGACCCTGCTGCGGCGGAGATGCGTCTGCACGACATCATCTGGTCCGGACTCTCGGCCGCGGTCGGCAGGCTCGACCTGGAGGCCCTGATTTCGACATCCCCCGAGAAAGTGCAGGCGGCCGGGATGCTGGACCATCTGACGCAGCTTACTGATCGGACGGCACTCGATCAGTATGGGATTCAGGTGGTAGACGTGCGCATTAAACGCCTGAACCTTCCGGAGCAGAACAAGCAGAGCGTTTACGCCCGGATGCGGGCTGAGCGCGAGCGGATCGCTCGCCAGTACCGGGCTGAGGGCGAGGAGCAGGCGCTGAGCATTCGCGCGGATGCAGATCGCGAGCGGGAGGAGATTCTCTCGACCGCTTACAAAGAAGCCGAAAAAATGCGCGGTGAAGGCGATGCGGAGGCCGCCAGGATCTATGGGAAGGCTTATGCGAGAAATCCGCGCTTCTATAAGCTGTTGCGGACACTCGAATCCTACAAGAAAGTACTGGATGACAAGACCACGGCGATTCTCAGCTCGGATTCCGAACTGCTGAAAGTTCTGACGCGAGGGGAAGCGGGAGTGAAATGAGCAGTACGCTGGCCGTAGCCGCTGACACAATCGCGCACCGACCGCCGCCTGTGCGCCGCGGACGGCGCATTGTGCTGGGCCTCACGGGACTTTGGATTCTCTCGGGTCTGTACCTGGTGGCACCGGATCAGCAGGCTGTGGTGACTCGCTTTGGCGCGGTAGTCGAGCCAAGGATTCTGCCCGGCCTTCATTTCGCGTTGCCCTGGCCGATCGACAGAATATTCAAGCTCAAAGTCCGGCAACTCCGCCGCCTGGTCATTGGCGGAGAGCTTCCGGACCGAGTGCTGGGGCGTACACAGCCCCTCGCCTCGCAGTTCATCACCGGGGACAAGAACGTCATCAACATGCTGGTCGTGGTGCAGTATGCTGTCGGGAATCCCGCTGACTTCTTGTTTCGCACCAGCGATCCGGCCAAAGTAATCGATGCAGCCGTCGAGTCCGAACTGTCCCGGCGCAGCGCGCACATCCATGTGGATGGAATTCTAACAACCGAGAAAATAGGTGTTCAGAATGACGTGCGTACGGCGGCGCAAAAGAAGATCGACGAGTACCGGATCGGAGCCGTGCTCTCAAGCGTGAATATAGACAACGTGACGCCTCCGGCCGAAGCGGCGGATGCATTTCGCGACGTGGCGAGCGCGCGGGCAGACGCTATACGGATTGTGAACGAGGCGCAGGGGTATGCGAACGACCTGCTGCCGCGCGCGCGTGGCGAAGCGGCGCAGTTGCGGGCATCGGCCGAGGGATACAAAGAGTCGAAGGTGAATCGCGCCGCAGGCGATGCCGCCCGATTTGCACAGGTTGCCGCGGAGTACGACAAGGCTCCTGAGGTCACCAGCAAACGGGCCTATGTCGAAGCGATGGAAGTGATTCTGCCAACAATTCGGAAACTGATTGTTGATCCGAACGAACATCTGGATCTGACGATCATCCGCCGCAGCGACGGGACAGCCAATCCAAAGAAATGAGTCGGGGCCGTGCTACAAAAGCGCTCACGGTGGGTACGTTGGCTTGTGTGCTCGCGCTGATCGCGGCGCGGAGCCATGCGTGGAAGATCCCTGGGGGCTGGCGAATGGCGTCTGCAACCGTGCTAAAAGCACAGGCGGCTTCTCCCGAGAATGCCATCTACTCGATGCTCGACGCGGCTCGGGCCGGCGACACACGGGCGTTCCTCGAAAGTTACACGGGACCGATTCAGGACCGGCTGCGACAGGCGGCCGCCGAAGCGACCGAACCTGCATTCGCAAAGTATCTCAGAGAATCCAACGCGGCAATCAAGGGGCTGGCAATCTCCCCACCGGAGCGGGCGAGCGAGGGCCGCGTGAAGGTTCAGGTGGAATATGTATACGCAGACCGCAACGAAGTCCAGTTCGTCTATCTGATCAAAGAGGGCCGGCGCTGGAAGATCTCGGCGGTCGACAGCGCCCAAAGGGTCAAGACGCTGGTTCCCTACGGTTCCCCGGTGACTGAATAGGTGGCAGCGTTTCGCACCGCCGAACGATGCGATAGAATTTCCCTCATGAAGTTTCGCGTCGTCGTGGTTCTCGCGGCGCTAGCCGGCGTGGCTCTCTGGCAAAGGTTTTCGCGCCCGCTGGCAAAGGTTTTCGCGCCCGGTTCCGGTCTATTCCCAGGCTCCCGCGGCGGACAAAAGCACCGACCAGTTCAGCATCGTTGTAGGCCTAAAGGAACAGCAGCCCACAAAATGGGATGGCAAAATCAGCATTTCCGGCGGCGAACTCGTATCGTTTCAGGGCTGGCGTTTTTCGCAGAAAGATTCTATAGAGCCGGATGGCCGGTTCAGTTTCTCAACGAAGCTGGGCAATCTAGAGAACCAGCTTCTGCCAGATCATCCGTACGGCCAAACAGATTGGGATGACCCCAAGGCACGCCGCCTGATTCCACAGGGCGTTATTCTGCGCGTTCGAGGCAGCGGGTCTGCTTTGGTGTCGATTCAATCTACCGCCGGCAGCTTCCAGTTCCGCACCAATGAAATCGCCTACGGCGTGCGCGTTTCCATTCGTGATGGTGAAGGTTATGTCGACCGGTTGCCGCTGGAGCAGAAATGGTCTGAAGCCGGCTATGCGTGCGATTATCCCGCGCTCACGGTGGTGTCCGACGGGACTCGCTGGATCGCCTGGCTTGCGCACAAAGACAAAGCCGACGAAGTGATGGTCAGCAACGGGTCAAAGGTATTTCACATTAGCGGCCGCGGCGATTTGCACGCACCGGCCATCGCTTCCGATGGAAAGGATCGCGTGCAAGTAGTCTGGCCGGGCCAGGAGAATGGAACATTCTATCTGTACGGGTCGGTTTTCCGGAACGGATCCTGGTCGAAGCCTGGGTCGAAGCCCGAAAAGCTCGCGGCCGGGGGCGGCAACAATCTCGCGCCGCAACTGGCTTCCGACGGACTGGGCCACATGGCCCTGGTATGGCAAGGCTTTCGGAACCGCCAGTCAGTAGCCTTGGCGCGACTGTGGAACGGTAACGGCTGGACAACGGAACAGGTCGTGAGCGAGGGTTCGGGGAACTCGTGGGCGCCCTCGGCGGCGTATGGCGGCGGCAAACTTTGGTTGGCATGGGGCTCCTATGCGTCGGGTGCTTATCAAATCTATGCGCGCGAGTGGCAACAACCGGTGACACGGGTGACACCTGGTGACAATTTTTCGGTGCGGGCGTTGATCGCTGTGACGGCTTCCGGTAAGCCGGTGATTGCTTGGGAAGAATCCGATGCTCTCTGGGGCAAGGACTTTTCCTACATCGTGGACCGCCGGGGAACGGTGGAATACAAGAACCGGCGTGTGCGGGTGGCTTACCTGGACGGAGCCGAATGGAAGGAAATCGCAGCTCCGGTTGCTGATTCCATGCCGCCGGAGATCCGCCGCTTTCTGCAGCAGCCGCAGATCGCGTTCGATTCAGCTGGACGCCTTTAAAATGCAAGAGCTCCGTGTACTTGCTCGAGTGTCAAGGCAGGATAGCTCTCGACCATGCTCTCCGCCGACATCCCTTCGCGGAAAAGACAAATCAGGGAATCGAGGGACACGCGGGTGTCCGCGATCCGGTATGCGCCTTCGCGGTAGTTTACGTATTCCTTCGGCATCAAACCCATAGTCACACGCCTACAACTCGAAGGGCAACTCCGCTGGTTCTTGTTATGTCGCGTGGAGAAGACGGCGGGAAGGGTGATGTAAGGCGGCGGGCCGTACCGTGTACAACCCGCCGATTCGTTCAGAATATTAACTCTTCAGCGAGGTCGAAAGGGGGGCTTCATCTTTAGCGCGAAGCACGATGTTCGATGCCTGCGTCCAGTATTCGGTATCAGCGCCCAGCGCATTCACGGCTTTGGCTGTGCGCACCTTGTTCAGAAGCGCCTCGTAGAGTTCTTCGTTTGCGAGCGCGAAGACTTTTTTGTAATCCGCGCGCCAGTAATAGCGATCACCTTTAAGTTCCAGCAACTCGCGGAACGCCGCAGCAATCGGCAACGAGGCGGCCAAGTCCATTTCGTGGTCGGTCTGATAGGCTGTGCCGGGCCGTGTCCAAGTGGTCTTGAGCGGCTTTAACTTTACAGCCCGTACCTTACCGAATTTGCGGCCTCTTACGGACTCTCCACGGCTGAATTCCGACTGAATGAACTCCGGCAACGTGATGATGTCGCCAACTACGTCGTAACCGCTTGCCCCAGCGGCGCTGGCTATTTGTGCCCTTGTGGGGAATCCCCACTCATTTTCGCTACGCGCCACGGCGGGTGGAGTGTGCCGAGCACGGGGTAGTAGTCGAGCGCGACGGCAAGCGTCCCGTGACCTGCGCCATGATGGGGTTCTTAGCGCGCTGGGCCCGACGGCTGAGTTGGCGGGAAACCACGCACGCGTTCCAGACCAGTTGGGAAGCGGTGTATCGGTCGGTGGAATGGTTTGTGCAGTGGGGCTTGGCCCACCGCGCACTGCGCGAGGTCGAATCCATCGCTCGTGAAGAAGCACGCCGCCGCGGC
>QHXW01000552.1 GCA_003223115.1 Acidobacteriota bacterium
TAAGGGTGGTCGCCTTCGTTTCGACAACCGACTCCATGATCAACTTGCCGGCCGCATTCATGACCGCGACCGCTGTCGCTTCCTTGTGAACATCCATGCCGATACCATGTGGCTTTCCGGACTATGTCGAGAGGAGACGAAGCCGTTCCCGCAAGTCTGCCCCCGATTGGAGGTCGACGGATTACACTCCGTTCACTGCTCGACATAGTCTTGCGTTGCTACAGGCTGTTCAGAAAAGCCAGGAGCCTATCTGGCGGTTTGTAGCGGCCGGAATTGGAACCATTTGGTGATCTCGTCTTCGCAAGGATCTCCTCCTTGAGAGCAAGGTTGGCATCGAGGTAGATTTGTGTGGTTTCCACGGATTCGTGTCCAAGCCAGAGTGCAATCAGCGCACGATCAACCCCGGCCTGAAGAAGTTCCATGGCCATCGTATGGCGCAGCACGTGCGGCGTCACTTTCTTCTGGAGCAGCGAAGGGCAGGTCTTGGAAGCGGTCACAATGTGCTTAGCGAGGATGTATCGCACGCCATCACCGCTGAGACGACCACCCCGAGCGTTCGGAAACAGCATCTCCGTATTCGCTTTTTTGGGTTCATTCAACCAGTTTTTCAATATAGCCTTCGTTTGCTTGGTCAGTGGTGTACATCGCTCCTTCCGTCCTTTCCCTGTACAGCGCACATGGCCGCCGGTATCTGTCGTGACATCGTGTCGCTTTAAACCCGTCAACTCGGATAAACGCAACCCAGTCTGCGCCGCCACCAGCAACAGAGCCTGATCGCGGCGCCCAGACCAGGTTTCGAGTTTCGGAGCACCAAGAAGTGCGTGTAGTTCGGCGTGTGAAAGGAAATGAATCTGCACACGGTCATACCGTTTGCCAGGAATCGCCAGCACACGCTGGATCTGAGCCGAGTGTGCAGGAGCTTCATAGGCAGCATAGCGAAAGAAGGAGCGAATGGCAGTCAGTCGGAGATTGCGGCTGCGTGGTGAGATGGAGCGGTTTTTCTCGAGATCATTAAGAAACGCTGCGACCAATGGGGCGTCGATCTCTTCCAAGGTCAGTCGAGAGGGTGGTTTGTGCAGGTGTTTCTCGATAAACCGGAACAGAAGACGAAAGGCATCACGATACGAAGCAATGGTGTGTGTGCTGGCTTGTTTCTGCTGCAGCAAACGCTGGGTGAAGAAACCCTCCAACAAACCAGGAAAGTTGGATGTACTCTTCATTTCGGAGCCCTCCAACGCCTCTCTAACCGCTCAACGGCCTGTCCCATCAGCTCTGGACAAGCGGTCAGATACCAGTAGGTATCGTCTGGACGGACGTGTCCGAGATAAGTGGAAAGAACCGGAAGACGCCGCTCGACATCGTCGCCGGAGCGATACCAGTGCAAAAGTGTTCGAATAGCGAATCGATGCCGAAAATGCCGCATGCGGCATTTGCGTCAGAATGCCGAGTCCGGGAAAATGCCGTATGACGTCGTTTGAACCCCTATTTTTCGGCGGATTGCGCGTCGTGGGTTCGGCATTATTTGATGTGTTCTCCTCACCTTTTGAGGCAAGGAGAAGACATGAGTACGAGCACGATATTCAAATTTCCGAGTGTGATCCGTCGCCAGCATGAAGGTCCGCTCGGTATCCATATAGATGCGTATGAAACGCTCCTGCGGGAGCATGGCTATTCACGCAGGTCGACGTATGTGCATCTGCACATCGTTGCTGATCTCAGTCGTTGGTTGAAGCGTCGAAGGCTCGATGTTAACGATGTCGACGAGCGCAGTGTGGGGCGTTATCTTCAATCTCGTCGGCGCTTTGTAGATAGATATCGCGGGGCATCCAGCATCCCGTACAAGTTTCTCGGCATGTTGCGTGATCAGGGGATTTGTCAACCAGAAGTCGATGGCGGTTGCGGTTGATGCATGCGAGGTTGCGATTGCCAACTTCAAGCAATATCTGGCGCAAGAGCGGGGGCTATCAGTATCGGTTCAGGGCGATTACACGCGTTTCGCACATCAGTTTCTTCGGGAACGATTTGGCCGCGGTTCGGTCCAGTTCTCGACGTTGTCTGCCACAAATGTCACGGAATTTGTTCGACGTCACGCTCACAAGTGCAGCGCGCGCACTGCGCAACACATCGTCGGTTCGCTACGAGCATTTCTGCGATACCTGCGATACCAGGGCGAGATTACGACTGACCTTGCCGCCTGTGTGCCCAGGGTCGCGAACTGGTCGCATTCGGCGTTGCCCAGGTTCTTGCAGCCAGGACAAGTACAGCAAGTGCTGGATCACTGCGATCGGGGTAGCGCCGTGGGCCTACGCAACTATGCGATCCTGCTGCTGCTGGCGCGACTGGGTTTGCGGGCGTGCGAAATAGTTGCTATGACGCTCGATGACATCGATTGGGAGGCCGCTCATCTGATGGTGCGCGGCAAGGGCGGACAGCGGGCTCAAATGCCGTTGCCTGCGGAGGTCGGCCGCGCGATCGCCGTCTACCTGAGGAGAGGACGACCGAGCTGTGCAAGCCGACGCCTATTTATCCGTGAGCATGCGCCGCGGGTGGGTTTTGCTAATTCTGCCGCTGTGTCGACACTGGTCCAACGCGCCTTAGCCGATGCTGGCGTGGACTCCCCGCACACCGGTGCCTACGTATTCAGACACTCGCTTGCCACGGAGATGCTTAGGCAGGGAGCGTCTCTGGGCGAGATCGGACAGTTGTTGCGTCATGCACATCCGGACACGACCCAGATTTACGCGAAGGTCGATGTCCGCGCCTTGCGTCCGTTGGCACTGCGCTGGCCGGGAGGTGGGCGATGAAATCCCTCAAACAAACGGCCCAAGATTATATTCGGATGCGGCGGCACCTCGGCTTCAAGATGCGGCATGAAGAGCGGCGCTTGAGGCGCTTTGTCTCCTTTATGGAGCTACAAAAAGCCTCCTACATTACAACCAAGCTGGCGCTGAAGTGGGCAACGGAGCCGGCCGACGCGCAACGCGCCACCTGGGCCGAACGGCTGATGTGCGTACGTGTTTTCGCGCGCTATTGCAGCGGTGCGGATCCGCGCACGGAGGTTCCTCCGGTAGGGATTTTACCCTTTCGCCCGCAACGAGCCACACCTTACCTTTACAGCGAGGAGGAAATTCGGCGGCTGATGAAGGCGGCCCGATGTCTGGCGCCAGGCGGCGGCTTAAAGGGATTAACCTACTGCTGTCTCTTCGGGCTCCTGACAGTGACCGGATTGCGTATCAGTGAAGTCCTCGCGCTCACGCGAGATGATGTTGATCTGCGGAACGGTCTGCTCACGATACGCGGCGCAAAATTTGGCAAAACACGTCTGGTTCCGTTACACGCTTCCGCGTGCCGGGCTCTCGCGCGCTACGCGCAACAGCGGGATGCACTTCTAAATCCGCCGTATGCCGCGAACTTCCTGCTCTGTGCTAGTGGCCGGCCGCCCGAAGTCTCCACGGTTCGTCGTGTCTTTTATCAACTCTCCCGTCGAACGGGCCTGCGGGGTCCGTCGGATCGCCGCGGGCCTCGACTGCAAGACTTTCGCCATCGCTGCGCGACAGAGATCTTGCTCAAGTGGTATCAAGCGGGCGAGGACGTCGAGCGCCGCTTGCCGGTACTATCCACATTTTTGGGTCACGGGCATATCAGCGAGACATTCTGGTACTTGTCAGGGTCATCCGCGCTCCTGGAGCAGGCGGCTCGGCGATTGGAAAGTCGCTGGAAGGTGCAACCATGAACCCTACGCCCACTCTGCCGGCGTTGCTGGAGAGCTACTTCACCCAGTGTTTGATAGCTCAACGACAAGCCAGCCCCCATACGATCGCCTCCTATCGGGACACGTTCCGTTTTACTTTTGAACTTTGCGCAAAAACAGTGCGGCAAGGCGCCCTCCAGCTTGAACCTTACGGATCTGGATGCGCCTTTGATCAGTAGGTTTCTCAGTGCTTTGGAGCAGCAACGCGGTACCTCAATTAGCAGCCGCAATGTGCGCCTGACGGCCATCCGCTCTTTCTTCCGCTATGCCGCGTACGAAGAGCCCGCACAATCTGCGCATATTCAGCGCGTTTTGGCCATCCAGACCAAGCGCCAGGCTCGCGCGATGATCAGCTTTCTAATACGGGAGGAAATCGAGGCGCTGCTGGTGGCGCCGGATCAGCATACCTGGAATGGACGCCGCGATCATGCGCTGCTGCGGTTAGCAGTGCAGACAGGTCTACGTCTATCAGAGGTAACGAGTCTCAGTCGAGAGGCTCTGGTGTTGGGCACCGGCGCCCATGTGCGGTGCCATGGCAAAGGACGTAAGACAAGGTGCACGCCTTTGACGAAACAAACCGCTGGCGTTTTGAAAGCTTGGTTGAAGGAACCGGCCCGGGGAACTACCAACGTGTTATTCCCCAACGTTCATGGAGGGCGGCTTAGTTCCGATGCCGTGCAGTACCTGCTTGCCAAATACCTCGCTATCGCTCAGCAGCGGTGTCCGACGCTGAAGCAGAAACGAGTGACATTCCATTCTTTGAGGCATAGTTCGGCCATGGAATTACTAGCGGCCGGTGTCGACACTGCGGTTATTGCGCTCTGGTTAGGTCACGAAAACGTGGAGACAACTCAAATTTACTTGCATGCACACCTCGCGCTGAAGGAGGCAGCGCTTGCCAAAACGAGACCGATGACCGGTAAGCAGGCTCGTTTCCGACCAGGCGATAAGCTCCTCGAGTTCCTGACATCGTTATAGAAGTACCTACGGAGCACGGGAAATAATGCCGAGTCGCGCGAACCGAAGAAATCGTCCGGCGCCTGTATTCATAGTTGTTTCCGGTAGGCTGTCGGACCTCATGCGGCATTTTCCGGGACTCGGCATTCTGCCTCAAATGCCGCATGCGGCATTTGCGTCATCGATTCGCTATTCGAACACTTTTGCACTGGTATCGCTCCGGCGACGATGTCGAGCGGCGTCTTCCGGTTCTTTCCACTTATCTCGGACACGTCCGTCCAGACGATACCTACTGGTATCTGACCGCTTGTCCAGAGCTGA
>QHXW01000555.1 GCA_003223115.1 Acidobacteriota bacterium
TCCAGGACGAGATCCAGTCACACTTGGCGGAAGCAAGTCGTCTGCGGAAGATGCAGGTTGAGCGTGCGCAATACGAAGCCGACCTCGCACGTCAACGGTTTATGAACGTCGACCCGAACCACCGCCTGGTGGCCGACGGGCTCGAAGCGGACTCGAATGCGAAGCTGCGTGCGCTCCAAGACGCACAGGAACGCTGCGACCGCGAGCACGCCGCGGATCGAGCGCCGCTGACCGCCGAGCAACGCGCGCGTGTGCTGGACCGCATGGTAAACATTCCGGAACCCTCGCGGTAAGGATCAGGTTCAGCGCTGCACACCTGCAAGAAGAGGCTTGAAGTCACGATGCATTGGGCAATGCAGATGCCGTTCGCGCCCGCGGCCGTACGTGAAGAAATCGCCCAAATGGCTCAGAAATAGGCGCGGCCAGTGAATGAAGCAGTGCCTGAAGGGAACACGCTGCGCCCTGATCCTGTGATCCCGGCCGACCGGCTCGCATCAGCAATCGCTTTGTCTCATAATCACAGTTTGGCGTGTGTGATCTGCCGTGGAGACCGCATTGCAATACATTGAGATCGAATACAACCAGGAGTTGAGGCCGCTTGAAGCTGTTCTGTCGCGCGTGAAGCGGCCGGGTGACTTTTTCGTCTGCGGCACGGTGGAGATGCCGATGCCGAGGGTGGATGTCGAAGGCGCCGGAACGCTTTCGTTTCCTGTACCCGACGCCCAGATCGCGGCGATTTTGCGGCGGGCGAAACGGGCACCTTACGGCAGGGGCCAGGAGACGATCGTTGATACCTCCGTCCGCAAGGTGTGGCAGGTCGCTCCTGGCAAGGTCAAGATCGGCGGAAAATCGTGGGCGGCGAACTTCGAGATCATCCTTTCGAAAGTGAATACAGGGCTGGGATGTGAAGACGCAAGTGTCTCCGCCGAGTTCTACAAGCTGCTTGTGTACGAGCGCGGCGGCTTCTTTCTGGCGCACCGCGACACCGAGAAAACCGAGGGGATGTTCGGCACGCTGGTCGTGACGCTCCCCTCGACGTATCGCGGCGGCGCACTGCGGATTCGTCATTCGGGCCGCGAAGTTACCGTCGATACCAACACGGTCGATCCCTCAGAGCTTTCTTATGTTGCGTTCTATGCCGACTGCGAACACGAGGCTCTGCCTGTGCGGGAGGGCAATCGAATTTGCCTGGTTTACAACCTCGTTCAGAAGCAGTCGAAGACCCCGCATAGGATTCTGAAGGCGCCGGAATACCAATCGCAGATCACGGAAGCTGCTGCGATTCTGGATCGATTTCTCCGACCACCGGATGCTCCGGCGAAAATCGCATGGCTTCTCGATCATCAGTACAGTCCGGCAGGGCTTTCGTTTTCGGCGTTGAAGAGCACTGACAAAGCAAAGGCCCGAGTCCTCGTGCAAGCGGCGACGCGCGCGCAGTGCGCCGCGCACCTGGCAATTGTCCACATCGGAGATTCCGGAGCGGCCGAGGCGGATGACGATTACTTCTATAGATCGCGCCGGAGTCGTTACCGGAACTACCACGACGAAGATGAGGAACACGACGATGAAGACGCGAGCTTCACTGTCACCACGGTCGATGACACCTGGCAGTACGTGGACGAATGGCGGGACACTGATGATCGTGTGGTGGAGTTTGGCCGCATTCCTGTTGCCGGCGGCGAGTTGCTCCCTGCGGGAGCGCTCGACGGGGAGCCTCCGGACGAGAAGCGGCTAACGGAAGCTTCGGGCAACGAAGGTGCAACCTACGAGCGGTCCTACCATCGCGCGGCGCTTGTCCTCTGGCGTCAGAGCCGCTGTGTAGACGTGCTGCTTCAGGCTGGCGTTGTGGCCGCTCTGCCTTACTTGAAGCAGTTAGCAGCCGGTGGCAAGCGCGCGCAGCCAGAAGCGATCGCGGTCGCGGAACGAATATTCGAAGCATGGCCTGGCCATGAACCGCGGGGTGATAGTTACTCGACCTTTAGAGAATGGCCAGGGCCGGCCGACCGGACTAAGATGATTGTCGAGCTCACAAAGCTGAACGCGCCGGCGCTGCTGGAGCGGTTTCTTAGAGAGGTAATCACTTCGACCTATGACGGCTAGGAAAACGCGGCGTTGCTCGCCTCAGTAAGTGCGCTCCGCAATGCGCATGCCGCCGCGGTTCTTTCCGGTCTGGTGTCGGCGCGGATGCCCGAGCGGCCGAACGAGTGTTCGGAGCTTCTGCTAGCGCTTAGCGAGAATCCTTCACTCTGTTTTCCGGAGGCCGCAGAGGCCGCGGTTGCCGGCCTTGACTTCATCGGGACGCACCACAAAGGAACCGAAACCTTGGATTGGGAACCGGAGGAGCCGCAGCGCCCGCTCGACCCCCAATTTCTCGAAAACCTGCTCCTGGCGTTACAGCGTTTCAAGGGCGGGACTCTCTGCGGCACCGCCGCTGAGAAGATCGCCTCGCGCCCTGAAATCTACAGTCCCGTGACGCTGGTCGTTCCCGCGATCGAACGGCTGTGTGCAGGACGAGGGCAACAGACAGCGGCGGTTGACAGCAGTGTTCGGCATCTGTGGACGAGCGCGGCGGAATTCCTGCTCCGGTGCAGCGAAATTCCACCGAAGCCGCCATTGGACTGGCGTCTGAATATCGAACTCTCGTGTTCCTGTCCGGATTGCGGGGAACTGCAGACTTTCGCTCGTGATTCCGCCGAACGTGTTCACCGTTTTCGTGTCAGGAAAGAGCGCCGACGCCACCTCCACAATATGATTGACAGACACCGGCTTGATATGACGCACGTGACCGAGCGTGCGGGTTCGCCTCAGACGCTGGTCTGTAAGAAAGACCGCCGAACCTTCAACCGGCGCATGAAGCGATATCAGGATGAGATCGCCGCGATGCTTAGGCTCGTGAGGCTGGCGCCCAAAGCCGGCGGAGCCGCTCTGTCCGAGAGAATGGAGGTTGCCGGGAAGCGCGCCGCTGATTTGAAGCAGCGAGCAGCGCCGGCGACGGAGTGAAGTGTCCCGAATTCTTCGACGAGATGAGCAAGTATGTCGCGGCTGAGATTCTCCACCTCCACGGTGGCTGGCGAAGAGTTCGTCCCATGGCTTGCCTCCGCCGGTGAACTGGCTTACTCCCCCCATTCGCCGCCGGAGAGAGATTACTATTTTCAGTATTCTTGGGTCATTCCTGAATATTTCGCGCCGGTACGAGCGTACGACGGCATTTCTGGTTCGGCGGTCCATTTAAGGACAGTCCGGAGGTGAGACTGCTTTTCGCGTTCTGGAATAGGGCCAGGTGTGGGGAAGTTGATGCACTCTATTTGTCGAACGGAATGGCCGGGAGGGAGGGTGTAACGGCGCCGCTGGCAGTTTACCGCCATTCTGGGCTCTCTTCCAGGACGGAACGTCTCGTCTTGATTCAGCACGGCAGCTATCTGATCGCAGATATAAAATCACAGCCCTATATCGATCGAGGCGAGGCCGTTCTCTACAGAGGTGTTCAGAATGCCGAAATATTTCTGTTCCGCAGACTGACAACCGCGGACATCCGCTTGCGGTTCATAAGCGTTCACGCCCGAAGCCTAGCGGATTCCGTCACCTCATTCAATGCTGTCCACTGCAATGTATCAAGAACCGAAACGGGATGGTTCAATGACCGGAGCTTTATGCTCGGCGACTTGTGCCTGCAGACAGGCCTCGAGCCGGAACCCCCGATCATGTCATTGCTTTATTCTGGTTACGCGCTCGAGGAATGGTGCGCCGCCGGAAAGTTTGGATCCAACTACGTGAAATTGCGAACGCCGCTGTCGAACATTCGCATCACGACTTTCGTATGTAACGAGACCGAGGTCAAGATCATCGATCCCAACAAGCTGGAGGTAATCGAGGCGGTTGGCTGCAAAATCCGGGAAGTGTGCATTTGAGGCGTTATTTCAGCCGGAACTCAAGACTCGGCCTCGTCGGAGGAATGTGTGGGTGAGGGCAGGCGTCAGCGATTCGGCTCTATCAGGAACCGCCGGAGCTTGTTGCAGGTGGAATCAAACGATTTCTGCTGATCTTCCCCGCCGTGGTATAGGAGCGGGCTTCCGTATTCGATCATCTTCAATCAAAAGGACCTGCTCTACTGGCCGCTTTCTCCGAGAAGGGTCGTTTTGGAGATCGCGGATGAACTCGCCGCCTAGCGCCCACAGGTTGCCGACGTGTTTCCGGACCGCCTTTGCCGAAAGATTTGACGCTGCCAAATGTTCTAGAAACGGCCGGAGCAGCGCGATCAGGTGCTCGCCGGGCGACAGATCTTTCTCCAGCCCCATCCAGGAGCGTGGCCAGCCATTCAGATCCCGGCAGTAGGGTTCCAATCCGTGGCGCGGCATGGTCGTGGCGGCGCGGTTTTTCTTGGTAGTCCTCGCCGTCACCGCGCTTTTCCAGCTCATGCTACAGCTCATCACGATTCTAAACCGATGCCAACGTTTCCGGGATTGTCTACGAGCAGGCTCATTTCAGTTCCGATCACAAAAGCATTGAAATCAGCGTGCGCCCGCGCAAGGGCTCCAAAGCCTCTTCCCGCTGTCATGAGCCCGGTCCGGGATATGATCAACTCGGCGACCGGCGTTTCGAGTTCATTCCTCTCTGGAGAGTTTTGGTTTTTCTGCTGTACGTCATGCGGCGCGTCGATTGCCGCCGCTGCCAGGTGGTCGCCGTCGAGGAAATGTCTTGGTCCGATGGCAAGCGAACCCTCACCAAAGCTTACATGCTGTTTCTGGCCCGCTGGGCGCGCCGGCTATCCTGGAAAGAAACCGCGGAAGTATTTCGCCCTTCCTGGGACAAGGTTTTCGACGCCGTGGAGCACGTGGTCACCTGGGGTCTGGAGCACCGGTGCTCGGCCAGACTGAAGCCATCCGCGTCGACGAGACCCTGGGTAATGCATTTTCGATGCCCAGGAACCAGTAACGGGCCTCTTGTGGGAGGCGTGCCGCCCGGTCCTCCAGGTCTTCCAGAAGGCGGGCCGCGAGGTTCTGATCGACGTTCCTTTCGATTCGTTGCGCGGCTGCAGGGACATAGCGGGACTGGAGGGATCCGAGCAACTCGAGTGGAGTCCGTGCGGACGGGTATGGAGCGATTGCCCGCGGTGGGCGCTAACGGTGTGGAATTCGCACAAAAACAAAGTCGTTCCATCGGCGCCGAGCTCGGGCGCGATCGAACGAATGGTATGGAGACCGAATCCCCAGAACCGTGAAGCGGAGTTATGGCTGGCCGGATCCATGGGCCTGGCGATCTGGTCGGCGGACGGCGATTATCGCATTCCATGCAAGGAGTTCAACTCGGAAACAGCAGCCCTCGCGTGGCTAATTCTCGCCAGCCGGATCAGGACCGGAAATTCCGAGATTTGTCGCCCCAACCTCCGGAGGATTGGTCGTTTTCCCGGCATCACCGCCAAAAATTCCGAGGAGATTTTCGTCTTGCGCCTGGAGATTCTGGGAGGGTTATGGGCGGTCAATTGGCATAGTTGGTCAGTTAGCTGAGGATCGATGCCCCCCCGAATTCCGCGAATTGTCGCTCCATAGCCGACAGTTTGCCTCGTCAAGCTCGGCGAGGTCTGGGTAGTGGGTCAGTTTCAAATGACCCACTACCGAGGTTTGAGTCGCCACGTTCTCAACTCGCAGCCCGTGGCAGGGTTGGCGCTCATGAGCGGCGAAAAATGTGCGTTCGCGCGTCGCGGAAGATTTGGGCATCGGTTGCTCTCGTCTGATCTACCCCACGTATGACATGGTAAACTTTAAGTGAGAGGAACTGATGAGGTCGAGACGCAGCATCGCCGCATTGGCAAAGGCCAAGAACATTTCCTCAATGGGCGGGCATCCAGCCGAGAACGCCCGGGAGGCTCTCGCACAGGCCTTTTTAAAACGATCCGTGAAAATGCTCGAGCGCGTGAGTTCCTCGGCATCGTCGGAGGCCCTGAAGTCTGCTTTGTCCTCTCCAACAGATGTTGGTGGCGTCGCAACTTTGCTGTCCGATCTTGCTCCGCTGGATGTCGATCTTTCCGCGGTGGATCCGTTCGTGGAAGCAATGGCGCTGGGAGCAGCCATAAAGCAGGAGTTATTGACCAGCGGCGGTGGAGGCCTCACGTCCAGTCAGGTATCGAGCGCTCTTGGCATCACGCGGCAAGCGGTGGATAAACGCCGTATCCGGCACGCTCTGCTGGCAGTGCCGAACGGATCTGGCGAGTACCTGTATCCAGCTTGCCAGTTCACCTCGGCGGGCGTGATTCCGGGCCTAGAGGACGTGCTTCGGGCGTTTCAGATTCGTAGTCCCTGGACTCAACTCTCAGCGTTGCTCGCACCCGCACCGGCGTTGGGTGGCAGAACCATCCTCGACGCGTTGAAATCTGGAGCCATCGAAAGAGCGATCGCCATCGCCGCCTCGTTTGGAGAACAAGCAGCATAAGGTGCATGACAGCGCGACCTGCCCTGCCGAGGCGCCTTCCATTAGGTCGTGTCAGAGCCGGAACCCGCTGGATGCGAATTCACGCGAAAGCCAGGAATGCGCTTTGGTTCGGCCCTGCCCGCGGCCAACCGCCGATCCATCGCTTCGACGACACTGCCGGGCGATTCCGCGTCTGCTACTTCGGAACCACCCTTGAGGTGTGCTTTGCCGAGACATTCCTCCGTAATCCGCCCGTAAGAATTCTGGCGCTTGATGATCTCACCGGCCGGTCCATCGCAACCGTAGAGGTGTGCCGCGATCTGCGACTCGTGCCAGTTCACGGTTCGAGCCTCGCAAGATTGGGAGTGACAGCTGAACTGGCAACCGGAAGCGACTATGCGCTCTCGCAGCTTTGGTCGCGGGTCCTCTGGGAGCATGGTGACCAGCCTGATGGGATCCTCTATCGGTCCCGCCACGATGATTCGGCGCTCTGCGTGGCGCTATTCGACCGTGCAAGAGATGCTTTGGCAATCGTTCGGGATTGTTCTTTGGCGGAAGATTCCAAACAGTTAGCGAGACTTCTGAGGAGATATGGGCTGGCGCTGACGAACTGACAGGAATTCCGAGAATCTTTGACTCCATTCTGCCCACGGACGACGTGCTGGGTGCAAAACCCAACGCCACCATTCCTAGAAATCACTCGACTCTCCACCGGGCGAAATTCCGAGAAAGTTTGCCCGTCCGTTTGATCGCGCGCAGCGATGAGAATTCGAGCAATTGGAGCTCAATTGCATCGTTCCGGCTGTGTCGAGGTCCGTGTTCGTGGCGCTCCCGGGGATTTCGGCTCATGAGGGAGCCGAATTAAGAAACGGGAGGTTCGCTTGCGAGGAAGGCTACGATACCGTCCGAAGGAATTGTGAGCCGTGCCGGAAGTGGATTCCATCATCACGTGGATAAAACAATCGGTACCAGCGTTCATGTCGCCTCCGCGCGCCAGTGCCCCGATACAAGCAAGGAAGGAGCGATTGACGATTCGGAGAGGCTATTTCTCAAGGAGATTTGGCGGTCCGCGGTGTTGGGACTTATGTGGGTACTCTGTTTCAAAATGGCGCTAAATTGCGAGCATTCCTGCACACGTCAATCATTGATGGAATGCCACGTTAATGAAATCTCCTGTAAGGATTGGAAATTTCTCCTGGACGACTGGTCGCAGCAGTACGTCACGAAGTGCACGCCGCGCGGCTTGGCGCAATGGCAGGATGGATTGCCGCAGCGCGTTTGAATCTGATAGACGGAGCCTTTGATCAACTCGCGATGACGGAGCAGCTCGTGGACGTGCCGCGCATAGTCGGCCGACAGGCGGTCGAGGATTTGACGTGGGCGGCTGGCAGCGTCGGCGGAAAGGTCGCCGCTCTGGGGACGATTTCGTCTAGGGGAGAATCGCATACATCCAATCGGCAACCCACTTCTCTTCTTATAGCCGATGGCGTGCGGAATGTCCAGCGAAAAACAACGAGGGGGGCGGATTTTTTACCGGCCCGCCCGGAAGGAGCCTAAAAATAACTGAAAGGACATCGCAGCAGCCGTAATCTTCTCTTTATGGTCTATGCATAAGTCGCATAACAGACTGTTCGGCCGTGAGCCCTAACCCGGCATAGCC
>QHXW01000557.1 GCA_003223115.1 Acidobacteriota bacterium
CGGTTGTAATAATCGCGCGGAATGCTGCCGTAGGTGCCCGGAGCCCACATGGTGTCCGACAGGTATTTCGAAACGGTAAAGTTCGTCAGGAAACTTAAACCTGACGAAAAGCGCTTCTGAGCCTTAATGTACCCTGCATTATAGGTGCTGGACGTGGTGGGTGAAGCGTCGTCGACGATTTGAGGGTATTGCGGTTTTGGCAGCAAGGCCCGGTAGAGCGGCAGATTCTGGTCAAACTGCGGATAGGGCGATCTGACGCCACCAGCTTGTAGAGGCATCGCCTGCACAACGGGCAGTGCTTGCACTGAGCTCGAATTCAGCGGTAGCGTGAGCGATTGCCCTAAGGGCCAGTACACGGGTGCCAGGGCATTAATATACTGATGGTCGATCCCGTGCTTGGAATTGTTGGACAAGTACGCGAGTTCCACGAGGATGTTGCTTTTCAGTTCGCGCTGTATACTCGCGCTCCACATGTATACCTGCGGCGCTCTGTAGAGCGTCAGAGGATTCTGAAAAGTCTCGACCTGATTGTTTTTTATGGCCGGATCGAGATTGGGTAGCGTGCCCAACAAACTGTGCGGGAAGGCGTCGTCCCACTTGTACGCGACAGAAGCGGGGTTGGAAGGCGGCGGGATTTGACCCAAGCCATAGAAACCGCTGCGATCATCGAAGTCCGCGTTGCCGCTTTGGGGACCTTGCAAAATTACCCCAAAGAAGCTCCGGAACACGGTCTTTGGGTTGATCTGGTAAGCCAGTCCGATTCGCGGGCCGAGGTCGTGCCAGACAACCCGGCCGGGCGTATTGGTCCCCAGCCGCCCGGCGCCCTTTCCGTAAAAGACGATGGCGCCGGTTTCTCCCGTGGCGCCGGGGTTGGGCAAGTTGGGATTGTAACTGGCTTCCCGGCCCTGAAGTTCCGTATACGGGAGATTGATGTCCCACCGAAGCCCCAGGTTTAAAGTTAGTTTTCGGGAAATTCTCCAATCGTCCTGAAGGTAAGGTGCAACATACCCTTCGCGGATCCCGTAGGCCTGCGACTCCGCGTCCACGGTGTAATCCGGGTAACCCAACATTAAACTGGCCCAGGCAGTCCCGCCAGCCTGGCTTACGCTGCTCGTTTCATACGCGAAGAAACGGAACAGCCCGACCGCTGGAATTGGAGCGCCGCCAGTCGATCCACCGCCGGCGTTCACGTTTGAATTCCAACGGATAAACTGAAAGCCTCCCTTGATGGTGTGTGTGTTGTGATTCCACAAAAGGGAATCATTGATCGTGGAGACCAGGGAGAACCGTGTCGACGCAGACGAACCTCCACAGATGTAGGCCGCGCCCGGGCGCAAGCGGTCTACCGAGATGTCCGGACAATTTCCGTCATAATAACCAGTCAGGCCGGCCTCTGCACCAAGATTCTTGCCGTAGCTGTTTTGGGCGGCTATGGAGACGTGCCGCGTGAAACCGTACTCGGCCTGGTTGATCAGGTTCGGCCGAATGTTGTAGTTCCACTCCAGCCGGGTTCGGTTAATTGTGTCGGAGTCGTGAGTGCCGAATGTGCTGCCAAGGAAGTTGCCGTTATTGTCCGTGGGTTTGGTGAACTGATAGTAGACGGCAAACCGGTTCTTGATGCCGACGTACTGATCCCCTTTGAACGACAAATCATTGGAGTTTCGCTGCCTGCTGGCGCTTCCGACATAGTTCAGAAACGAGCCGGGCAGGTTGGGTTGCGGCAGCAAGTTCAAGAAATAGCTGGAGACCTTGCTGATACGGTCCCCGGGTATGATGTTTCCCGGGAACGGAGTCCGCTGCAGATTGCCTTGGGCATCGGTAACTATGTTTGTTGCGTCGTAGAGTGTGGGAATGTCCGAAGCCGAGAAATTTCCTTTTCGCTGTTCTGCCGTCGGCAACGTGGTAACACCGGTGGCCGCCGCGGTGCGGAACTTGTAGCCGGTGTAGTTACCCCAAATGAACGTTTTGTTTTTTCCGTTGTAGAGCTTGGGGATCCAGACGGGGCCGCCCCCGGCGAAGCCGTACTCGTTCTGTTTGTAAATGTCGCGTTGGGCCGCCTGCCAGGGCCGGGCATCCAGCTTATCGTTGCGCAAATACTCGTAGCCCACACCGTGGTAGACGTTGGTGCCGGATTTGGTCGCATACGCGATCTCGGCCCCGGAAGAGCGCCCGTATTCCGCCGCCATCGAATTCAAGTTCAGTTTGAACTCCCCGATCGCTTCGACGGAAGGTAACCCGCCGCCACCATTGCCCATGGAATTG
Source organism: Acidobacteriota bacterium (assembly GCA_003223115.1). Taxonomy (GTDB): domain Bacteria; phylum Acidobacteriota; class Terriglobia; order Bryobacterales; family Bryobacteraceae; genus QHXW01. Next base: position 2,263 of record QHXW01000557.1, read on the forward strand.
GTGTCGACATCCGTGGTTTGCCCATCGACCAACACTTCCAGCGCGCCGGCGCGCGAACCGCCGATGGTAAGCTGCATGTGGGGATTCACCGTCGGGGAGACGAAAATGTAGCTGAACGGGCTGCGTTTATCTCCGTTGATGAGGTTGGGAAGCTCTGTCTTGAGTTTCTCGTCCACGGCTGTGCCTAAGCTTGAAGTGTTCGACTCGAGTACCACCGCGCTAGCCTCCACCGTCACCTGTTGGGTCACTTCGCCGATCGTGAGCACTACGTTGACGGTGTTGGTGGTACCGGTGGCGACCTCCACGACGGGACGAGTGTAGGTCGCGAACCCTGCAGCAGTCACCGTCATCCCGTATCGCCCATACGGGACAAGCGGGATGGTGTAAACACCGCTGGGGTTGGACGTGGTCTCAAATTTCGCACCGATCTGCGGATTGGCCAGTTCGACCTTGGCACTGGGTATCACGGCACCGCTTGAATCCGTCACTACGCCGGTGACCTCGCCACGTTGTGTTTGCGCCCATGCGATGGGAATGAACAGTAGTAGCAGAATCAGGGCAGTCGATATGCGGAAAGTAACTTTGCGGCCAAGATGAAACCTGGCAGCGGGGACCAGACGGAGCGGGGTTTCCATTGTTGCCCCTCCTAAGTGTACGGTTTCGGTGATGATACGGACAATGCGGAAAGTTGTCAAGAAAATTCTTGGTGCGTCACCTTACGGTGATTTAATCTGCATATCGAGTCTTTGGAACTCATCGATTCGGTTCTATGCGCCATTGTACAATTCCTAAACCGTGGATTTTACCCGGCGAACCCTATTACGGTGGCCCCTGTCGCTTCTGGCGGTGCGGGCCCCAGTGCGGAATGGAAGGTACCCCGTCACATTCGTAGATGTCGCGCAGAGCGCAGGATTGAAGGACCCGATTGTGTATGGAGCCATCGGTGCGACCCGGTATATCGTGGAGGCGAATGGATGCGGAGTTGCATTCTACGACTACGACAACGACGGCTGGCTGGATATTTTCGCGCCCAGCGGCTCGCGCCTGGAAGGCTTTGAAAAAGGCAAAGAGCCGAGCAACCGCCTGTATAAGAACAACCGGGATGGCACGTTTACCGACGTCACGCGGGATGCGGGCCTCGTGCACACCGGTTGGGCGAATGCAGTTTGCGTCGGCGATTACGATAACGACGGCAACGACGATCTCTTCGTGACGTATTGGGGCAAGAACGTCCTTTATCACAACAACGGCGATGGCACGTTCACGGACGTAACCGAGCAGGCACACTTGGGAGGCAATCCCAAACAATGGCACGCGGGCTGTACTTTTATCGACTACGACAGGGACGGCAAGCTGGATCTGTTTATTTCCACCTACGTGGACGCGGACCTAGCCGAACTCCCATTGCCGGGAAAAGGCTCGAACTGCACCTGGAAGGGCGTGCCTGTGTTCTGCGGACCACGAGGGTTGAAAGGAACCAGGAATTATCTTTTCCACAACAATGGCGACGGTACATTCACGGATGCGAGCGAAACTGCCGGGATCCTAAAGCCTTCGGGATATTACGGCATGACTTCTACCACGGTCGATTTTAATGATGACGGCTGGCCGGACCTGCTCGTCATTTGCGACTCTACTCCCAGCATCCTGTATCGAAACAACAAGGACGGCACGTTCAGCGATATCGCCGTCGAGCGTGGTGTAGCCTACAGCGAGGACGGGCGCGAGCAATCGGGCATGGGCGTCGCCATGGCGGATTATGATGGCGATGGCACGCTCGATATGGTCAAAACGCTTTTCGCTGATGACATGCCGGTGCTGTACAAGAATGATGGGACGGGTTACTTCGCAGACGTTTCTCTGCCGGCCGGCCTTGGCGTTGTGACCCGGTACGTGCAGTGGGGTGTCGGCCTGGTGGATTTCGACAACGATACCTGGCCCGACCTGTTTTACGTCACCGGGCACGTTTACCCGGAAATCGAACGGCTTAATCCGAATTACCCTTATAAAGGTCCGCGCATGTTGTTCAGAAATCTCGGGAATGGGAAATTCGTCGACGCCACCAACGACTGTGGCAGCGGGCTTACGACCGTACATTCCAGCCGCGGTTGCGCGTTCGGCGACTTCGATAACGATGGCGACATGGATGTACTGATCATGAACATAAACGAGCCGCCATCCGTATTGCGCGCCGATGTCAAAGCGGACCACCATTGGCTGAAGGTGAAGTTAACCGGCACCCAATCGAATCGGAGCGCCATCGGCGCCAGAGTTCGCGTGAAGTGCGGCTCGCATTGGCAGGTACAACAAGTGGAAAGTCAGTCGAGTTACTATTCCGTCAATGATTTTAGGCTTCACTTCGGGCTGGGAGCCGCGACCAAAGCCGATCTCATCGAGGTACGGTGGCCCAACGGGAAAAACGAACTGATTCGCGACGTCGCCGGTGATCGCTTGGTGTATGTCAAAGAGGGCGCCGGCATCGTGAAGGCGACGAGCTTCAAGTGAGGCATTCAGCGTGCGCCTTGAATACATTCTCGCGCTTGCCGTCGCGCCCTTGGCGGCTCAGACTCTGTGGACTCCGGAGCATTTTTGGAAGCAGGATTCTCAATTCGCCGGTGCGCGAGCCTGCGCCGGCTGCCACGCGGAGATCTACAAGAAACAGGAGGCCAGCAATCATGCCCGGAGCCTGCGGCCGCTCACCGAAGTTAGTGAGATTACCTCACGCCTTCCCTTTGAGATCTTCGATCGGAGTTCCGGAGCGAAATTGACTCTGAGTCGCGGAAGCGACGACCGGTTGGCTCTAGTTTCGAAAACAGGCACGTCTGCGGAAGTGCTGACTTTGGAATGGGCGTTCGGGAGCGGAGTCAAAGGTATTACACCGGTTGGCTGGCTGAAGAATGGGGTGTTTGCTGAGAGCCGAGTAAGCTGGTATGCGGCAACAGGCAGTTTTGATTTCACCACCGGCGCCTCAAAATTTACGCCGCAGACAAGCTCGGAAGGATTAGGCAGGACACTCCGGAAACAAGAACTCGTCGAATGTTTGGATTGTCACACTACAGGTACATCCCAGGACAGCTCGCAGCCGGCAGGCAACAATATGGGGGTGCGCTGCGAGCGCTGCCACGGTCCTGGGGCCGAACACATCCAGGCGATGCAGAATCCGAAAATGCCGGATAAAAAGATTTTCCACCCGGGCACCCTAGATGGATTCGAGCAGGCGCAAATGTGCGGTGTTTGCCATGGGCGGCCGCCGCAGGATACGGATTTCCAGGCCATCCGCTTTATTCAGGACGCGCCCAACACGGTGCGTTTTCCCAGCCAGCGGTTGGCGCTCAGCCATTGCTTCAACGAAACTGACAATGGTTTGCGTTGCACGACGTGCCACGACCCGCACAGCAATGTCGCTGCCAGTCGCGCCGCGTTGGAGAAGCCCTGCATCTCATGCCACACGGCGGGTGCGCGACGGAGCCCCAAGATCTGTCCCGTGGCGAAAGAGAACTGCTCAACCTGCCACATGCCCAAGCAACGGGTGATGGCGCATTCCACGTTTACCGACCACTGGATCCGCGTCATTCGGAATTGAAAGGCGGCAGTACGAAGGCAGCAGTACAATGAGTGGAACAATGCGCGTGCCGGCCTGCATTTTTGTGATGGCGAGCTTGCTGCTGGGTCAGGACCCATCGAAGCTGACGCCGGAAGCCCGTTCCTTCATTGAAGTCCATTTCCTCGCAGCCAAACGGGCCGAAGCGGATTCCGACTTTGCCGAGGCTATTGATGAGTATCGCGAGATTCTGAAGAAATACCCCAAGCTGGTGCCTGCGGTCTATCAGAACTTGGGTCTCGTCTACTATCTGGCGCGAAAATACGAGGCCGCAATTGAGACTTTCCGCGAAGGCATTCAGCTCGATCCCTCGATGGTCGGGGCGCGATTGTTCCTCGGAACTGCGTACCTGGATACCGAGCAGCCGGACAAGGCGCTCCCGCATCTCGAATATGCGCAGAAGCAAAAACCCACGACGGAAAGTACCACCGCATTAGGGTTGGCCTATAGCGCGCTCAGGCAATACGACAAAGCAGCACAGTACTTCAAATTTGGGCTGGATAGTTCAGAGCAGAAGGACAAGCAACTTTATTTCATCGGCGACAGTTATCTGAAATCATCTGAGCGTGTGGCGAATATCCTGGCCGAGAAGAATCCCGACTCGAAGTATGATCATCTGCTCGCAGCCAAGATCCTCGAGAGTCAGGACCGGTATCAGATGGCGGCCAGAGAATATCTGGAGGCCGGCAAAAAAGATCCATTCAACGCCGCTATCTTTTCCCCACTCGCGCGCATGCTTGCGGTTCTGGGTCTTGACAAACCTTCCGAATTGGCCCTCGCGCGATATCGGCAGCTTATGGTGGTGGATCAGCGGGCGACACTGGATGCAAGCAAGCTTCCAAAGGGACAGACGGCGGACGTCGGCCCAAAAATCGATTACGAAGGCGATCTGAAGGCCCTGCCACCGGTGGATGCCCGCAACCTTCCGCCGTTGCCAATGCTCAATAGTGACGTGAATGCCGAACTGCGCAAGAGGCTTTCTTCGGACAGGACAGCAAAATGGAAGGCAGGGACGGACAACCTGCTGCACGCGCGGTGGCCGGAGGGCATCGCGGCCCTCGAGGGCATTCCCCCAGCAGACTGGCTGCGGGACTACCTGATTGCTACAGCGTATTTGTGGAGAGATGAATACCACAAGGCGGAAGAGACCCTCGGCCGCCAGGCGTTGAAATCGCAAACGTCGCCCTCGGTGCAGATGCTGGTGTGGGAAGTGAACCAGCAGCTCTCTTTCCTCCACTTCAATCGACTTCTGGATGAGTTTCCACAATCGGCGCGCGCGCATTTCCTGAAGGGGCGCACACTCGACGCGCAGGGGAACAAAGACGCAGAGGCGGAGTACCAGGCTGCAATCGCCGCCGACCCCGCGCAGAGTGAAGCGCGGATCGCCCTCGCCGATTTTTATCTCTCCAATTCAAAATACCGGGAGGCGCTGGCGGAGTGCCAGAAAGCCTTGGAAGTCAATAACTATTTCAGTCCTGCCAAAATACGGATAGGGCGCATCTATATTCAGCTTCGCGATCCTCAAAAAGGCATGCCGTATGTCCAGTCCGTACTCAAGACCGATCCGGATGATGCGCAGGCGCGAGCGGACTTGGCGCGAGGGTTTGAGTTACTCGGCGAGGTGGACAAAGCTATCGCCGAGTACCAGCGGGCGCTGGCTCTGGATCCCTCACTCAACCGTATTCATTATGTGCTCGGACGAATTTATCGCAAAGAGGGGAAAGCAGAATTGGCTGACAACGAATTTCGGGTTTTCGCGCAAAACGAGGCCCGCGAGCGCGCGAAGCATTTGACGAATGCGAAGCAGCTTCAAGAAAACCAGGCGGACAAATCCGGGCGTGCATCGCATTGAGTGATCTGAGCCACCACTGTCCGCCTCTGAGGTACCAAATTCGCGCATGGCGCCCAGCCGACGTCCATATATGTTGCTATTTGCGTGCGGGCTCATTTTGTGAGACCGAAGCTATTCTGTTCCAAATCCCTGCGGAGACGTGTTTGGCACACCGCAACTGGTGAGGATAAAAGTGGTGCGTTTTCGAAGTGCGGTCTGACAAAAAGGGAACCATTTCGGCACGCTCGCCAGCCTGGAGGTCTGCGTGTTTTTCATGGAGGTAATCGGGAATGTGCCCAAACTTCCTCCAACCCGACTATGGACAACCGTCCGTCCGCATTGGTGCCAGATCGTTCTTCGGCATTGGACTCGAAGCGCGCGGTCAAGAGCCTAAGACCGCTGGGTCCCAGGGACGCAGCCCGGAAAGTTTCTGTGAATCTAGCACCCAGATCAAGGCGGGATTAGCGCTGCCCTCAGACGTTGGAGATGTCCTTGTTGGTGCTGTCCTTGAGCATCGCCGTCGCAAGCAGCGTAATGATCGCGCATCCGAGGATGAACATCGCGATCGGCGTGGCCGAGTGATAGCGGCTCAGCAAAGAGAACGCAATAAGCGGGGCAGGGCCGCCTGCAATCACAGACGACAGTTGATAGCCGAGCGACGCACCACTATAACGAAGGCGTCCAGTGAATGATTCCGCGATTAACGCTGCCTGGGGGCCGTACATCATGTCATGCGGCACCAGCGAGAGCACGATCGCGAGCACCACCAACCCGGGCACTCTAGTGTCGAGGAGCGTGAAATATGCAAAGCCGTAAACCCCAGTGAGGGCCGCGCCGAGCATGTACACCCGCTTGCGGCCAAAGCGGTCGGACAGATGTCCAAATAATGGAATGGAGACGAACGAGATCATCGCGGCGGCGAGCACCGCCATCAGGACAAAGTCGCGCTTGAGATGCAACACGTCGGTACCGTAGGCGAACACGAACGCAGTGAACAGATAGAATGGTGCTTGCTCGGCCATGCGGCATAAGGCTGTGAGGATAATCTCGCGGGGCTGCCGGCGGATCACTTCGAGGACGGGCGCTCGCTCAATCCGGCGCTCTGCGACCAGTCGGACGAATACCGGCGTTTCCAGAATACCCAACCGGATGTACAATCCGACCGCGACCAGTACGATGCTAAACAGGAAGGGAACGCGCCATCCCCACGTCAGGAATTGCTCGCCCGACACCGCGCTGAACCCGAGGACCGCGAGATTCGAGAGAAACAGGCCGGCAGGCACGCCGAACTGCGGCCAGGAAGCGATAAAGCCGCGATGGCGATTCGACTGCGCCCATTCCATCGAGAGAAGCACTGATCCGCCCCACTCACCGCCAACGCCGACACCTTGAATGAAACGCAGGACCGTTAGTATGATCCCGCCCCAAATACCTATGCTTTCATAGCCGGGGACCAGCGCCACCAGAAATGTAGCGATACCCATCAGCAGCAGGGTCGCGATCAAGGCCGCCTTTCGCCCGAGACGGTCTCCGTAATGGCCGAAGATTGCTGCGCCAATGGGCCGCGCGAAAAAACCCACGGCGTACACGCCGAAGGCTTCCAACGTGCCGACAAACGGATCCGCACGCGGAAAATAGAGCCGGGCAAACACCAAGCCGGTAACGGTGCTGTATAGGAAGAAGTCGTACCATTCAATCGCGGTCCCGATGGTACCGGCCAGGACCGCGCGGCGGAGCTGACGCCGACGCTCCGGCTGGTCGATGGTGCCGACCTCGTGACTGGCGGACATCTTGTCAGTCTACGGCGAAACAGTATCGGCATGGCTCTTGCGGCGGATCACAAAGGTGAAAGCACACTCGGCATCCGGACTTGATGGGATGGGCGTCGCCTTCGAAACGAACCATCAGCGGACCTCCAAAGGACCGAGTGTGACGCAAGAGGTAGAAGTGCGGGCCATCCACGGCGCCGTAACGCTGTGATTTTGTGTCCCCTGCTACACCGACGACTTTGAGCGGTGGTCATTCCCAACCTCAATTAGCTTGCCCAACCTCAATTACCTTGCCGAGCGGGTCGGCACCCGGCCAGAATCTTCGGGCAAACGTTTCCGATACAACGATTTCGGACGCGGCCGGCGAAGCGGACATCGTTCAGCAGCGAGTTCACGGAAATCTCCCTACAGCCTAAAACAGGGCGGTCGGACAATGGTGGGATTGCTACCGCCATCCAGAGGACATCGGAGGAGGTGCTGCTGGTCGATCACTGCCCCGATCTCCAGCGCCAGCGCGAGCACAGCAGTGACGCTGAACCCGGGGCTTTTGAGAAACAGGCGAATCGAATGCTTCAGGTCTTTGAGGAAAACGTTCATCGCGGCGCACTCCTTTTTGGGTACTCAGGTCACGGACAACCGCTATTATCTACATCGCAGATAAACAGTATGTGAATCAAACAGCACATCCCGGCGATAATTGCGTGTTAACGCAACCATCTGGCGGATTCCGAGATATAGGGCGCCAACCTCACTCGCTCCGTAAAGCCTGCATGGGGTCCACGGATGCCGCACGCGTAGCCGGTACGCACGCGGCCGCCATGCTGGTAATCACCATCACGCAGCACGCGACCGTCACCATACTCACGTCTCCTCGTCGAACTCCAAAGATCATGCTCTTTAGCAGGCGCTCTGCGCCAACCGCGCCAACCAAGCCCAGCGTCAGGCCCACCACTACTAACTGCATCGCCTCCCGCAATACAAGCCCAAGTACCTCTCTCCGCCCGGCACCGACGGCGATTCGTACTCCGATCTCACGGCGCCGCCTCGCCACGGCGTAGGACAGCACGCTGTATAGCCCGACCACGGTCAGCAGAAGCGCGATTCCGGCAAAGCTCCCCATCAGGACCATCAGAAATCGTGGCCCGGCTATTGCCGCCGCCGATACCTCTTCCCCTGTTCGAACATCGTACATTGGTGCCTCTCGGTCCAGGCTCATCAGAACGGCACGCACCGCCGGTTCAACTCTGAGCGGCGGGACTGCAGTCCGCAGAACAATCGTGCCGAGACCCCAGGAAAGCTGCTTGTAGGGAAAATAGTAGATCGGATCGGGCTCTGTGTTCAGCGCCTCCTGCTTCGCGTTTCCCACTACTCCAACGATTTCGCGCATCCGCATTCCTTCTTTTCCGTTGGTCGCCCCGGGCTTGATTCGTTTGCCGATTACCTCCTCACCTGGAAAGTATTTGCGCGCGAAAGCCTCGTTGACCACCAAGACCGGTGGGGCTTCGTCGTCGTCTCGTTCGCCGAAGTCTCGCCCCTTCAGGAGCGAAATCCCCATCGTGTCGAAGTAGCCCGGAGTCACGATCGCCATATCGGAATACGGCCGTTCTGGGGCAGGAGCCGGGTGCTCCTCGATGTCGAACGCTACTGACATCTGGTGTCCCCGTAACGGCAGCGGTCTGCCGCTCGCCGCCGTCCGCACTCCCGGAATCGCCTTCAGCCGCTTGATCAGCCGATCGGAGAATGCGAGTTGTCCGGCAACATTGTATTGGGTTTCAGACAGGCCGATATCGAAGGTCAAGAGATGGCCGGGTCGGAAGCCTGGGTCTCGCTGCATCAAATACAGGAAACTGGCGATCAGCAGCTCCGCTCCTACCAGCAGCACCAATCCTAGCGCGATCTGGCCAATTATCAGTGCGCTCCGAAACCGGTGGTGGCCACGCGCAATGTTCGGTGCGCCTTCTTTCAACGCGCCAGATGGATCCACCCGCACGATCTGGAGCGCTGGGGCCAGGCTGAACAGCACGCTCGTCAGCACGGCCATAACCATCGAAAAGACAAGAACTCGCCCGTCGATTCCCGCCTGTAAGATGCGAGGAATAGGGATATCGTCGTCGGCTAGGGGCAAGACGCCCTGGAGCGCCGCTAGCGCCAGCAAAACTCCTCCAGCGGTCCCGAGCAGCCCGAGCGTGAGGCCTTCGAACAGAACTTGTCGCACCACCGCGGGCCGCGATGCTCCTAGCGCCATGCGCAGCGCGAACTCGCGCGCTCGCTCGATGCTGCGAGCCAGCAGCAGATTCGCGACATTGGCACACGCAATCAGCAGCACCAGCGCCACCGCTCCCAGCAGGATCCACAACGGCTTGCGGCTGCCGCCGACGAGTTGCTCCAGTTCCGGCTGCACCCAGGTCGTGGCGATGTTTTTGTTTTCATCGGGATATTGCCGCGCCAGCGAACCGGCGATCAGATCCATTTGTGCACGCGCCTGGTCGGCTGTCACGCCCGGTTTCAGACGGACGATCACATCCAGCACCCGTGCCCCGCGCTGCTCCGTAAGAGGGGTAAATTCCGAAACCGTCGCGTCCTCGGAAAGCGGTGCCCACAATTGGACATCCGGGTTGTCCAAGGGGAACCGAAAATCCGCTGGGGCCACCCCGACGACCGTGAATGGCATGCCGTCGATTCGAACGCGGCGTCCCAGGATTCCCCGATCCCCGCCAAAGCGGCTCTTCCACAAGGCATGGCTGAGTACGACCACGTGAATTCCAGCCTTCTCCTCTTCCGGGAGGAAACCACGCCCGAGTACCGGCTGCACGCCCAACAATGGAAACAGGTCAAATGATACGATCTCACCTCCCACTCGGACAGCCGGCAGCGAATCGGTGAGCGTGAACCGCTCATCGCGATAACTGACCATGTCTGCGAACACGCGGTTCCGCGCACGGAAGTCGAAGAAGGTGGGGTAGGAAAGGTTCGTCGGATGCGGGGCGCCGCGGCGATCTATCGAGCGAAACGCCATCAGGCGCTCCGGCTCAGCATACGGAAGCGGCCGCAGCACAACCGTGTCAAGCACGGCGAATACGGCGGTGCTGGCACCGACTCCGAGTGCCAGCGTCAGTGCGGCCGAGACCGTGAACCACTGCGCATTTCGAAGTTGGCGAAAGGCGTGACGGACATCCTGCACCAGCACGTCAAATGGCGGCAGAGCACGCCGCTCCCGTAGATGCTCTTTCATTTGGGTAACCCCTCCGAACTGCCGGCGCGCGGCGTAAAAAGCCTCGGCCGGGCCCATGCCCCTGGCGATGAAACGCTCCACCAGCATGTTGAGATGTTCTCGCACTTCTTCGGCGAACTCGTCGTCGAGTTGACGCCGGTGGAATGTTCCAAAGATTCGCGATAGCACTGCGCGAAGCATATGTTTAATCCTGGCTCTCCAACCGCAACACTCGGCCGATCACGCCGGAAATTCGTTCCCAGCTCTCGGCTTCACGTGCCAGCTGTTTGCGCCCGGCCTTGGTGATCGAGTAGAACTTCGCTTTACGTTTGTTCTCCGAGGCACCCCACTCCGAACGGATCCAGCCTTTCTGCACCAGCCGCAACAACGAGGCATAAACCGTACCCTCATTCAGCCGCAGCAGGTCCTCGCTGAGCTGCTCGATGCGTCGCGCGATTCCATATCCATGCAGGGGCCCAAGCGCATCGAGCGTCTTCAGCACGATAAGGTCGAGCGTGCCTTGCAGCACTTCCGAGCGATCCTTTGTCATGCCCAAAGGAGTATCATAGCACGCTCCTTTGCGATCCACATAGGTCGCCTAACCCATTCGGGCTCTGGGTGGATGTTTTTGTACTCCTGAAAGGGAAGGCCCAGTTACCTAGCTAGTGCCGCCTGCGATGCCTCCTCCGTCGAATCGTTAGCGAACACGCTCTGGGTGCAACGGCGCCAGCAACCGCCAGCGGGGCCTGAAATCCGGTTGGAGGAAGCTTGGGCGCGTTCAGAAGAATTTTCCGTATGAAGTTCACGCTTTCCTGGCGACGCCGGCACGCGAGGTGGAGCGAAGCACGGCACAACCAGAGAACGACTCGAACGCTCTTCCCGAGGGTGCCGCCAGGCTGCTTCGACGGGCACGAGTCATTCCTGGTAAGTAATTCGCGGGGTGCGCCGCCTCGTCTTCGCGGGCCACAACCCCTAATGCGGCGCCGTGGTCAGATTCACGGATTCTTCAGATCCTATTGATGACGGCGCTCAGCGCCTTTGGCCGGCTACTCGGAAATACTTCACGTGACTTAATATTCGCGTAGTTGGAGAATTGCGGAGTGTGAAATCGGTGCATCGCTGCCGACTGACGCGCCATCCAGAAGTTGGGTGGTTCGGCTTCAAGTACGGAAAACGCCCTACGATTCCTTCTGGTGTCGGTCCGAATAAGGGCACTCCCGCATCGGTTGCGAAGGGCGCATCAGCGTGCTCAAACGACGCCACGGACTTCGCCGTTGTCTCTATAAAGGTGACGCGGGCATGCATCGCTGGGTGGGTCTCGGAGTCATTGCCGATAACCTCATCAATATCGGCCGGGTGCTGACCG
>QHXW01000556.1 GCA_003223115.1 Acidobacteriota bacterium
CGAAGAGCATCTTGGGCGTGCCCTTGCGCTGGTGATATCGATCCATGCGTCCGCGCCCCTGCGTGGCGCCCATTGGATCCAGTGGCTGCCTGGTAACAGGTCCCGCGAAAACGCTCCGTCTCGACTAAGGTCTCCAGCAACAGGGGCCGGTAGCCGTAGCGCTTTTCCCAATCCGCCGGAAGCTGGCGGGCGCCATGCGACAGGATCTTGCTCGCCAAGCCCTTCACGCGCACCCAGGGCGGTCCCCCGCAGCGTTTCTGCCGCCGGCGGCAGCAGCTCGAACAGTCCCTTCCGTCGCCGCTCCAGTGCCAGTTTGGAGAGTCTCCGCAACCCGCTGCTTTCCGTCATCTAATGGAAAGATTGTAGCTCCGCCGCCCCGCCGGACCAAATACGAAACTGCTATCGTGCGAATCTCCTCCTAAAACGCTGATCCATCAGGGAATAAATTCACCGTGCGAAGTTCCTGCCCGAAGCGTGGGGCGCCGAAGCGGCGAAGCGATCCGAAGCGATAGGATGGTCAAGAAACGAAAGGAAGATCGCATTGGCATATCTGTGGATCGGCTTGGGAAGCGCTCTCGGTGGTGCGTTCCGATACTGGTGTTATGGCCTCGCGGCCAGGTACATCGGGGAGACATTTCCATGGGGAACGATGGTGGTAAACATCGTCGGTTGCTCATTTATTGGCTTTTTCGTCACCTTGACGTCGCCGGACGGGCGCGTACTCGCGGCCCCATCGGTTCGGCAGTTTGTGATGCCGGGTGTCTGTGGCGGCTTCACAACCTTTTCCACGTTCAGCCTGGAGACGCTCAACCTTGCGCGAGACGGCCAATGGCTCGAGGCCACGGCCAACGTGGCTGCTTCGGTGGTGCTTTGTCTCTGCGGGGTATGGCTGGGTCACACCATGGCTTCGGTGTTGAACAGGGCATGAGAGGTCAATTGAAATGCAAATTCCACACGACGCAGTGCTTCTCAGAATCTTCATTGGCGAAAACGACAGGTGGGAAAATCGGCCTCTTTATGAAGCCATCGTTCTGAAAGCGCGGGAGGCGCACCTGGGCGGGGCAACCGTGCTTCGAGGACCAATGGGTTTCGGGCACTCCAGCCGTCTGCACACGACGAAAGTCCTGCGGCTGTCGGCGGATCTGCCCTTGGTCATAGAAATAGTGGATAGCGAGGTCAAGATCAATGGCTTTCTTCCCGCTCTAGATTCCATGATGGGCAGCGGGTTGATCACCATGGAGAAAGTCCGTGTGTTGCAGTACGGAATTTCACCCGGCGCGCAGTAGGGGGATGGCCAACGGATCAGACCGGCGAAAGGCCGGTCCCACTGGCTGACACCGGCCCTACACTACACTACCTGCAGCACCAGGCACTTCAGATAGTGCGTCTCCGGGACCGTCAGCAGGATCGGGTGATCCTGTGCCTGGGTCCGTCGTTCGAGTACCCGCAGTTCGCGGCCTGCGTCCAGGGCGGCCTGCGCCACAATTTCGAGAAACGCGGCTTCGCTCAAGTGGTGAGAGCAGGAACAAGTAACCAGAATGCCGCCCGGCCCGAGCAGCCTCAACGCCCTCAGATTGATTTCCTTATAACCGCGCGCCGCCCCTTCCAGATGCCGGCGGGATTTCGCAAAGGCTGGCGGATCGAGGATCACCGTCGAGAACTGGCGCGCCGAGGCGGCGTATCCTGTCAGGAGTTCGAATATATCTGCCTCGTGAAATTCTATGTTCGAGATCTGGTTGTTGGCTTTGCGATTTTCTTCCGCGGTGGCGAGAGCGGCGGCGCTCGAGTCCACGGCTTCCACGGATTCGCATTTTGCCGCCAGGTGCAGAGCGAAGCCGCCGGTTGAGGTAAAACAATCGAGCGCGCGGCCCTGGGCGTAACGAGCCGCCGCTGTATAGTTTTCGCGCTGATCCAGGAAGATGCCGGTTTTCTGGCCGCGCAACAGATCCGCACGAAACTCCAGGCCATTCATGCGGACGCTCACGATGGCAGGGACCTCGCCGAACACCGTGGCGGTTTCAAGCGGTAACTGCTCGTGCGTCCGTACGGCGACATCATTACGGGCGACGATTCCCTTGGGCGCAATCAGTTCCACCAGACAGAAGACGATCCACTCCTTAGCCGCCTCCATGCCCTGATCCAGCGTCTGGAGAACCAGGTAGTCACCGTAGCGGTCCACCACCATCGCAGGCAGGCGGTCGCCTTCGCCGTGCACCAGGCGGTAGGCCTCGGTATCGCGCACCACCAGGCTGCGGTGTTGTTTGGCTTCCTCCAGGCGCTGTGCAAAGAAACCGCGCTCGATTTCCTGGACGTCACGTGAGAGCAGCCGAAGCGCGATCTGCGAGCTGGAGCTGTAATGGGCAGTCCCGATGGCTCGGCCGTGCGGGCCCGTGACTTTCACCGTCGCGCCTGGCGCCGCGTCGCCTCGATCCACCAGGTCGCTCGAAAAAATCCAAGGGTGGCCTGAAGCTACGCGATCCGCTGCTTTTCGATTCACTCTGATCTCGATCAATGAATCACCCGCCGTCACAGCAGTATACAGCGGCCTTGCCGAGGCTAAGCCGGGCGGCCCGCCGCCGGCGATTCACCACCGATCGCCGAAGCCCCTATTCATCGGTGATCCAGAGCAGAAATCCCTCGACGCGGCGCTTATTACGTGATATTCTGCGTCCGGCCAACCTTTTCCCCCCGAGAAATTAATACGGCAAAGGAGAGCACAATGGCAGCAAAACGCATGACGCAATCGCAAATCGTAAGAGGGCTCGCCGAGAAGTGTCAGGTGAGTAAGAAGGCGTCCCGCGAGTTTCTTCAACACCTAACGGATACCGCAATTGCTGAAGTCAGGAAAACCGGACTTTTCGTTCTTCCAGGGCTCGGAAGGCTGGTTCGCTCCGACAGGAAGGCACGTGTGGGGCGGAATCCGGCCACCGGAGAACAGATCAATATACCAGCCAAGAAAGTGGTGAAGTTCCGCGTGGCTAAAGCGGTGAAAGACGCCATTCTGCCGAAGTCCAAGAAAGCAGTCGCCGGGTAGCGCAGGTCCGTCAATATTTTGAGCCGGGTGCGCTCGCATCCGGCCCTCGTATGAAGGCGCCAGTGGCGGAGCTGTGCCTGCTTAGTCGGAGTCAAAACTGGACAAATGTTTGAGACGAGCATATTCTAAAGTGGATGATTAGGTCCACGCGAGGGCGGTCTGTTTCGGGAGCGGAAAGGCGATGGCTGAAGGTGTTCCGCACCTTGAATGAGTTTCAGGCGAGGCTGTTCACGGCAGATAAAGCGCTGGATTTGGGGGCGGGGCGGCATTAGTCGCTTGGCGGTGTTGACGGGGCTCTCACGAACGACGATTACCAAAGCAGTCGAGGGGTTGGGAAGTGGCGCCAAGCTGGTGAACCCCGGCGAAGGCCGGCTGAGGCGGGTAGGCGGAGGGAGGAAGAAGATCGAAGGGGTTGACCCTGGCGTACGGGATCTGTTGACAAAGATCCTAGAGGAAACGACCGCTGGGGATCCGATGAGTCAGTTGCGATGGACCAGCAAATCGACCCGAACCCTGGCGGAGGAGTTGACTCGTTTAGGGCACCCCGTATCGTGGGTGACAGTAGCGCGTTGTCTGGACGATATGGGGTATTCTTTGCAGGCCAACCGGAAGTCGAAAGAGGGGCCGCAACACGCGGATCG
>QHXW01000008.1 GCA_003223115.1 Acidobacteriota bacterium
GGAAGAGTTAGGCCAGATTCAGCAGTTCGTTCTGTTGTACCCACCGCAAGGCGAGAAAGGTCCTAACCGCATCGCCACCGTGCTCTCCAAACAGACCCTCACGCAACAGGCTTTGGCCAAAACCTTGGGTTTGGATCAGTTGCATATTACCCAAAGTAGGTAATACTGACCGCCGCCTGCAAACCCTTTAGAACACAGCTCCTTATCGCCTTGCTTTTATCGCCCACAGTAAACTCCCGCTAGCCTTGGCGGCCGTCGTCATTCTGCGTAGGAGGATTATGCGATGTCCGACTACTCGGATGCCCGGACTTGAGCCAGGCGCTCGCGAAATTCTTCCGGTGAGCCGGCTTCTATTTCAGGTGTGATGAGCCCGACGGAATCGAGATCGCGGATGTGCACCCGGTCTTTGTCCCGGAAGCTGGTTAACTTCATGCGCACTAGATCGGCGACCGGGCGATGAGAGCGACCTCGACACTTCGCGCCGGTGGTGAGAACTCAGGCGCTGGTTCGAGATACTCTGCCCGCTTCTCCCCGACAAACACCAGATGAACCGCGCTGCGAGCGCTCGGCTTGGCTGAATCCACCAGCATGTCAACGCCGGCGGCGTGCCTGTATTTGAACCCGAAAGGCTCGGCCGCGCGAATGATCGCATCCAGATCCGTTCGCTTGACGGCCGCATCAACATCATTGGTGAGCCGCGCGGCCATGCTGTTGCGACCATTCACGTGCAGAAAAACGGCCATGCCGCCGATGATGCGATATTCGATGTGGGCCTGAGAAAGCGCGCTTGTGAAGCGTTTAATGATTTCGAAGAGCTGTTCCACGTATCTGTCGTATGCGGTGATCGTCAGCACGAGTTCCTCTCGAATTATCTCACGACCGTTACGCGGCTGAACCCTTCTCCCACGGCCGGCGGCACGAGCTTCGCGGCCATCACCGCCATAGCCTCATCCGGCACCACCCGGGCACGAAGCGCGTTGCGTTCGCGGCAGATCTCGAGCGGGACATCGAAGAAAATCGCCTCGACCTCACAGCCGTACCACTGCGCGATTCTAATGTAGGGGCGGCGTTCATCGATGGTGAGATGCGTGGCATCGATGTACGTCACCGGGCGTCCAACCGCCAGCCGTTGGCGCAGAAGATACCTGATGGTCGCAAAAACGCGCGAGTGAATGGTCTGGTCCGTAGCATCATCCGCCAGAAGCTGGCGCACGGCGTCGGAAGAGAGAGCGGTCGAGCTCAGCTGCTCGAGATACGTGGATTTGCCGGAGCCAGGCAAACCGATCAGTAGCACGATCCGCTGTTTGCCAGTATTGGGGCTGTCAGCCGCCGGTTCAGACAATGTAGCGTTCGGCTTCGAGCAGCCGCCGGGCAATTCCGTGCCGTAAGCCGATGGCATTCACGGGCTCGTATTTGGCGAAGCGCCGCAATACCGCGAGATTGGCCCTGAGCGCATCACCTTCGGAACACGCCGCCACTACGGTGCGCGCTGTGGTCTCGATGTGCGCCATGGCATCGCGCAACAGCACTGCGCACATGTCCGCAGCCTGCTCGCCCTTGGCATGGCCAAGCAATTTCTGGGTGCGAAGCAGGGAAGATTCCATGGCGAAGATGTCCATGGTCACGTCGGTAATGCCGGCCAGCACTTCCTGTTGCTTTTCGAGATCGTTCAGAAACTTCTGATACGCTACACCCATCAGTAGCAGGGCGATTTTCTTGGCATTGCGCACGAGCCGTTTCTCTTCGGCAAACGGACCCTCTTCCGCGCTTTTCGTGACGCTCGGACCGCTCAGCACCTCGGCCAGCACGCCCTGCGCCGCTTTGACCAAACCCAGTTGCCCGCGCGCCGCGCGTTTGAACAGCATGCCCGTAACCAGCATACGGTTGATCTCGTTGGTGCCCTCAAAAATGCGGTTGATGCGCGAATCGCGATAGGCGCGTTCCACGGCATAATCCTGGTGGTATCCGTAGCCGCCATGAATCTGCACGCCTTCATCGACCACGTAATCCAGCACCTCAGAGGCATACACCTTGACGATGGAGCACTCGGCCGCGTACTCTTCGATGGCTTTGAGCATGGTTTCGGACGCCTTCTCCTGATCCCACGAAAAGCCCTCGAGCTGCGATTCAATCTGGCCCACCACGCGATACGTCATACTCGCGGCCGCAAAGATCCGAATCGCCATTTCGGCCAGCTTGTGCTGGATCATGCCGAACTGTGAAATCGTCGTGCCGAACGCCTTGCGCTCCTTGGCGTACTTAATGGAGAGCGCCAAGACATTTTTCGATCCGCCTACTGCGAAGGGTCCGAGTTTCAGCCGGCCGATGTTCAGAATGTTGAACGCAATGATGTGGCCGCGCCCAATCTCACCGAGCACGTTCTCGACGGGCACGTGTACGTTATCCAGGTACACGGCGGTCGTCGAGCTGCCTTTGATGCCCATCTTCTTTTCTTCGGCGCCGGAACTGACGCCGGGATAGGCGCGCTCCACAATAAACGCCGTGAACTTTTCGCCGCCGATTTTGGCGAAAATCGTGAATACGTCGGCCGCTCCGCCATTGGTGATCCACATCTTCTGGCCGTTCAGGATGTAGTGACGGCCATCTGGGCTTAAATCCGCACGAGTCTTGGCCGCCAGGGCGTCGGAGCCTGCGTGCGGCTCGCTCAATGCGTACGCCGCCACCAATTCGGCTTTCGCCAGTCTTGGCAAGTAACGCTGCTTCTGATCTTCGGTGCCGAACAACAGAATGGGCAATGTGCCAATGCCGGTGTGCGCACCGTGCCAGCCGGAGTAGGAGCCGTCACGCGACATGTGCTCGGCCACCACCATGGCCGACGTGAGGTCCATCTCCATCCCGCCGAACTTTTCCGGTATGACGATGGCGGTCAACCCCAGCTCTGCGGATTTGCGCAGCACCGAAATGGCGACGCCCGGCTTCTGATGCTGGATATCGTCGAGATTCGGGTCGACCTCTTTGCGCCAGAACTCATCCGCGGTGCGCGCGATGTCGCGGTGCTCTTCGGTGAGGTCCTCCGGCGTGAAGATCTCCTCGGGAGTGCGGTCCTCAATTAGGAAAGCGCCGCCTTTAGTTTTGGGAAGCGTTACAGTTGCAGTGGCCATGATTGATCTCCAGCACAGGCAGGAATGCCTACGCTACCGTCGTTAAAAAAGCACAGGCAAGAATGCCTATTCCACAATAGAACACAGGCGGGAATGCCCATTCTACATACGTTCAAAAATGCCGGCCACGCCCTGTCCTCCGCCGACGCACATCGTAACCATCCCGTATTTCGCCTCGCGCCGATCCATTTCACGCAGGATGCTGGCGGTGAGCTTCGCTCCGGTGCAACCCAGAGGATGACCGAGTGCGATGGCGCCGCCATTCACGTTGATCTTTTCCATTTCGAGTCCCGCGCGGCGGATGACCGCCAGCGCCTGCACGGCGAAGGCTTCGTTCAATTCGATCAGCTCGATATCGTCGAGCTTCAGTCCGGCCAATGCCAATGCCTTCGGAATCGCGACAACCGGTCCGATGCCCATGATCTCCGGCGGCACTCCGGCGGCCGCAAAACTCACGAACCGCGCCATGGGCTTGAGACCCAGCTCACGCGCCCTGGTTTCGGACATCACCAAAGCCGCGGCTGCTCCATCACTGGTCTGAGACGAATTTCCCGCGGTCACTGTTCCCTTGGCGTGAAACACGGGCTTCAAGTTCGCGAGCGCCTCGATCGATGTATCCGCCCGTGGTCCTTCGTCGCGCTCGAAAGTTGCGCTGCTGACTTTGGGTTTGGCTCCGTTCAACGTGACGGTCTCAACAATGAAGGGCACAATTTCATCCTTGAAGCTGCACTCCGCCTGCGCGCGCGCTGCGTTTTGATGGCTGCGCAACGAGAAGGCATCCTGATCCTCGCGCGAAATATTGTAACGGCGCTGCAACTGCTCCGCGGTGAGGCCCATGTTCATGTAAACTTCTGGCCGGTGATCGACGAACCAGGGGTTGGGCGCGAGCTTATTGCCGCCGCGGGGGATGAGGCTCATGGATTCGCTGCCGCCCGCGACAATCACGTGAGCGCCGCCCGCTCGAATGCGCTCAGCTGCCATGGCGATGGCCTGCAGTCCCGAGCTACAGAAGCGGTTGATGGTCACTCCAGGAACGATATCCGGCAGCCCGCCGCGCAGTGCTGCCTGCCTGGCCATATTCATGCCAGATTCGGCTTCAGGCATTGCGCAGCCGAGGATCACATCGTCAACGTCATCGGTGGCGACTTCCGGGTGCTTTCCCATCAGCCGTCGGATCACTGCGGCCGCCAGGTCATCCGGACGCGAATTGCGCAGCGTGCCCCGCGGCGCTTTGCCCACCGCGGTCCGCAAACAATCGATGATTACTGCTTCCATAAAAAACCTCTTGCGGAGTTCTCTGTGCCCCCTACTGATTTCTGCCTTCTGACTCCTGCCTTCTGTCTTCTAGTTTCTCAGCGGCTTGCCGGTCTTGAGCATGTGCTGCATTCGCTGCTGTGTTTTTGCCTGTCCGCACAGGCTGAGGAAGGCCTCGCGCTCGAGATCCAGTAGATATTGTTCAGACACGGTTTGTTCGCCCGTGGCGCGGCCGCCGCTCAAAACGTATGCCAGCTTCTCTCCTACTACGTTATCGTAATCGGTAATGTAGTTGCCTTCGTGGGCCATATAAAGCCCCAACTTCAATAACGCATACGTCGCATCGCCACCCACTTTGATGTCCCTGCGCGGCGTGCCGGGAATGTAACTCTGGGCGAGCGCGAGCGCCTGCGCTTTAGCGTCGGCAATCAGGCGTTCAGGATTCATCGAGATCACATCGCCATCGCGCAGCAGGCCCAGATTGCGCGCGTCTTCGGCGCTGGTAGAAACCTTGGCATAGCCGATCAGCTCAAATGGCTGTTTCGCGTCTCCGAGACGCAACAGCATCTCTTTGCAGCCTCCACCCGCCGGAATGACACCAACGCCGGTTTCCACCATGCCGATATAAAGTTCGGCCGCCGCCTGGACGCGGGCCGCATGCAGCACGATTTCGCTGCCTCCGCCCAGAGTCATGCCGAAGGGCGCCGCCACAACGGGCTTCGGCGCATACTTGAGCGCCATGTTGGCCTGCTGGAAAGCGTTTATGGCGGCATTGAGCTCATCCCATTCGCCTTCCTGGGCCGAGAGCAGGACGAGCATGAGATTTGCGCCGACGCTGAAGTTCTCTCCCTCGTTGGCGATAATCATCGCCTGAAAATTCCGGGCAGTCTCGTCCAGGCCGGTGTGGATCATCGAAACCTGATCCTGCCCAATGGAGTTCATCTTGCTGTGAACCTCCAGGCACAGAACGCCGTCGCCAATGTCCACCAGCGATGCTCCCGCATTTTTCGCCACCACGCCGCGGGCGCGCTTGACGCCGGAGAGCGACAGAACTCCAGGCCGTTGTTCAAGCTGCTTGTAGCCGCTCGCCGCCAGATCGAAATACTCGGTATGCGGGCATCCGCCGCGGTCGGCCGGGCGGTAGAAAGATTTCACGCCGGAGGCGAGCATGCGCTGCACGTTCTCCGGCAGCGGCCGCTGTTCACGTTCCATGCGCCGCGCCGTATCTTCAAAGCCCAGCGCATCCCAGAGCTCGAAAGGTCCCAGTTTATTGGCGTAGCCCCAGCGCATGGCGCGGTCGATCTCCACCACGCGGTCCGAAATCTCGGGCACCATGCTAGCCGAATAGAGAAACAAATCGCTGAACAGCTTCCAGAGAAACTGGCCGGCGCGATCCTGTGCCGAAAGCAGCATGCGCAATCGTTCGCCGAGATCTTCGACGTTTTTCGCCGCATCGAGCGAGGGAAAACTCGCACGGCGGGCGGCATGGTACTCCAGCGTCTTCCAGTCGATAACCCAGATCTCAGCGCCCTTGCCCACCCGCTTGTAACAGCCCTGGCCGCGTTTCTCGCCCAGCCAGCCGCGTTGGATCATCTCTGCAAGAAAAGGCTGCAACACGAAGCGCTCGCGCCAGGGGTCGTGCGGCGCCAGATCGTGCAGGTTCTTCGTCACCAGCGCCCACACATCCAGTCCGACGATGTCGAGCAAGCGGTAACTGGCGCTTTTCGGCAACCCGATAGGCGGTCCGGTGAGCGCGTCCACTTCCTCGATGGTGTAGTCATCCTCGACAGTGATCTTGTGTACGGTGGAACCGAAGAACGTGCCGATGCGGTTCGCAATGAAATTAGGAGTGTCTTTGCAGGCCACCACACCTTTACCCAGGCGCCGGTCGCAAAAATCGCGGACGAAATCGAGCACCTGGGGAGAAGTGTCGGCTCCGGGAATCATCTCGAGCAGATGCAGATAGCGCGGCGGGTTGAAAAAGTGAGTACCCAGGAAGTGTTGGCGGAATTCCCGCTCGAATCCGTCTGAAATTGAAGCCAGAGGGATGCCGCTGGTGTTGGTGGAAATGATGGTCCCGGGCGCTCGCATCACCGCCACTTTGGCCAGCAGGGTGCGCTTGATGTCGAGATTTTCGGTAACGGCCTCGATGACCCAATCACAGCTCCGGATTTCCGGCAGGTTGTCGTCAAAATTTCCAGGCGTGATGATACCAGCGGCTTCGGGAGTGTAGAACGCTCCGGGTTTTTGCTTCGCCGCAGCTTCAATTCCAGCCAGCGCCGCCGCATTCCGGCTGGGCTTACCCGGCAGCACGATGTCGAGCAGGAGCGATGGAATGCCGGCATTTGCAAAATGAGAGGCGATACGCGCGCCCATGGTCCCGGCGCCCAGGACCGCAACACGCTGGATGAGCTTCACAGGGGGAGTTTACCGCGAAAGAATGACGGCGCGTAACTTGACTGCGGCGGAAGAAGGGGCTGGGTGAATGGTCCGCAGCCCCGGAGGGTTGTGGACTAGTGAATATCGGTGACGATGATGGTGTCGCCGTTCGGGATGCCATTGACCTTGGCGTGGATCGGTTTGTTCTCGCCCAGCTCCTTTGTCCATTTCTGTTTGGCGTTCAGCTCTGAGGCCGCGCGGGTGTTCCCGACCGGGTCGAACTTCAGGAATGTACCGTCATCCAGCTTCAGCCCGAACGTCCCGGTGTTTGTACTCACGGGGCAGCTCTGTCTGCTGGAGGATTCATTCATTCGGCTACGGTGCTCTTTGTGATGCCGCTTGTTGCTGGTATCAGTTGTGGTTTCGGTGGTCTCGGTGCTTGAATCGCGGCTCGTAGTCTCGGTGGTTGTCGTGGTCACCGAGGGAGCAGCCATGGAAGTGGCGCCGCCCGACATGCAAGCTGCATCCACCAGCGTGCCGTGCCACTTTTGAATTTGGCCAGGCACTGGCGTCGTCGTCCCGCTCGTCTGCGTGGTGGTAGTGCTGGTGATCTGCGATGAGCTGGTGGTTTGCGATGATTCCGTCTGTGCAAAAGTCACCGCGCAAAAGAGCGGGAGGGCACAGAACAAGGCTCTACAGGTTTTCATGGAAGTACCTCCACCCCTCGCTCCGCAAACGGACATCCGCGGACGAAGGGCCGATTGTAAGAAACAGTACTCCTCAAGCGAAGCCTTGTACGACAACGCACGCTTGGCCGCTGCTTCATGATCGATTGTGACGCGCCACCGGGCACAAACAGAGAGGCGGGCATGCGTTGGTATGATAAAGGCTTTGGATTCCCGCCGAGCATGGATTCCTCCCAGGTGAAGCCGCGCCGCCCGAAGATCCCGCGCTGGCTGTTGATGGTCCTGATGTATGCGATTTCCATCGGAAGCCTGGCTTGGGCCTTGCGCGGATATGACTTCGCCCAAATCAAACCGGCCATTCTCTCCGTGAAATGGGGATGGGTACTGCTGGCGGTGGTTTTCGACCTGACCGTCTACATATTTCACGGCTGGCGCTGGAATATTCTGCTGAGTCCAGTGGAGCGGCTGGGGCTCTGGCGCACGGTGCAGTCCATTTATATCGGCCTCTTTGCCAACGAAGTGCTTCCGCTGCGGCCGGGCGAGATCATTCGCTGCTACCTGCTGGCTTTTTGGAGCAAGATTCCACTCTCCCTTACGTTGACCTCCATGGCGATCGAGCGCGTGCTCGATGGCATCTGGCTCATCCTTGTGTTCATCGTGGCCTCGAAGTTAATGGTCATGCCGCGACCTTTGGTGGACTTCGCGCAAGCATTGGGCATCGGTGTGGCGGCGGCAACTGTAATCTTTCTCTACGTGCTGTTTCACAAGCAACATGCGCACTCGATGATGTCCAGCCACCCGTGGACCCAAAAGTTCATACATGTGCTGGACGAGATCCATCACATGGGCAATTGGCGTACTCTCGCCGGCGCCTTTGGGGTCACATGCTTGTATTGGCTCTTGCAGGTGCTCTCGGTCTGGGCCTTGTTCAAAAGTTACGAGATGGATCTTGCGGCGTGGCACGCCGCCATTGTGCTGGTGATTATCCGCCTGGGAACCATCATTCCCAACGCTCCTGGTAATCTCGGCGTATTCAACTCCGTCGCCAAGGTAGCGCTGATGCTGCTGGGAGTTGAGGCCGGCACGGCTTTCGAGCTTTCAGTGGTCATGTGGGTGGCGCTGACGTTTCCGCTGCTGATCGGTGGATTTGTGGCCCTGTTTGTTACGGGCCTCAGCATTGGAGAGATCCACCGGCATGCCCGCACGCAACACCATGCGCACCGCCATCTGGGGCGTCATCACGAGACCCCGGCTTCACGGCAATAGCTGTACAAAAGCCCGGAGATCCCGGGAGTCACGGGCTCGCGACGCGCTCTGGTGCCGAATCCGGCTGTTATAATTTCCGCTCATGTGCAAATTGATGCTTTTTTCACTTCTGTTCGCGAGTGCGCTTCTGGCACAGGACCCGGGCGAAAAGATTCGGGTCATTGCTTTCGGGGCGCATCCGGATGATTGCGACATACGGGCAGGCGGGACGGCAGCTCTATTTGCGCGGATGGGGCATCACGTCAAGTTCGTAGCGGTGACCAACGGTGATGCCGGGCATCAGAGCGAAGGCGGCGGAGCGCTGGCCAAACGGCGGCGCGCAGAGGCTATAGAGTCCGGGCGCCGCCTCGGCGTTACGTACGAGGTGCTCGACAATCATGATGGCGAGCTGCTGCCCACCATGACGGTGCGGGAACAGATTATCCGCCGGATCCGCCAGTGGAACGCCGATGTGGTGCTCGCCCCGCGGCCCAATGATTATCATCCGGATCATCGCTACACCGGAGTGCTGGTGCAGGACGCGGCTTACATGGTAGTGGTACCGAACATCTGTCCGGACACGCCGCCTCTGCGCAAGAATCCAGTATTCCTGTATTTTGAAGACGATTTCCAGCGGCCCAATCCATTCCGGCCGGATGTGGCCGTGGATATCGACAGCGTCTTCATGAACAAGATCCGGGCGCTCGATGCGCACGTTTCGCAAGTGTACGAATGGCTGCCGTGGGTGGACGGCCTTCTGGACCAGGTGCCCAAAGATCCGGCCGAGCGTTTGAATTGGCTGGCATCGCGCCCCGAGCAGCCCATGGGCACGGCCTTGAGACAGTCTCTCGAGAAGTGGTATGGGCCGGCCAAAGGCGCCCAGGTCAAGCACACCGAGGCGTTTGAAGTTTGTGAATACGGCCGCCAACCCGGCAACGACGACATCCGCAAGCTTTTTCCCATGCTCGGGAAGTGAAGCGGCGGACGGGAGGGCCTGACGGGGGGGCCGCTGCCTACGGCGTCCTATACTGCTATCATCAATAACACTCGGATGACCCCAGGCAGTGCGATCCTGCAATACCACGTTCTCGAGAAGCTCGGCCAGGGCGGCATGGGCGTGGTATACAAGGCGCGGGATACGCGGCTGAACCGGTTCGTGGCTCTCAAGCAACTGCCTCCCGAACAAATGTCCGATCCCGAACGCTGTCATCGTTTCGTTCACGAGGCGCAGGCTGCCTCCGCGCTCAATCATCCGAACATCATCACCATCCACGACATCATTCAACAAAACGGCGCGGATTTCATCGTCATGGAGTACATTGACGGCCGGACGCTCGATGATGTGCTGGCGCCGGGACGGCTGGAGATTTCTACTGCTCTGAAATATGGCGTGCAGATTGCCGATGCGCTGGCCAAAGCGCACGCTGCCGGGATCGTTCACCGCGATGTGAAGCCCGGCAACATTATGGTCAGCGCAGAAGGTTTGATCAAGGTTCTGGATTTTGGGCTGGCCAAGCAGTCCGAACTGGCATCTGAACCCGATGCTGAGACCTTGACGCTCGAGACCGCGGCCGGACAGCGTGTGGGGACGCTGGCGTACATGTCGCCGGAACAAGCCGACGGAAAGAAGGTAGACGCCCGTGCCGATGTGTTTTCGTATGGCGCGGTTCTTTATCAAATGATCACCGGCCGGCGGGCATTCCACGGCAGCTCTCCATTCGGTACGCTGCTGGCAATCGTGAGGGAGCAGCCGCGGTCGATTCGCGACCTGGTTCCGGAGGCGCCGCCGGAACTGGAGCAGATCGTGGTCCGCTGCCTGCGCAAAGACCCGGATCAGCGCTTCGACAACATGGCTGAAGTCAAACGGGCGCTCGAGCGAATAGGTCATGGCGAGAAATCCGAGGCCGCGCCTTCAGTCGCCGTGCTGCCTTTTGCGAATCTGAGCGCGGATAAAGAAAACGAATATTTCAGTGATGGCCTGGCTGAGGAAATCATTAACGCGCTGGCTCATGTGCCCGGTTTGCGGGTGGCGGCGCGCATGTCGTCCTTCGCGTTCCGCGGCAAAGAGGTGGATGTTCGCAAGGCCGGCGAAGTGCTGAGTGTCTCGGCTATTGTCGAAGGAAGTGTGCGCCGGGCAGGGAATCGCATCCGCGTGACGGCGCAGTTGATCAGCGTGGCCGATGGCTACAATCTCTGGTCGGAGCGTTACGACCGCGAGATGGCCGACATTTTTGACATTCAAGACGAGATGGCGCAGGCCATTGTCGAGAGCCTCAAGGTGAAACTCGTGGGCCCGCGCAAGCCGCTGGTGAAGCGATACACAGACAATATCGAGGCTTACCGCCTGTATCTCGAGGGCCGCTATCATCACCTGTACCGTCTGACGCCGGAAAGTATGTCGAAAGCCGAGGCCTCCTATAAGCGGGCCATCGCGCTCGATCCCGAATACGCCCCTGCCTATGTCGGCCTGGCGGATCTCTACGTCAGCCTGGCGCTCGCGGCGCTGGCCGAGCCAAATTTGGTATTGCCGAAAGCCAAGGCGGCGGTAGGGCGGGCCTTGCAGTTGGACAACACTTTGGCGGAAGCCCATTCCTGTCTGGGGCAAATCCGAATCACATACGAATACGATTGGGAAGGAGCGCAGCGTTCATTCAAGCGGGCGCTGGAACTCAGCCCTGCATCCGCCGAGCCCTTCAGCAGGTACCTCTACGCTTACTGGTTTTTGTGGCCGCAAGGGCGGCTCGAAGAGGCCCTGTCCGAAGTCGAGCGGATGCTCCAGCAGGATCCACTCTCGCCTTTGTTCTGGTGGTTCAAGGCATATTTATTCCATCTGACCGGCAGGTACGACGTAGCGCTCGAGCAGTTTCGGAAAATCCTGGAACTGGAACCCAACTACTGGCCCGCACTGATTCGCATCGCAATCAGTTGCGCGCACCTGGGATTGTTCCGCCAGGCGCTCGAGGCTTGCGAGAAGGCCATTGGTCCATACGGACGCAGGCCGATTGTCGTGCGGACCATGGCCACTAGCTATGCCATGGCTGGGAAGACGGAGAAGGCGCGCAAACTGCTCGAGGAACTCCATCAACTGGCGCACGAAACCTACGTGCCTGCGTCCAGCTTCGCAACCGTGTATACGGCGCTCGGAGAAAACGATCGGGCTTTCGAATGGCTGGCAAGAGCCGTCGAGGAACACGACCCGCTGCTTCTGTCGCTGACCACCGAGCCCTGCTTCGACAGCTTGCGCCCGGATCCGCGCTATGCGGCGCTTCTGCGGAAGATCCACCTCGAGCGGCAAGCGGATCGGGCTTCCACCATCGCGTGGCTTAGCAGCCAGGATGAGGCTTCGACCCTGGTTTTACCGAAGGACCAGGCTGCGACCATGGCCGCGTCGAGGAAAGCTTCTCTCAAAATCGTTTCGCCCAAGAAAGCTTTGCGCAAGAAAAATATGACGGGTTGAACGAGCCTACTTCCGGCTCAGCAAAAGGGCGAAAAGGAAGCGAATTCAAACCGGCCATTTGGTAAGATCAGGGTCGTATGCGCTCATGCTGGCCGGCTGCGGTGTTGATGCCGGTGACGTGCTTTCTGGCGGCCTCGAGTCCCTCTTCAAACGAATCTATTTTTCGCGAGCAGATCCTGCCGGTGCTCCAGGCGAACTGCGCGACGTGTCATGCCGTAGCAAATCCAGCGAGCGATTTTTCCATCAAGACATTCGATGATATTCTGCGCGGCGGTAAACACGGGCCTGCGATTACGCCTGGAAAATCCGACGAGAGTCTTCTCGTCCAGTACGTGCGCGGAGAAAAGACACCCAAAATGCCGATGGGCGGCGCGCTACCCGACGCCGCAATTACATCTCTTGCAGCCGCGATCGATCGCATGCAGCCCGCTCAGAACCAGGCTGCGGCGCGCGATGCATATCTTGACTGGGTGTTGCATGCACCCAAACCTCCGGCGATTCCCGGGGTGAAGCGGAAAGAGTGGGTAAAGAACCCGGTGGATGCCTTCATCCTGTCGAAATTGGAGGAGAAAGGTCTCGAGCCCGCTCCCACCGCGAACCGGCGCGCGCTTCTCCGGCGCGTCTACTTCGATCTGATCGGACTGCCTCCGTCGCCCGAGGAAATCGAGCATTTCATCAACGACCCTTCCGCTGATGCGTATGAGAAAGTCGTCGACAAGCTTCTGGCCGATCGACGCTACGGGGAACGTTGGGCGCGGCACTGGCTGGACCTGGTGCGCTACGCGGAAACGGACGGCTTCGCCATTGATTCCGAGCGTCCCACCGCCTGGCGCTATCGCGATTACGTCATTCGCGCGTTCAACGACGACAAGCCCTACAATTTGTTTGTCAAAGAGCAACTGGCCGGGGACGAGCTGACGGGAAAGCAATTTTCAGCGGAGAAAAGGTCAGAGCGCTTGGTGGCTCTTGGCTTCCTGCGCATGGGCCCGTGGGAGGCGGATGCCAACTTTCGCACGCAGCTCCGTCAGGATTTCCTGAATGAGGTCACGTCCACGACAGCCAGCATGTTCCTGGGCCTGACCGTAGGTTGCGCGCGTTGCCACAATCATAAATACGACCCCATACCGCAGCGGGATTTTTACCGCATGCAGGCGTTTTTCGCAGCCACGAAAATCGACGAACGCGCCGCCGCGTTCATGGAAGTCGAGCATCCGGACGAACTCAAGCGCTTGCGCCGCAAATGTGAAGACGAGGCCGAACCCGCGAGCGGCAGTCTCAAGAAACTCGAAGAGCGGCTGAAGCAAAACTACATCGAAGCCAAGCACCTGAAGCCGGATGACAAAACGGCGGGCGATTTTCAAAAAGCTCTGAAGGACGCAAAAGATCCCATCTATACGGCAGAGGAGCGCCAGGCCTGGCAGGAGAGCAAGGATCTGGC
The DNA here is from genome assembly GCA_003223115.1 of Acidobacteriota bacterium. Taxonomy (GTDB): domain Bacteria; phylum Acidobacteriota; class Terriglobia; order Bryobacterales; family Bryobacteraceae; genus QHXW01. Next base: position 13,582 of record QHXW01000008.1, read on the forward strand.
GCGCAAGTTGAACGAAGCCATTCCCCGCTACTCACCGGTGGCGTATTCAGCCGCGGACGTGACGCCGCCGGACGTGCCCGCCGTTGCCGATACGTACGTGCTGGCCGGAGGCGAACTGGCCGCGAAGGGCGAGAAGGTGGAACCGGGATTCCTCGAGTGCATCACGGGCACGCGTGAGCCGGCAAAAATTCCCTATTCAGACGACGGCTCCGGGCGTCGGCTGGTGTTGGCCGAATGGATCGCTAGCCCCGAGAACCCGCTCGCTTCGCGCGTGATGGTGAATCGCCTGTGGCAATACCATTTTGGCGATGGAATCATCCGCACGCCGAGCGATGTCGGCAAGAATGGAGACCGGCCGTCAAATCCAGAGTTGCTGGACTGGCTGGCCGTGCAGTTCCTCGAGAAAAAGTGGAGCATCAAAGCCGTTCACAAGCTGATGCTCACTTCGAATGCTTATCAACAATCGGCCGAGAGTCCGGAGGCGAAACGTTACGCCGAAATCGATCCCAATAACAGGCTGCTCTGGCGGATGAACTGGATCAGGCTGGAGGCGGAGGTGGTGCGCGACTCCATCCTGGCGCTGAGCGGGAGATTGCAGAGTTGCGACGGCGGGCCGGGAGTGTTTCTGAATATCCCGGCCGATGTGGCCGAAGGTTTCGAGTTCTTCAAATGGTTTCCATCAGATGAGCAAGAGCAGTTGAGGCGCACCATCTACACGTTTCAGCGCCGCAGCGTGGTGATGCCGATGATGGAAGTATTCGATGGCGCGAACATGAGTGAGTCCTGCGCGCGCAGGAATATCACAACGGTGGCGCCGCAGGCGTTCTCGCTGCTCAATAGCGAGTTCACCAACACGGAAGCAAAATATTTCGCGGGGCGCGTGATGAAGCTGGCTGGGAATGACGCGGAGCGGCAAATCGACGAAGCGTTTCGTCTGGCCCTGGGCCGTGCGCCAACTGTCGAAGAAACCGGAAAAGCGCGGGCGTTGTTCGTCCATAGCGATGCTCGGGACGCCCTGACACGCCTGGCCGTGGTGCTCTTCAACCTGAACGAGTTTATTTACCTGGAGTAAAGATCGTGAACTTTGAGCTGGCGCGCAGGCGATTTCTGTACCAGAGCTTGACCGGGGTGGGCGGGCTCGCGCTAGGGGAGTTGTTGAATCGGGATCTGAAGGCCGCGAGTACGGAAAATCCTCTGGCGCCACGGAAGCCGCATCACACTCCAAAAGCCAAATCCTGCATTTTTCTCACCATGCTCGGCGGCGTGAGCCAGGTGGACACGTTCGATCCCAAGCCCACGCTCGACAAGTTCGACAACACGCTCATGGACTGGAGCAAGGAAAGAAATACGGATCAGCCGGGGCTATTCGCCAAGCCGCGTCTGGTTTTGAAGAGCGCGTTCAAGTTTCAGAAATACGGGCAATGCGGTATGGACGTTTCGGAACTCTTTCCACAGGTGGCGACGTGCGTGGACGACATGGCGTTTGTGCGCTCCATACAGGCCGAGAGCGGCAACCATCCGGCAGCAGTCTTCCAGTTGGACACAGGATTCGTCATGCCAGGCCATCCGTCAATGGGCGCGTGGGTCACTTACGGGCTGGGCACAGAGAACCAGAATCTCCCTGCCTTCGTGGTGCTGCCGGATTTCCGGTCGCTGCCATTCAGCGGCTCGCAGCAGTGGGGTAGCGGCTTCCTGCCCGCTAGTTACCAGGGCACGGTGCTGCGCTGGAAAGGAGAGGCGATCCGCGATCTGAAGCCGCCGTCGGAGGTAACTCCGCAAATCCAGAACCAGGAGATGGAACTGCTCCGAGGCTTGAACCAGGAGTACCTGGAAAAGCATTTCACAAATCCGGAACTGCAGGGCCGCATGAACGCATATGAGCTGGCGTATCGCATGCAGGCCGAAGTTCCGGGCGTGCTGGACTTGGCGAAGGAGAGCGAGGCGACTAAACAAATGTACGGGATGAACAATTCCGTTACGGAGTCGTTCGGAAAGCGCTGTCTGATGGCGCGGCGCATGGTGGAGCACGGAGTGCGATTCGTGCAGCTCTACACGCCCAGCCAGTCCTGGGACGGCCACACGGACGTGGCGAAGAATCACGAGAAAAACGCGCGCGAGACCGACCAGCCGATTGCAGCGCTCATCAAAGACTTAAAGCAACGCGGACTGTTCGACAGCACGCTCCTGGTCTGGATGGGCGAGTTTGGGCGGACGCCGGATTGTCCGGCTGAAAATCGCGAGCACGCCGGACGGGACCACAACACGCGCGCCATGACCATCTGGTTCGCGGGCGGTGGGATCAAAGGCGGCACTCTGGTCGGCGCAACCGATGATCTGGGTTTCAAAGCGGTACACGACGCTTATCGCATCCGCGACGTGCACGCGACAATTCTGCATCAGATGGGCCTGAGCGATCTGGATCTGACGTACTACAACGCCGGCCGCAACATGCGTTTGACCGACACAGGCGGACGGGTGATCCGGCCAGTGGTGGGTTAGAGCGCTGACAGTGCGAATCCGCGGCAAGCGCCCATCACAGCGCGGCTCGGTGAGAGCGCTATAACTCTCCGGCGGCGATCAGTGGCGCGACGCCAGCCACGTCCTGCTCCAGGGGCCGGTCGCGTTCGAGCAAATCCGAGATCTGCCGGATGGCCGCGTGCACGCGGCGATTGCGGGTGCCCAATTTCGCGCTGGCTGGGCGCAGGTCCACGGCCTGAGCGGCGGCGATCAAAACCATGGCGACTTCGTTGCGCAAACACTCGAGTGCATCGAGCGCCGTGACGGCTGCATGCATCCCGAGGCTCACGACGTCCTGGTTATATTCTTCGGTGGCCAGCGAGTGAATCGAGCTGGGTCCGGCCATCTGCCGTACAGCGCAGGCAAGGCTCGTCACGCTGAGCTGCATGCCTTTGAAGCCGGAGTTCACACCTGTTTCGCTTACCAGGTTCGGCGGCAGTCCGTTATTGAATTTGGGATCCACCAGCACCGCCATCAGCGCGTTGGCCCAGTTCGCCATGACGGCGCAATCGAGCTTCCAGGTATCGAGCAGACGCGCGATGTGGCCGCCGTAGAAATTGCCGGCACGATAAAGCGCTCCGGTTTCAGGATCGACGAGTGGGTTATCGTTGGCCGAGTTGATCTCGCGCTCGATCACCGGCCGGGCATCTTCGAAAGCCTCCCACGCGGGACCGAGCCCTTGCGGCGGACAACGCAGCGAATAGAGCTCTGGCGCGCGGAATCACCCGCGAGCTTACTGCCGGCGAGGTGTTCGCGAATAAACGCGGCAACGTTTCTCTGACCCGGATGACCTTTCATGTCCTGCACCCACGGCGCGAACGGTTCGGCGCCAGCATTGAGCGCTTCCAGAGCCAGGGCAATGGCCGAGAGCAGCGCGCGCAGCACGCGCCGGGCATCCACCCAGACCAGCACCGCGACGCCGGTCATCACGGTAGTGCCGTTGATGAGGGCCAGGCCTTCCTTCGGCGCGAAGCGAATCGGCTCGAGACCGGCAAGTTTCAGCGCTTCGAGCGCTGCCATCCGGCAACCCTGATATTCCGCGTCGCCCATACCGAGTAACACGCGCGCCACATACGCCGAGGGCATCAGATCACCGCTCGCGCCTACAGAGCCGTAGCGCGGGACGACGGGCGTGATGGCGCGGTTCAGAAGCTCCAGCAAAGCGTCCACTATTTCGGGACGAACGGCGGAAGCGCCGGTGGAAAAGGTGGCCACCCGCAGCAGCATGGCGGCGCGTACGATCGGAGATGGCAGCGGCTGCCCGGTAGCACAGGAGAGGTGGCGCATCAGGTTGTGCTGCAGAAGCTCGGACTGCTCCGGCGTGAGATTGAACTTGATATTGCCGCCGACACCGGTGTTGACGCCGTAAATGCGCTCGCCGCGGGCGAGTTGCGCTTCAAGCGCTGCGCGGCCCTTGCTGATAAGCGCACGCGAAGCATCAGCAAGATGAACGGGCCGCGCTGAACGCGCCACCTCGTCGACATCTTCAATCGAAAGCGGATGGGCGCCAACCAGCAGCGGTTCGGGCATAGGGCTGTTGTAACACCGGGCAAGGTGGGCGGAAAAGCGAGCGGCCAGGGCGACAGGCGGGTAACGTCGCGGTGGCGCTATTGCTCGATAGAGAACGTTTCTTTGGTCTCGTAGGTTTGATTGCCGGTGTGGTCGCGCACGGTCAGCACGATGGTGTACAGAGCCGGCTTGATACCTTTTTCCAGACTGAGGTTCATCGAGCCTGGCGTGTAGGCCTGAGGATAAAACGAAGCGGTTTTCTCGACCGCCGGTTGAGGTTGTGTGTACAAAACTTTGCCGCCCGGCGCCAGCACGGCGATGCCATAATCCAGGTCGATGCTGTTGCCGGAACCGAGTTTGTATCCGGTGATGTCGAAGCGCGCCCAGAGCGTATCGCCGGGGCGGTACGCAGCCACGGCCAGCGGCGCGGGATCGTCCTCGCTGCGGTAGAAGTGAAAATTGCGCACGACCAGAGTTTCGCTGGGCGCTACGTCATGGCCGCGAACCGGGAATTCAATATTCTGCGAGGCATCAGCTTTAGTCAAATCATCGTGCACTTGAATGGCGACTTTGTATGTGCCGGAACCGGCCAGCGGAGGGATCGGGAATTGCACGCGCACTTTGGGTTTCCAATTCTTGTCTTCCTCGGATACCGTGGTGTCGACGCCTGCAGTAATGGTATCGAGCAGTCGGACGCCTTTGGGATCGAGGACATCAATTTTGTAGGAAAGATGGACACGCTGGTCGTCGGAAGCTTTGTAGCCTCCGATCTCGAAGCTGAGAAACACCACTTGGCCGGGAACAAACGTGAAACTTGGAGGCACCGTGGCGTCCTCCATGTCGCTGGCCGCGGGTTTCAAAATAGTGAGTGGGGCCGTGGCGGCAGGATACGCGCTGACCGCGGCGATGAAGGGAAGACAGAGAATTACGACTGGCAGATAGGCTCTTCGCATGCAAGCCCCGGATTGAAGACACAGGCCAGGATCGCCTGCTCCACCTAGCGTTTGTCCTGAGCGTCGTTGAGCAGCCGGTCGAACCTGCGGCGCTGGTCCTCGTTGAGAATTTTGTAAATGCTGCCCTTCCCCGTGGCCAGAACATCCTGATAGTACTTGGAGAAATCGTCCAGGATGCTCTTGAGCTTGTCGGTCTGGTCGGGCGTCAGGTCCAATTCTTTTTGAAGCCTGTGAAGGGAAATCTCTCGCCCGGTATCGGACCAGAACGCGGCGCGGTGCAGGCCCTTATGCGCCCCCAGATTCATGGCGAGGGCGCCCACTACGGTTCCAACCAAAAAGACCAGCACGATGGTGACGACGAACTGCGTTTTGGGGCTCTGCAGGGTGCCAGTGCTGGTGTACGTCGTCATTGTTTGTTACGGCTCGTACGATGCCAGAGTGGCCAGCATCACGTCCGGATTATCCGCGGGCGCCTGGGCCATAATGACTTCCGGAGTTGGCGGGCCTGCTGAATACTCCGTTTCCCGTGTGATGAGATAACTGCCAAGCACCGCGAGCGACAACAGCGAAGCGAAAGCCACGCGTCGCGCGAAAGCCGGATCGAGCCACAGAAGGCTAAACAGGCCGCGCGGACGCACGTCCTCGAGACGCACTGATAGCCGGGCGTAGAAGCCGGGGTTTGGCGACAAGTCTTCCTGGGAGCCAAGAGTCTTCAGATCACCGGAGAGCTCGCGCATGTCGCTAAGCTCCGTGCGGCAACGCGGGCAGGATTCCAAATGAGCCGTGAATTCGCGCGACTCAAGCGAGCCGGAGAGGTATTCTTCGAGCCGATCTAGAATCACCTGATGCATAATCTCTTCCCTTACAAACCAATCATTTTATCCAGCCAAAAACCGGCCTGCGCGGATCTTTATTTGCGCCCGCTTCGGGCCCCAACCCCCGATCAAACAAACTCGACACCGCAGGCCGCCGGGCTCAACCAGCCACCAAGCCGGGAGCACGCTCCATACGCTGCGCCGCCTTCACCAGTTTCTGCCGGGCTCGGAACAATTTTACTTTAATTGTATTCTCGTTCATGCCCGTCATTTGCGCCAATTCTTCCACCGAGTGCCCTTCCACCTCTTTAAGCATCAGCAGCATGCGTTCTTCCTCGGAGACGCGTGTGAGCAGTTTCAGCACATAATCGCGCCGCGCCAGGTTCTCATCCGCGCGGGGCTGGCGGTCCACTGAGGGCTCGGTGTTCTCGACGCGGCGCACCTCATCTTCGCTCAAGTCGCTCTAGTACACCAGCTTCCGTACTTTCTTCTTGCGCAGGTAGTCGAAACACTCGTTCACCGTAATTTTGTAGATCCAGGTGATGAGGGAACTGCGGAAATCGAAGTTGCGGATTGAAAAATAAACCTTGGTAAAAACCTGCTGGGCGATGTCCTCAACATCATTGCGCTGGCGCACGATGCCATGAATGATGGAGAACACTTTACTCTGATAGCGCTCCACGATTTCGCGGAATGCAGCCTCGTCCCCCGCCTGCGCCCGGCGCACCAACGCGCCTTCCTGCGTGTTCTGGTATTCCACTCTGGTCCTGGCCGTTGCCCGGCTTCCGAACGTGGGGAGCGGCAGAGCGCCCGTCAGTGTTCCCATACACCGCTTCCGACGTGTACCGCTTTCATGCGGTTACAAATATCCGTCCCCCGCCCCACCTGTTCTGGGCCCTCTTGGAAGATACCAAATAATGCAACTTTCAGGCCGAAACGCCATCCAAATGGTTAGTAAGAACCACAGTTTCCTGTATAATTGGACTTGGAGGGTGGGTAAGTACATGGTGCAATTGACACCGAAAGCCATAGACAAGGTCCGGGAAATCCTGGACATGCAGGAGCCGAAGCCCGCAGGTCTGTGCATCTCGGTGGTGGGCGGCGGATGCTCAGGCTTTAGCTATTCAATGGCCTTTGAGAACCAGCCGAACATGCTGGATAAGACCTACAGCTACGACGGTTTGAAGGTGTTCGTCGATCAGGCGAGTATGCTATACCTGGACGGTGCCGAGGTGGACTACGTCGAGACCCTGGAAGGCTCGGGCTTCAAGTTCAACAACCCGCAAGTGAAATCGACTTGCGGCTGCGGCAGCTCCTTCAGCGTCTAAGCTGTTTAGCTGATTTGTCACCGGATTATCAACGCTGGAGCGCAAAGGGCGGATACCCTCTTTGCTTGCCAGCGCGTTTTATTTCTCGCACGCAAGCCAAACCGCCCTGCGCCAGCTCTTAGCGAATCGTAAAAGTCAAAACAGTCTCGACTGGAATTCTGACGTCCTTCTTCCCCCTTGCAGCTGCCCCCGCGGTGCCCGCCGCAGCGCCGGCTCCGGCTCCGATTGCGGCTCCTTTTCCGCCGCCCGCAAGGGCCCCGATGATCGCGCCCGCCGCCGCTCCGCCGCCGATGGCGGTAGAATCGCGGCGTTTGTGCGAGCTGCCGCTACGCACCACCGTGCCGGTGTGTACAGGCGTTTGTCTGCCGTTGATCTGAATCGAGGTCAACTGCAGTTTGAGAACTCCGGGCGACGACAATCGGCCGGACTCTTTGGCCTCCACAATTCTGCCGCGCACCGGCGCACCTTTGCGCGCCAGCACTTTTCCATTCTCGACCAAGTCCGATGCCAAGGTGCCTTCCCAGGCGCTGCCCGAACGGGCTGTGCCCGAAGATATCGTCTGGCCCAGGAGCACGCGCACCAGTTTGCCGGCCGGAAGGCCGACGGCCCCAGCTGTCAATACCGCACAAAGTAAAATTGCAGCAAGTCTTCTCATCCGCATCAAGTATTCTCCAACCGTCATTGTCGGAAAACCATAATGAGGACGCAACCGTGCCGCACGTGACTGTGGCACGCGACATTACTCGAGAAACTGTGGTACGCGATATTACTCGAGAACCGGCCCGCGATGTTGCTCGAAAATCGACCAAGTTTCCCTTGACCCCCGCCTCGACTCGATGCAAAATCGATGGAACTGGTTGGAGGAAGGTCAATCGATGCGAAAACTATTCGTGTTGCTGATGATGTGTGTGCCTGCCGTGGCTCAGACCACTTCGGGATCGATTGTGGGAAAGGTGACCGATCCCACTGGCGGCGTCGTGGCTGCAGCCGCAGTCAGCGTAATGAATATGAACACGGGCATTGAGACCAAAAGCAGCAGCGATGGATCGGGCAACTTCGTCGTCACCCCTCTGCCCGTCGGTAACTACACCGTCACCGTCGAGGCACCGGGGTTCAAGAAGTGGTCGAGTTCCGGGATCAATCTGAATGTCCAGGACCGCATCGGGCTCAATGTGGTGCTCGAGGTTGGCCAGGTCTCCGAGACGGTGGAAGTGGTTGGCGCGGCGCCGGCCCTACAAACGGACACTTCCTACTTGGGCCAGGTTGTCGAGAGCAAGCGAATTGAGGAACTTCCGCTGAACGGGCGCTATTTTACGCGCCTGGCCGTCCTGACGGCGGGTACCATCCCTACTGCCCCGGGTGCCCGCGACGAGCGGACCGGCGGCTTCAGTTCCAATGGAGTCCGGCCCTACCAGAACAATTACCTGCTGGATGGGGTGGATAACAACAGCCTCTCCGAGGATCTGACCAATGAGTCCAGCTTCGTCTATGGCCCTTCTCCCGACGCTATTTCCGAGTTCAAGGTTCAAACCAACTCGATGAGCGCCGAGTTTGGCCGTTCCGGTGGCGCGGTCATGAATGTGACCATCAAATCCGGTTCCAACGGCTTGCATGGAAGCCTCTTTGAATTTCTGCGCAATGAGAAATTCGACGCCAAGAACTTCTTCGACCCGGGCGATAAGCCCATCGCGGCTTACAAGCAAAACCAATTTGGCGGAGCCCTGGGCGGCCCCATCATCAAGAACCGGACCTTCTTCTTCGCCGATTACCAGGGGACTCGCATCCGGCAGGCCCTTACGGCGCAGGCCACGCTGGCGCCGCTGGCGTGGAGGACCGGTGACTTCTCAGGCTTCCACCCAATCCTCGACCCGAACACCACCGTGATCCAGGGTGACCAGATCATTCGCCAGCCGTTTCCCGACAACAAGATTACCCCTGATCGCTTTGACCAGGCGGCCGTGAACCTGATCGCCTTGATGCCCTCCCCGAACGTTCGGGGATCGGTGTCCGACAAGGGTGTTGCCAACAATTACTTGACCAATCCCATTGAGCCGAATCAGACCGACCAGGGCGACATACGGATCGATCACAAGATCTCGGACAAGGATTCGATCTTTGGCCGATTCAGCATGGCGGATCAGACGTTGACGCCCCCCTCGCGGATTCCGCCACCTCTCTCCGGCGCGCAGTTTTCATCGGGCGACTGGCTCAACTATTCCCGTAACGTCGTGCTCACCGAGACGCATATCTTCTCGCCGCGCGTGGTCAACGAATTTCGTGCTGGTTATACGCGCTTGCGGACCGAGCGGTTACAGTTCAACTCCAACGACAACCTGTCGGCGCAGGTCGGCATCCCCGGCATTCCATTTACACCCGGCAACGGAGGGCTGCCCCGTTTCGGCGTTAGCGGCCTCACCAACTTTGGCAGCGCAACGTACCAGCCCACTCGCGAATTTGAGAATGTTTTTCATTTCATCGAGACACTCAGTGTCATCACCGGCCGGCACACCCTGAAGTTCGGCGCCGAATGGAAACCGCGCGTGGATTTCAGCATCCTCCAACCGCCCGTCCCCCGCGGACGTTTCAGCTTTTCTGGTGATTTTACGCGTGATGCAAACAACCGTTCCGATACGGGACTCGGTTTTGCCGACTTCCTGCTAGGTAAGGTCAGCGGCTCCTTAGTTGGCTCGTTCATCAATGACACCTTCCAGCAGCCGGGTTACTTTTTCTACGTGCAGGACGATTTCAAAGTAACCAGCAAGCTGACGCTGAACCTGGGCATGCGTTACGAGTTTATTTCGATGCCCAGAGAGAGAAGGGACGCGGAAGCCAACTACAACATTGCAACCGGAACGTTTGACATTCCCAAAGGTCGGACGGATCCACTGCCGGATACCTTTTTCCCGGAGATTACGGTCAATCGCAATGCTCCACGGCAATTGGTGCCCCAGGATCGGAATAACTTCGCGCCACGTGTGGGCTTCGCCTACCAACTGACTCCGAAGACCGTAATCCGATCGGGATACGGTATTTTCTACTCCTCTTATGAAGCCGGTCCGTTGAGCATCCCGAATCCGGGCAACAATCCGCCTTTCTATGCGGAATCAGACTGGAACCCAGTCAACTTTGCAACACCGAACCCTATCGTCAACCAGCTATCCAACGGGATACCGGCCAACGCCTTTGCCGAGCCGGCGGCGGTTCCCTTGTTTGCCCTCGACCCCAACTTTCGTAACCCATACGTGCAGCATTGGAACTTCAGCGTGCAGCGCGATTTGGGCTTCAGCACGGTGTGGGAGATTTCGTACGCGGGATCCTCGGGAAAAAAGCTTTACGAATTTCGTAATGTCAACCAGCCTACACCGACGGCGGACTCCACATCGGACTACGATAGCCGTCGGCCCCGGCCCTTCCTGGCTAACGACCTCACCTATTGGTGTTCCTGCAATAGTTCGACTTATCACGGGTTGCAGACCAAAGTCGAAAAGCGCTTCTCGAATGGCCTGAGTTTCCTTGGGGCCTACACCTGGGGCAAATCGATCGATGAGCAGTCTCAGGCATCGCTGGGGTTCGACAACAGCACCGGGGCGCGGAGCGAGTACAATTACCGGGCTGAGAAGGGTCGGTCCGACTATGACATTGCCCACCGCCTCGTCGTCAGCTATTCGTACGATCTGCCGTTCGGCCGCAACAAGACAGGCGCTGCGAAGCTCCTCATGGGGGGCTGGCAGCTTCTGGGGATTCATTCGTTCAACACGGGCAACCCGAACACCATCCACGCAAGCAGCGATTTCTCCAATGCTGACGGCGATGCGCGTCCGGACGTCATTGCGGGCGTGTCGGACCTCCCGGCGGGAGGGCGGAGTCGCCAGGTGTGGTTCAACCCGGCGGCGTTTCAGAATCCGGGTAACGGGCTGCGGGGCAATGTCGGCCGCAATACCCTTTCCGGACCTGGCACGATCAACATCGATTTGTCGCTGTTCAAGACTTTCACCATCACCGAGCGCTGGAAATTGCAGTTCCGGTCGGAATTCTTTAACTTACCCAATCACCCGAATTTCCGCAGTCTGGATACTACCTTTGACGACACGGCCGCGGGCTCGCTCAACGCCGCCGCCGCGCCGAGGCAGATTCAGTTTGCTCTGAAGCTGCTGTTCTGAACTTTCGGGTGGAACTTATGCGGTAATGTCCGCCAAGGCCGTCCTCAGATCGGGGAAACGAAACGCGAAGCCGTATTCCAGGAAACGGCTGGGCATCGAGCGGCGGCCTGTTAAAGCCAGGCTGGGCTCGGGTCTCAAGATGAAGGCTCCCATCTTCACCGCCCATGATGGTGTTGGCGGAGCCCAGGGCCGATGCAACGCGGAACGC
>QHXW01000559.1 GCA_003223115.1 Acidobacteriota bacterium
ACCCAACGCGATGGGCACCGCGCCAAATAAAGCCGCCATGGTGGTCATCATGATGGGCCGGAAACGAATGAGGCAGCCTTCATAGATGGCCTGCGTGGGCCCGAGGTCCTGGCGCCGCTCGGCATCCAGCGCGAAATCAATCTGCATGATCGCGTTTTTCTTCACAATGCCGATCAGCATGATGAGCCCGACGAACGCGTAAATGTTCAGATCCATGCGGAACAGATAAAGAGTGACCAGCGCGCCGAAACCCGCCGACGGCAGGCCCGACAGAATCGTCAATGGATGAATGTAGCTCTCGTACAGGATGCCCAGCACGATGTACACCACCAGAATGGCGACGATGAGCAGGACCCACAGGTTCGTCAAAGAGCCCTGAAACGCCTTGGCCGCACCCTGGAAGGTAGTGCTGATGGAGACCGGCAGCGTGCGCGTGGCCACGTCCTGAACACGATCGAGAGCGTCACCCAGTGATGCGCCCGGCTTCACGTTGAACGAAATCGTAGCCGCCGGAAGCTGCCCATAGTGATTGATGGTTTGCGGTCCGGATTCTTCGGTCACGCGGGCCAGTGTGTCCAACGGAATCAGCCGGCCGTTGGTGGATTTGAAGTACAGCAGTGACAGTGCCTGGGGGTCTGCCTGGTACTGCGGCTCGAGTTCCAGCAACACCTTGTACTCGTTTACCGCCGCATAAATCGTGGACACCCAGCGCGGTCCGTAGGCGTCGTAGAGCGCGTTCTCAATCTGCTGCGCACTCACTTCGAGCGCGGCGGCCTTATCGCGGTCTATCTGGACATCGACCTGAGGCGTCTGGATCTGCACGTCGCTGGTCACATCCTCGAGGCCCGGGATCTGCTCCACATCCTGCTCGAGCTTGCCCGCGGCCGCATAGAGTTCCTGCTTGTCGGGCGCCTGCAGCGAGAATTGGTAGAGGCTCTTGGTCACCTGGCCGCCGATCCGGATGGTGGGCGGGTTCTGCAGGTAAACCTTCATCCCGGCGAAGCCGGCGAGCTTGGGACGCAGCTCCTGAATCACATCGTTCACCAGCATTTTGCGTTGGGAGCGGGGCTTGAGGTGCACGACCAACTGGCCAAAGTTGGGTCCCCCAAGCGTTGACGCTCCAGCGCCGCCTACGCTCGACACCAGCGCATCCACGTTGGGATCGTTCGCCACCACCTGCGCAATCTGTTTCTGATCATCCACCATCTGGTAATACGAGGTCCCCTGCGCCGCTTCCGTGATGGCCAGAAGTTGATCGGTATCCTGATCGGGAATGAAGCCCTTGGGGATTTTCACGAACATTACCAGAGTCGCGACCAGCACCACGCCTGAGATGGCCATGGTTGTGCCTCGATAGCGCAGTACGGTCTGCAGGCTCCGGTCATAAACGCGGAGCATGCGGTCGAAGAAGCGTTCCGTGACTCGATAAAACCAGGAGCGCCGCTGCTCGTCGGGCGACCGCAGGAAACGGCTCGCAAGCATCGGTGTCAGCGTAATCGACACCACACCGGAAATCAGAATGGCCGCGCAGATGGTGACCGCGAATTCTTTGAACAAACGTCCTAGCACGCCGCCCATGAACAGCACCGGAATAAAAACGGCGGCCAGCGAGAGAGTCATCGAGAGGATGGTGAAACCGATCTCGCGTGAGCCCTTCAGCGCGGCCATGAGCGGCTGCTCGCCCAATTCCATGTGACGCACGATATTCTCGAGCATCACGATTGCGTCGTCCACCACAAAACCGATGGAGAGAATCAGCGCCATCATCGATAGATTGTCCAGGCTGTAATTCAGCAGGTACATCACCGAGAAGGTGCCGATAACGGAAAACGGCAGCGCCAGGCTGGGAATGATGGTGGCCGAAAGATTGCGCAGGAACAGGAAGATCACCATCACCACCAGACCGAATGTCAGCACCATGGTGAACTGCACGTCGTGATAGGACTCGCGGATGGTCTCTGACCGGTCGTAGAGGACGTCCATGTGGACCGAGGCGGGCAACTCCGCACGAAATACCGGCAGCAGACGCTTGATTCCATCGGTCACTTCGATGGTATTGGTGCCGGGCTGGCGTTGAATGGCCAGAACAACGGCCCGCTGGTTTCCACGCGACGTATAGAACGAGGACGCAGTCTTATCATCCTCGACGCTGTCGATAACCTTACCCAACTCTTCGAGGCGCACCGGCGAGCCGTTGCGGTAAGCCACGATCAGCGACCTGTACTGCGCGGCGCTCATCAACTGGCCGCTGGCCATGAGCGTAAACGCTCGCTGCGGGCCGATGATGGTGCCGGTGGGCAAGTTGACGTTCCAGCTGCGGAGCGCGGTTTCCACTTCATTCACGCCAATCTGCCGCGAAGCGAGTGCGTGCGGGTCCATCTGCGCGTGCACTGCATATTTTTGCGCGCCCAACACCTGCACCTGCGCCACGCCGCTCACCATCGAAATGCGCTGTGCGACGCGCGTCTCGGCGTATTCATCAAGCGTCCACAAGGGCACCGTGGCAGAAGTGAGCGCCAGGTAAAGAATCGGTTGGTCCGCCGGATTGACCTTGGTAAACGTAGGCGGAGTAGGCATGCCTGCCGGCAACAAACGGGCCGCCTGCGTAATGGCGGCTTGCACGTCCACCGCCGCGCCATCCAGGCTGCGGCTCAGATCGAACTCCAGCGTGATCTGGGTCGCTCCGAGAGAATTTGTGGATGTCATGGCATTCAGGCCGGCAATCATCGAGAACTGGTTTTCAAGCGGCGTGGCGACAGCTGAAGCCATGGTCTCCGGGCTCGCTCCCGGCAAGCTCGCGGTTACCAGCAGAGTGGGGAAATCCACGTTGGGCAGATCGCTGACGGGCAGTGACCGATAGGCTACCAGACCGAACAGAACGATGGCCGCCATCAACAGGCTGGTGGCGATGGGCCGCTCGATGAAAGTTTCGGAAACGTTCACCGATCAGTCCCCCGTCAGCCCGGGCTGGGCCACCAGTTCCGGTGTCATTCTGCGCGCGCTCCAGTGCTCCACCAAGCCCGCCATGTAAATGTAAATCACCGGCGTGAGATAGAGCGTGATCAATTGCGAGAACAGCAGCCCGCCCGCCACCGCCAGTCCCAGCGGCCGCCGCGCTTCGCCTCCCGCTCCCCATCCGAGCGAGATCGGAATCGCGCCCAGCAGCGCCGCCATGGTGGTCATCATGATGGGCCGGAAACGAATCAGGCAGCCTTCATAGATGGCTTCGGCCGGGCTCTTTCCCTCCTTGCGCTCGGCCTCGAGCGCGAAATCGATCTGCATGATGGCGTTCTTCTTCACAATGCCCACCAGCATCATCAGTCCTACAAAAGCATAGATGCTGAGGTCCACGTGGAAGATCATCAGTGTGAGCAGCGCGCCGAAGCCGGCCGACGGCAACCCGGACAGAATCGTCAGCGGATGAACGTAGCTCTCGTACAGTACGCCGAGTACGATGTACACCACCATGATCGCGACCGTCAGTAGGATACCGAGATTCTTGAGCGAGTCCTGAAATGCTTTGGCGGTGCCTTGGAAGCTGGGTGTAATGGTTGGCGGCAGCAGGCGGTCCGCGGTCTCTTGCACCTCGTTGACCGCATCACCCAGCGCCACGCCGGGCTTCAAATTGAATGAAAGAGTCACCGACGGAAGCTGGCCGGAGTGGTTAACGCTCTGCGGCCCCGCATCGGTCCTGAGAGTCGCGAAGGAATCGAGCGGCACCAGGCGCTCGTTGCTGGTCTTGAAATACAGCAGCGAAAGATAGTCAGCGTATTTCTGATATTCAGGCAGCAGCTCGAGCAGCACTCGGTATTGCGCCGTGGACGCGTAGATGGTGGAAACCCAGCGTGGGCCGTAGGCGTCGTAGAGCGCGGCCTCGATCTGCGCCGCGTTCAGCCCGTACATCGCAGCCCGGTCGCGATCGATCTGCAGCCTCACCCGCGGATTTTTGATTTGGAGATCGGTGGTGACGTCGCGCAAACCCGGCAGTTTCGCCATCTCGCGTTCCAGAACCTGCGCCTGCCTGAATAACTCCTGCGTGTCGGGACCTTGCAGCGTGAAATCATACGCTGTTTTCGACATGCGCCCGCCGATGCGAATGGTGGATGGCACGGTCATGAAAACACGTACACCGGGAAAACCGGAGATCTTGGGGCGCAGTTGTTCGATAACCTCATTCACGCCCAGGGCCCGCTGTTTTCGGGGTTTCAACTGCACCATCATGCGGCCCTGGTTGGAGGTGCTGCCCCATCCGCCTCCGGTCGAGGACATGAAGCTCTCGATGTTCGGATCGCGGCTCATGATCTCGGAGATCTTCTTCTGATACTCCATCATCTGGTAGTAGGACGTGCCCTGCGCAGCCTCGGTGACCACCTGCAGACGGTCGCTGTCCTCGTCGGGAATGAAGCCTTTTGGAACTTTCACGAATAAGAATGCGGTGCCGCCAAGCAGCGCGAAAAATACCACGAGCATCACCGGCCGATGCCGCAGCACCCAGCGCAAGCTGCCGTCGTAGGTGTGCAGCATGCGATTGAACAACCGCTCGGTTGTCCGCGAGAGCCGGCCAGGCTGCTTCTGATCTCCGTGCGTCCGCAGAAAACGGCTGCACAGCATGGGCGTCAGAGTCACCGACACCATGCCCGAAATCAGAATCGCCACACAAATCGTAACTGCGAATTCGCGGAACAGCCGTCCGAGTATCCCGCCCATGAACAGCACGGGAATAAAAACAGCCGCAAGCGACAGAGTCATCGACACGATGGTGAATCCGATTTCTCTCGAGCCGCTGAATGCAGCCTGCAGCGGCCGTTCACCTTTTTCAATGTGCCGCACGACGTTCTCGAGCATCACGATGGCGTCATCCACTACGAAACCGATGGAGAGGATCAACGCCATCATGGACATGTTGTCCAGGCTGAAATCGAGCAAGTACATCACAGCGAAAGTACCGACGATGGAAAACGGCAGCGCCATCGGGGGAATCAGAGTCGCCGAGGCGTTGCGCAGGAAAAGGAAGATCACCATGATCACCAGCCCCATTGTTACGGCCATGGTGAACTGGATGTCCGTAAATGCCTCGCGAATATTCTTGGCTCGATCGCCCCGGACGCTCAGAAGCACCGAGGGCGGAAGCTGCGCCTGAAATGACGGCACCAGCTTGCGAATGCCATCCACCACCTCAATGGTGTTGCTCCCCGGCTGCCGCATCACCATCAGATTGATGGCGCGTTGCCCGCCCTCATGGGTATAGAGCCATGAGACGGTCTTGTCGTCCTCAACGCCGTCGATCACATTGCCCAGCTGTCCCAGCCGCATCGGGGCCCCATTGCGATAGGCCACCACCGCTGGGCGGAACGCGTTGGCATTCATGAGCTGCCCGTTGGCTTGAATATTGAAGGCGCGCTGCGGGCCGTAGAGCGTGCCCGTGGGAATATTGACGTTCCAGCTCTGAATAGCGGCATCGACGTCGTTGATCCCTAGCTGCTTTGTGGCCAGCTTGTTGGGATCCACCTGAACGTGCACCGCGTATTTCTGCGCGCCGAACACCATCACCTGCGCCACACCGCTGACCATCGAGATGCGTTGCGCGATGGCCTGCTCGGCGTAGTCGTCCACCACCCAGAGCGGCAGCGTCTTCGAAGTGAGGCTCATGAACATGACGGGTGAATCGGCGGGGTTGTACTTGCGGAAAGAAGGGGGCGCCGGCAAACCAGGCGGCAATAACGGCAAGGCCTCGGCGATGGCCGTCTCGACATCCACTGCAGCGCCATCCAGATCGCGGTTCAAATCGAATTGCAACGTGATCTGGGTGTTGCCCATGGTGTTCACCGAAATGATGGAGTCGAGTCCCGCGATGGAAGTGAACTGCCGCTCGAGCGGAGTGGCCACAGCGGAGGCCATGGTGTCGGGGCTGCCGCCGGGCAGGGAGGCCGTAACCACGAGTGTGGGGAAATCCACATTCGGCAGGTCGCTTACCGGCAGCGCTCGATAAGCCAGGACGCCGAATAACGCCGTGGCCAGCATCAGCAAACTGGTGGCGATGGGCCGCTCGATGAATGCGGACGAGATATTCACGGAAGCTCTAACCGCGCGTCTTGGCCCTCGAGGGCGTACCGCGCCCGCTGCGGATGGTGACTTTGATGCCCGGCGCTAACCGCAACTGACCTTCGGTGACCACGGTTTCGCCGGGACGGAGCCCGCTCTCAATCACCATGTCTTGATCCATGCGTGCGCCCGTCACTACCGGCCGCGATTCCACCGAGCGGTCCGGCTTTACGACGAATACAAAGGGGCCTTCCTGGCCGGTCTGCACCGCCTGGTTCGGCACCACCAGCGCATTGGATTGGGTCGTGAGACGCAGCGTCACTCGCACGAACTCCCCCGGCCACAGCCTGCGTGCCGCATTCGGGAACGTTCCCTTGAGCTTGATCATGCCGGTCGTGGCATCAACCGTGTTATCCACGAAGGTGAGCACCCCGCGCTCCTGAACTGACGTATCGGATTGCGGCGTAACAATGACCGTCAGCGGGCCCTGAGCCATGTACCGTTTGATGGCCGGCAACTGGGATTCGGGCACGGAAAACTTAGCGTAAATCGGCTGCACCTGGTTGATGGTAGTGAGATCGGTATTGTTCGCCGTAATGATGTTGCCTTGCTTGATGGCCAGATTTCCGGTGCGGCCGTTAATGGGCGAGCGGATGGATGTGTAACTCAACTGGACCTTGGCGTTATCAACCGTGGCTTTGGCCGCCACTATAGCGGCCTTGGCGCTACGTATGCCCGCCTCGTCCGCGCTCGAGGCCGCCGCGAGCGCATCGGCATTGCTACCCATCTGCTCGAACTGCTCCCTCGAGATCACACCCGCCTGGAAAAGCCTGGCATACCGCTCAGCTTGCGATTGGGCGTATTTCTGCTGTGCGCGATCGCGCACCAGGTTGGCCTCAGCCTGCCCCGATTGCGCTTCGTCTCGGGCCAGATTCGCCTCCGCCTCGTTCAACTGCGCCTGGAGCGGCCGGGAATCGATGGTGAACAAAGGATCGCCGGCATTAACGTAATCGCCTTCGCGAAAGTAGACCCGCGTCAGCTCGCCACCCACCTGGGCCTTCACCGTGATGGTGGAGTAGGCCTCGACATTGCCGATCACCTGCACCTCGATGGGTACGTCCCTCATCGTGACGGTGGTGACTGTCACCGGGACGCCTCCTTCGCCTTTCCTGGCGGAAGGCTGGGAGCCCTTGCTGGTACACCCGATCGGCACCAGTGCGGCGAGCGCCAGACAACCAACGAGAATCCGGAAGGTTACGGGCGTCAGAGTCCTTGGACGTGGAATCAAACGAAGAACGCTCCTATCCCCAGAAGTGGCGTTATTTAGGCGTCTTAAGTTACATTGTCTCGCGCGTCAAGGCAAGTGGGGCGCCGAAGCGTGCCGAAGCGTGCGTAGTCAAGCAAGAACTTCGCATAGCCCGGCCAAGTCGCTGAAAACGGTGCGTTGGGTGGGCTCGGTCCGCGAGGAGCAGATTCGCAAGGCGGTTTTCGGGAGGCGGAGGCGGGCGAAGAAGCCGGGCAGGACGCGGCAGAGACACGCTGACGAGTCCGCCGGGACGGCAGCGCAAAA
>QHXW01000124.1 GCA_003223115.1 Acidobacteriota bacterium
ACTGAGCCAGAGTTTCGGCGTGATAGGCCAATACGCCCTGCGTGTTCAGGAGTCCCAGGGCCGATTCGCCGGTGGCATAGATCCCGGCCGCGGTTTGCGCGGCTGATTCCACGGCATCGATGGCTTCGCGCGCGGCTTCGGCGCGCTCGATGGGCGTGATATCGGCTGTGGTCGAGAAATAGCGCTGCACGGGAACATATTCCGCAGGCTCAGAAAGCGCCAGCAATTCCGGATCGGGCTCCTGCAGCCGGGTGATGGCCACGGCTTCATCGACTACCCGGCGCACGCCCTCGGCATCCAGCTGGTTGGTGCTGGCTCGAGCAGTGCGGCCGTCCAGCAGCACGCGAATGGACAAATATCCGCTGCGTTCCGCGACGTTCTGGTGAATGGTGTTGTTCGCAAAACGAGTGAGCGCATGCGTGCCGGCACCGACCATGGCCTCCACGTCGCGCACGCCAAGCTTGTGGGCTGTGTCGACGGCGAATCCAAAAATGTCTTCGCAGCGGCTGAGAGGTAGCAGTTCGGATTCCCGCAGTCCTTTAGCCTGCATAGGCGCCCCCGATCCTGATGTCGCGGAATCGCGCCGGGCTTGCGCCGTGACCGGTGCCCATCACCTGTTCCGGCTGGCCCTTACCGCAATTGGGAGTGCCCCAGAGGACCCAGTGTTCGGGCCCGGCAATGGCGGCGCAAGAGTTCCAGAATTCCGTGGTGATGCCACTGTAACTCGGATTTTTCAGCATGCGGATGCGTTTTCCATCGCGAATTTCCCAACCGATCTCGCATCCGAATTGAAAGTTGTACCGCTTATCGTCGATAGACCAGCTCCGATTCGTTTCCATGTAGATGCCGCGGCTGGCGCCACCGAAGACTTCATCCAGCGTTTGCTCGCCTGGCTTGAGACTCACGTTGGTCATGCGGATGAGCGGAATCCTGGCCCAACCGTCAGCGCGCATTGTTCCGTTCGAGCGCTCCTGGTCCACTGCGGCCGCGGTTTCCCGCGACGTCATATACCCGACAAATCTGCCATCGCGAATGATCTCGGTACATTGAGCCGGAACGCCTTCGTCATCGAATGCGAACGTACCGAGGCCCGGCCCGTGCTCCAGGCGCGCGTCACAAACTACATTGACGATTTCAGAGCCGTACTGCAGATGGTTCAGCTTATCGAGCGTAAGAAAACTCATGCCCGCGTAATTGGCTTCCGTGCCCAGCACCCGATCGAGTTCGATGGGATGACCGACCGATTCGTGGATCTGCAGAGCCAGTTGCGAACTGTCGAGAATCAGATCGAAACTGCCCTCGGGGCACTGATCGGCCGAATGCAGCGCCACGGCTTCCTCCGCGATGCGCGGGGCGTTCTCGAGCAGCTTGAGTTCGTCGATGAGTTCGTAACCTTTCAACTGGTGCTGCCCGCCGAACGAATTGGGATACGACCGTTTCTGAATTTCTCCGTCTTTGAAACTAAAGGCGGAAAAACCCGCGCCCGTGGTAAAGCGCGTCTGATCGATGAGACTGCCGCGTGAAGACGCGAAAATCTGGCGCTGGCGCGTGAAGACCATAGACGTTTCCGCCAGCGTGATTCCGGGATTACGCCGCAACGCTTCGTCGACGGCAAACAGCAGCGCGAGATTGTGATCGACCGGTGTCCGGAAAGGATCAGTGCGGATAGGTGAGGTCCAGGAAACTTCGTGCTTGTCCTCCGGCGCGAGCGCAACGTCTTTCTTCTTGACCATAGCGCTGGCGCGGGCAATGTCCACGGCCAGTTCGGCGGCCGACTCGATACCGCTTTCCCGCAGATCATCACTGGCGGCGAAACCCCACGAGCCACGGTCGAGCACGCGCACGCCCAGGCCCAGTGAGACGACACTCGCAAGCTGGCCGATTTTTCCGTTCTTCGTGGAGATGTGGCGCTCTAGCGTTTCGATGAGCCGCACATCGGCATACGACACACCATGCCGCACAGCGGCGTCCAGCGCATTCACCGCAATGTCTTTCATCTTGGCGTGATCAACCCGCCCAGCTTGTCCTGCTCACCGGCCGCGGAGCGCGGAAAGCGGGTCGCGTAGGCTTCCAGATATTTCAAACCTGCGCCCGTATTATAAATGACTATCTTCTCGTGTCGCTTCAAAAAACCGCTGGCAAGCAATCTTTCGATTGCGGAAACACATGCCGCGCCTTCGGGTGCGACGAACAGCCCTTCTTCAGAGGCCAGTTGCAAACCTGCATCCAGCAGATCGGCGTCGCTGACGGCGATGGCGCGGCCGCCACTCGAGCGCACAGCGTCGAGAATCAGAAAATCGCCGAGCGGCTTCGACACGCGCAGACCGCTGGCCGCTGTGTAGGCGTTCTCCCAGAACTGGCTGCGATCCGCGGATTGCTCGAAGGCCCGCACCACGGGCTGGCAACCGGCGGCCTGGACAGCGATCATCTTGGGCCGTTTCGCGCCGATCCATCCCAGAGCCTGCATTTCCTGGAACGCCTTCCACATGCCGATCAGTCCGACCCCGCCGCCGGTGGGATAGAAAATCGCGTCCGGCAATTCCCAGTTCATCTGCTCGGCCAGCTCATAGCCCATGGTCTTCTTGCCCTCGATGCGGTAAGGCTCCTTGAGCGTAGTGACGTCGAACCAGCCTTCGCGCTGGGCGCCCGCGGCCACCAGCCGGGCACAATCGCTGATAAGCCCATCCACGAGGTTAACGTGCGCGCCATAGGCTTTGCACTCGATGAAATTGGCTTGCGGCACGTCGCGCGGCATGAAAATGTGGGCTTCCAGGCCCGCCGCTGCAGCGTACGCGGCCATGGCGCTCGCCGCATTGCCCGCCGAGGGGATCGCGAGCTTACGAGTTCCCAATTCGACAGCCATCGAAACGGCCGCGGAGAGGCCCCGAGCTTTGAAGGAGCCGGTGGGGTTCAATCCTTCGTCTTTGATCCAGAGATTTTCGGCCCCAACCCGCGTTCCCAGGCGCCTGGTACGCACCAGAGGCGTCATCCCCTCGCCTAGTGAGATAATGGAGGTTTGACGAGTAGGGGGCAGTGCTGGCGCATATCGCCACATGCTGTTGGGGCCGGATTTAAGCTGTTCGCGGTCCCAGGTGCGACGCAGCTTTTCGAGGTCGTAGCGGACCAGTAAGGGACCGCCACATTCGCACAGGTTGTGAACCTTGCCGGCCTCGAATTTTTTATTGCACAGGCTGCACTCGAGATGCGTCAAGCAATTTGAGGTTCGAGGGCTCATTGAAGTCACAGGCATGGGTCCAAGTTTCGACGTTACATAGACTGAATTTTTCATGATACTGGAAGCCAGGCTGTTAAGACTTTTGGTTCTCTTGGGAATCGCCGGATCCTGTTTCGCCGGTGAGTACGCCGTGCTCTCTACGGGCTTTCGCCTGCGCGTGGATCGTCACGAGGCGAATGGCGTGCAGGTGCGGCTGTACTCGAACGGCGGATTCACCGAAATGCCGGCCGCGCAGATTGTGGGATTTGAAGCCGAAGAGTTGGTGGCCCGGGCTCCGGGCCCTGCCGCGCCCGAAGCCTCCGTGACCCACGAAGCCAACAAGGAGAGCCGGGAAGCCAAGGTGAGCCAGGAAACCAAACTCAGCCCGAAAGCGCTGGTAACGGCTGCGGCAGAGCGTCACGGACTTCCGCCGGCGTTCGTTTACAGCGTGGTTTTTGCGGAATCGGCGTACCGGACCGGCGCAGTCTCGCCGAAGGGCGCAATCGGTCTGATGCAGTTGATGCCCTCGACAGCCCGGGCGTACGGCGCTGATCCCAAGGACCCGGCGCAAAACTTGGAAGCCGGAACTCAATACCTCAGCGAACTGCTTTTGAAGTACCAGCACGATGCGCACCAAGTGACACGCGCTCTGGCGGCTTACAACGCCGGACCGGGCGCGGTGGAGCGCTATCAAGGCGTACCTCCCTACCGCGAAACTAGAGCCTACGTAGCACGTGTGGTGCGCAAGTATCAGCAGAAGAAAGACCCGCCGGCGCACCAAAGATCAGAGCCGCGACCGTGACCGAGCGGGCTTCGCGGGCAGCCACGCCACCCGTGGCAGACGATTCCATGCACCTTCCCGCTGGCTCGAGCGTTGAATCGAATACCTGAAAATATCGGAATCTAACGAACTGCGTCTAACATCTGGTAACCTGATCCTGCGATGGAGTGTACTTGCGTCCGCCAGACTGAGTTGCCGCACACCAGCAAGCTGTTCGCGGACCTAGTCTATCATCCCGATCGGGTTAAATCCTTTTATCCATTTTCCCCTCACGATGCCGAGTCTTTCGCCGCGGCCGCCCGGCAGATCCAACTAACGCCTGAGCGGCGTGCTGCCCTGGTTCACGCGCTTCGTGAGCAGAACGGCCCCAGCGCATCGCTCGATCTGCTGGCAAAACCTGGCGCGGTGGCGGTGGTCACCGGCCAGCAGGTGGGACTGTTTTCGGGCCCCGCCTACACGGTTTACAAAGCCCTGACGGCGGCCAAATTGGCGCGCGATCTGATGGCACGCGGCATTCCCGCCGTACCGGTGTTCTGGCTGGCCACCGAGGATCATGACTTCGCCGAAGTGAATCACGTGTGGGTATTCGATTCTGGGCATCAGCCGGTGAAGCTCGAAATCAACGGTTCGGCCGGGTCCAGCAAACCAGTGGGCGAAGTGCGGTTGGCGTCATTGCCGTTAAACGGGCTGCGAGCAGCACTTCACGATTTTCCCTTTGGCGGCGAGATTGCCGATCGCGTGGCGCTAGCCTACATCGAAGGACGCACGCTGGGGGAGGCGTTCAGTGCCCTATTGCGCGACATTCTGCGGCCATTCGATATTTTGCAGATCGATCCCATGGCTCGGGCGGTCCGGGAACTGGCTGCCCCCACCATACGCGCCGCTATTTCAGGAGCGCCGGAGTTGAAACAGCGGGTGCTGGAGCGCAATCGCGAGTTGAACGCAGCAGGTTATCATGCACAGGTTCACGTGGAAGATGAAACGTCGTTCTTCTTCCTGCTTGAAAACGGGCGCCGAGTCACGTTACGCAAGCACAACGGCGACTACATCTCGGCCAATCGCCATTATTCAGCCGCGGAGCTGACGGATCTTTCGCACGAGATTTCGCCCAACGCGCTACTGCGGCCCGTGGTGCAGGATTCCATTCTTCCGACAGTAGCCTATATCGGCGGGCCGGCCGAACTGGCCTACCTGGCACAGGCCGAAGTGCTGTACCAGGTGTTGTTGGGCCGCATGCCGGTAGTGCTGCACCGCAGCGGTTTCACGATAATTGATGAGCGGGCGCGCAAGCTGATGACCCGTTATGGATTGTCTCTGGGCGATTTCTTTCACGGCGAAGATGTACTGCGCGAACGGATCTCGGCGGCACTGGTTCCTCCGCAGCTATCCTCGATTCTCGCCGAGACGAGGACAACGGTAGCGAGTGCGCTCGAGCGTCTGGAAGCCGAGCTTTCGAGCTTCGATCCCACGCTGAACGCCGCCGCGCAGAAGAGCCAGCGCAAGATGGCGTACCAGCTCTCGAAAGTCGAGCGCAAAGTCGCGCACCACATGCTGCGGCGCGACGAAAAAGCGGCTCGAGATACCTCGCTTCTCTATGGTTTGATTTATCCGCGCAAACACTTACAGGAGCGCCTCTACTCCATCATCCCGCTCATTGCCAAGCACGGGTTCCGGTTGATCGACCAGATTTACGAGAACGTGCATCTCGAGTGTCCGGATCATCAACTCCTGGTAGTCTGAATTCTACATGCGAACAAATCTGGTGAAGCAGGCTCTCAAACAGGGCAAGCTGCAGTTAGGCACCGGGTTCGGTCAGTTCCGGTCGCCCGAGATCCCGAAACTTCTGGCGGCGGCGGGGTTTCAATGGGCGTTTCTGGATACAGAGCACGGCGGCTTCGACCTCGAAACCGTGCAGGACATTTGCCGGGTTTCCGCGATGGTGGGACTCTGTCCGATTGTGCGCGTGGCGGATCTGCAATATTCGCTGGTCGCGCGCGCTCTCGATTGCGGCGCTCAGGGCATTATTTTTCCGCGCGTGGAACAGCCTGAGCTGCTGGCGCGCGCCATTAGCTGGATCAAATTTCCGCCCGCCGGCGTGCGCGGCTACGGCCTGACGGCGGTGCAGGTGGACTACGAGCCGCTCAAGTTCAGCGAAATCATCGAGCACATGAACGTTAACAGCATGGTGGTTCTGCAGATCGAGACGCGGAGGGCGCTCGAAGCCCGCGACGAACTCTTATCAATCCCCGGCATCGATGCCGTGATGATAGGACCGGCCGATCTTTCGATCTCGCTCGGCGTGCCCGGCGATTTCCAGAATCCTAAGATGGTGGAAGCCATGGAGCAGGTGCGCGACAGTTGCCTCAAGCGCGGTATCGCACCCGGAACGCAAACGCGATCGGCGTCACTGGCGAAATTCTGGAAAAGCCGGGGCATGATTTTTTTGGGCTGCAGCAATGATACCGGCATGCTATACGAGAGAGCAGTGGATCTGGTGAAGGAAATCGGGAAGCCCGATTAGCCGCCCCCCTCCGCAACTTTGCCCGAGATGCGCGGCCGCTGCCTGAAGAGGCCGGGCCGCGTTCCTCCGAAATCGACGCGCGCCCACGGAGAGGAAAATCAGCGCACCACCCAGTGCTTCAGCACCAGGCCCAAGCCCAGCAAGGCCAATCCCAACAGGAGCAAGTTTTCCGGCAGTGGGATCTGACGAGCTATAAAGCAGGAGAGCACAACCGCCGTGTCCATGAAAGTAGCCTAACAGGGGAACTTCATCCAGCCTACAGATCTGTGGTCTAATCAGTAACTGTCCGCCGCCGAGGCGCACGCAGTACGGATGTACCGAAACTCTCGCAAATCCACGCCCCGCTCAGGTATCTGCGGGTGCCACCCAGCGATGCGGGCCCAGTTAGCCGGAATCGCTCCAGTCGACATAGCTACGTATTCTCTGCGGGCGCGCACCCGGCGCCTCCCAATACCCGACTGGATCAAGAGAACTGAATGATTATCCAGCCTGCCGAGACCCAGACACCGGCCGGGACTTCTCAGCTTTCTGCGCTACCCTATGTTGCGCCTTTTGTTGTTTTCATCGCTTTTCTGGCCGTAGATCGCTTCTTCCCCATTAACATTGGAGCGATTTACGCATTGCGCTTCGCCGTAGTTTTTGCGGTGTTAATCACCGTCTCTCGCTGGGTGATTCCGCGGAACGTCGTCTACCCGCTCTCCAGTATGCTGGTGGGTATTCTGGTCTGCGCCATCTGGGTAGCGCCGGACGTTTTATGGCCGAGTTACCGTCAGAGCTGGCTTTTCAACAACAGCCTCACGGGCAATCCGCAGAGTTCTCTGCCGGCCGGGGTTGTCACCAGCATCTGGTTCCTCCTATTCCGCGTGTTGGGGAGCGTCGTCAACGTACCGTTGCTGGAAGAACTGTTCTGGCGCGGGTGGCTCATGCGCTGGTTCATCGGAAAAGACTTCCGGAAAATCCCGCTCGGCACGTATTCGCCACAAAGTTTCTGGCTTGTAGCGATGCTGTTTGCCTCAGAACACGGTGCCTACTGGGACGTCGGGCTGCTCACCGGTGTGGTCTACAACTGGTGGTTGGTTCGCACCAAGAGCCTGGGTGACTGCATCCTGTGCCACGCCGTGACGAATGCCTGCCTGGCAGGCTGGGTCCTGGTACGGGGCCAGTGGCAATATTGGTTGTAAACGTATTTTTCGACGGCTTTCAGTAGAGTAAACCAGGGCGCTGCGACATGCGTCTTTAATAATGACAGGACCATTTCCTTCTCCTGTCCGAGCGCCGGACACAGCCGCGGAGTGTGTCGGAACCCCGCGGCCCGGGGCTCAGTCTCCTCCCGGTTTTCACCGGCGTACCGGTCACCGGCGCCCCTGCATCCTCACACGATCAGTGCGATAACATAGAAAGGTCTTCCATGAAACGCAGGGATCTTCTGAAGCTTGGAGCTTCAATCGCCACTGTCCCGGCAGCCGGCCTGTCTCAGCAACACGAGCACTCAACCGCAACGGCTAACCAAATCGCTTCGGGAGGAATTTCCGCGGGCGATTGGAAACCGGAACTGTTCGACGATCACGAGAACCAGACACTCATCGCACTGGCCGACCTGATCATTCCCGCGACCGACACTCCGCGTGCCAAAGCCGCTCTAGTCAACCGGCACATGGATCACATCCTGGCAGCGGCAGGCGAAGACGAGAAGACGCGGTTCCGCGAAGGGCTCTGGTGGATTGATGGCCATGCCATGCGCAAGTACGGCAAACCGTTCACTGGCTGCACCACAGCGGAGCAGACCGCGATTTTGCAAACGCTCGACGAGGGCAAAGACCCCGATACCGCGCCGGGGCATCAGTTTTTTCCCTGGCTGAAGGGCATGACCGCGCAAGTCTATTACTCCACTGAAATCGGTTTTCAGGAACTCAATAAGGGCGAACGTGTTCCAACCACGTTTGCCTGCCCACACCCGGAGCACCCCTGAACGAAGGTCAACCCGTTCCAGAACTCCGGCGCGAGCTGGGACTGCGCGACCTGGTGCTGTTCAACATCGCGGCGGTGGTGGGAATCCGCTGGCTCGCCGCGGCCGCGCACACGGGTCCGAGTTCAATATCGCTTTGGGTGCTGGCTGCCGCGCTGTTCTTCGTTCCCTCAGCGCTCTCTGTGGCGGCACTCTCCGCGCGCTTCCCCGAGGAAGGCGGCATTTACGTCTGGACGCGGCGCGGCTTCGGCGATTGGCACGGCTTTCTTTGCGGCTGGTGTTACTGGCTGAGTAACCTGTTCTATTTCCCAAGCCTGATTCTGGCGGGGGTAGGTATGGCCGCGAGAGCCATGGGCTTCGCGGAAGACCGCAACGCCATCCTGGCGATCTCGCTTGCAATTTTGTGGATTGCGTCGGTGAGCAATGTGGTGGGAGTGGCCTTCGGCAAGTGGATTGGCAACCTCGGCGGCCTCTCGACTTACATCGGCGGCGCTTTGCTGATCGTACTCGGGGCGATGGTATGGATGCGATTCGGTTCAGCCACTCCGATCCGGATTTTGCCCCAGTGGAACATCGAGAAATTGAATTTCTGGTCGCAGATCGCGTTCGCCTTCGGGGGCCTGGAACTGGGCGCCATCATGGGCGGTGAAATCCAAAACCCCGAGAGGAAGGTCCCGCGCGCGGCGTGGATCTCGGGAATCTCGATCGCGGCGTTCTACATTGTCGGCACTCTGGCGATTCTTGCGCTGCTGCCGCCGGATCGTGTCAGCATCCTGACGGGATTGGTCCAGGCAGCGGCCGCCGCCAGCACGCGACTTGGCATTGCCTGGCCGCTTCCCGTGCTCGCCTTCGCCATTTGTTTCGGCGTCCTGGGACAACTCGGCGTGTGGATCGCTGGAAGCGCGCGTTTGCCGTTCGTGATCGGCATTGATCGCTATCTGCCGCCGGTGTTTGCGCGCCTGCATCCGCGTTGGCGTACGCCGCACGTTTCGATATTCATTCTAAGCACGGCGTGCACGTTCTTTCTGATCGTCATGCAGTTGGGGGAAAGCCTGCGCATCGGATACCAGCTTCTGGTGGACATGACGGTCATTACCTATTTCATTCCGTTTTTGTACTTGTTCGGCACGTCCTCGAAATACGGGCAGAAGATGAGCGGCGCAGTCGGAATTCTCGTCACCGTCGTTGCGTTGGTGCTGTCACTGGTGCCGCCGCCCGATGCGTCATCGGTCTGGCTGTTTGAGCTGAAGCTGATTGGAGGGTTTCTGCTGCTGTCCGCCGCGGCGCGGATTTGTTTCTTGAAATACCGGACCGCCACAATGAATATCCGGCCGGCGTTTTGATATTGGGAACGCCCACTCGCCTGCAGCGGTTAGAATGGTTTAAAACCGATGAAATTCTGGCTTTTCTGGTTGTGCGCGGCGACGCTTTGTGCTGCCGACTATGATCTGGTGATTCGTGACGCGCGAGTGATCGACGGCACAGGAAACCCCTGGTTTCGCGCGGATGTCGCGGTGAAGGACGGCAAGATCGCCTCCATTGGCCACCTGGCGAATGTGTCCGCGACGCGTGTGATCGACGCCCAGGGCCGTGTGCTGGCGCCGGGCTTCATCGACGTCCATACCCATCTCGAAGGCAACATCGAAAAGATTCCGGAGGCCGATAATTTTATCACCGACGGTGTCACGACGGCCGTGACGGGAAACTGTGGCGGCTCGGAGATCGACCTCGCGGCATTCTTCGCGCGTCTCGAGAAACTAAGAATCGGGCTCAATTTGGCATCGCTCATTGGGCACAATTCCGTACGCCGTGAAGCCATGGCTACCGAAGACCGGCAGGCCACGCCGGATGAAATCACGCGCATGCAGCAGCTTGTCGCCAAAGGGATGCATGATGGGGCAGTGGGCTTTTCGACTGGTCTCATCTACATTCCAGGAACGTACGCGAATACCGCCGAAGTGCTGGCGTTGGCCAAAGCCGCCGCCCCTTATCACGGTGTCTATGCCAGCCACATGCGCGATGAGGGCGTGCACGTTTTCGATGCCATTGAAGAAGCCGTGCGCGTGGGCAAGGAAACCGGCATGCCGGTGGAACTCTCGCACTTCAAAATTGACAACAAGCATCTGTGGGGCTCTAGCGATAAAACTCTGGCGCTGGTTGAAAAATTCCGGCGTGAGGGCGTGGACGTGGTTGTGGACCAGTATCCGTATGACCGTTCCAGCACAAATCTGGGCATCACGTTGCCAAGCTGGGCGCTGGCCGGCGGGCGGGACAAGCTGAAAGAGCGGCTGGCCGACGCGGCCTCTCGCGCAAAAATCGTCCAGCAGATGAAAGACACGATGAATGAATTGGGCCAGGAAGACTATTCCTACGCCACCGTGGCCTCCTGCAATTTTGACGCTTCGCTCGATGGAAAAAATATCAGCGAGATCAACCAGCTCAAAGGCAGAAGCAAATCGCTTGATAATGAAATTCAAACGATTCTCGAGCTGCAGTCGCAGGGTGATCTTTCGATGGTTTACCACTCCATGGGCTACGAAGACGTGGAGCGCATCATGATGTATCCGAACACGGCTGTAGCAAGCGACGGCTGGATCATCCAATTCGGTAAGGGCGTGCCCCATCCGCGCTCGTATGCTACCAGGGCGCGCGTGCTAGCCGAATACGTGCGCAAACGCCACACGCTGCGGCTGGAAGACGCCATTCGCAAGATGACTTCGCTGCCGGCGCGCACGTTTGGGTTTCTGGATCGAGGCATGGTACGGGAAGGCTACTGGGCCGACCTGGTGCTGTTCGATCCGAACCAGGTACAAGATGAAGCGACTTTCGAAAATCCTCACCAGAATTCCAAAGGTTTCGAGCTCGTCGTGGTAAACGGAACTCCCGTCGTGGAAAACGGAAAGCCCACCGGTGCGCTGCCGGGAAAAGTTCTGCGGCACCAGGCGGATTGATTCAGCATAGCGATATCCAATGATCCAACTCACCGGCGCCGGGAAGCGCTTCGGCCCCAAAACCCTCTTCCAAGACCTCGACTGGATGGTCACGTCCGGCGATCGCGTGGGACTTGTTGGGGCGAATGGAACCGGAAAGTCCACGCTGTTGAAGATTCTGGCGGGACTGGATTCGGTCGATTCCGGCAGCCTCACGGTGATGAAGGGCACTACGTTCGGTTACCTTCCGCAGGAAGGGCTCACACTCTCCGGGCGTAGTGTTTTTGCCGAATGCATGACGGTCTTCGCGAATCTGCGGGCGCTCGAAGTGGAACAAGAAGCGCTGACGGCGCGCATGGCCGATCTGGACCCGGAAAGCCTCGAGTACGCCGAGGTTTCCGAGCGTTTTCACCGCTCCGAGAGCGAGTTCCAGTCCCGCGACGGCTACGCGGTGGAAGCGCAGGTAGGCAGCGTCCTCTCGGGCCTGGGTTTCAGACGGGAAGATTGGAAGCGGCGCACCGAGGAATTTTCGGGCGGCTGGCAAATGCGCATCGCGCTGGCGAAGCTTCTGCTCGAGAAACCCAACCTGCTGTTGCTGGACGAGCCCACCAACCACCTGGATCTGGAGGCGCGCAACTGGCTCGAAGGTTACCTGGCCCAATATCCGCACGCCTTCGTGCTGGTTTCACACGACCGTTACTTTCTGGACATCACCGTCAAGCGCATCGTCGAACTGTGGAACAAGAGCGTGCATTTCTACTCCGGCAACTACTCGCGCTACGAAACGCTGAAGACCGAGCGGCGCGCGCAGATCGAGGCTGCTTACAAGAACCAGCAGGACAGAATTCAGCAGATCGAAGCCTTCATCAGCCGCTTTCGATACCAGGCGACCAAGGCCAAGCAGGTGCAAAGCCGCATCAAAGAGCTGGACAAGATCGAGCGCATCGAGTTGCCGTCCGAGGAAAAGATCATCCATTTTCATTTTCCGCAGCCTAAGCCGAGCGGTCGCGTGGTTGCGGAATTCAAAAATGTTTCGAAATCCTACGGCGAAAAGCTGATCTTTTCAGGCGTGAACTTTGTCATCGAGCGTGGCGACCGTGTGGCTCTGGTGGGCATTAACGGCGCGGGAAAATCGACGTTGATCAAGATTATGGCGGGCGCCGAACCGGTCAGCTCCGGCCATTACATTCTGGGCCACAACGCGGTTCCGGATTATTTCGCACAGGACCAGTACAAGGAACTCGACGCTTCAGCGCGGCTGATCGATGACCTTTCGACAGTGGCGCCGCGGGCCACCAACACCGAACTGCGCAGTATCCTGGGCTCCTTCCTGTTCTCCGCGGATGATGTTTTCAAAAGCCTCGGCGTGCTTTCGGGCGGGGAGCGGAACCGCTACGCGCTGGCACGCATGCTCATGATGCCATCAAATTTCCTGCTGCTCGACGAGCCCACCAATCACCTGGACCTTCGCGCCAAAGACGTGCTTCTCGAAGCGCTCGAGGAATTCTCGGGCACTGTGGTGTTCGTGTCGCACGACCGGTATTTCATCGACAAACTCGCCACGCGTGTTTTCGAAATCGAAGGCGGCGCTGTGAACGTGTTTCCGGGCAACTACGAGGACTACGTGTGGCGGAAGGAAGGCGGAGGCTCCGCACAGCCTGTTTCGAATGGGCCAGTCGAGCTCGAGCCCAAAGCGCCTGCGCAACAGAGTGCCGCCCCCCCGCAAGCCGCGAAAACGGTCCCAGCGAAGCCCGCGGCGGATCGGCGTTTGAACCCGATCAAACTCCGCCAGATGAAAGAGCGGCGACGGGAAATCGAGGAAGAAGTCACAAAGCTCGAAGCTGAAATCGCTGATTACGAACGCGACCTCGCCGATTTCAAGAGTGCCGAGGAAAGCATGCGCGTGAGCGAACTGTTGGGAGCGCGCCGCGCCGATCTCGAATCGCTGCTGGCCGAATGGGAACAGGTGGCACAGACAATCGAGGCCAATCGATAGCTGGTCGACCGGCTCCCCGGACCGATTTTGAAGAGCCTACCGCTAGTCGCTAGTTAGTTAACACCCAGCCCACAGCCGGCGCCATGATTCGGACCGACCCTGTTGCCGAACTTCGGCTACACAACTAACAGATGGAGCGCCGGACGTTGATTACACGTGGCTTAAGTCCTTGATGGCCGGACGTACCCAGAGGCCAGCCAGGACCCAACAATCGGCTGATGCCCGCGCCACCGATCAGGAAATCAAGAAATGGATTTTGCTCCATCACGGGTTTGGTCGCCCTTGACGCCCCCGGTGCGTTGCTGCATCTAGAAAACCAGCTTCAAGCTCATCTGCAACTGCCGCATGGCCGTCCGCGTGTAACTGATTTGCCCGAATGTGCCGTCCAGCAGATACGTATCGGGATCGCCCCAGTTGGGATGGTTCAGAAAATTGAACGCTTCGAAGCGGAACTGCAGGAATTTGGATTCCGTGAAGTGGAAGTCTTTCAGCGTGGAGAAGTCCCATTCCACCATACCCGGGCCGATGACGGTATTGCGACCCACATTGCCGAAGGTGAAGTCCGGCTGTTGCACATACGCGCCCGTGTTGAACCACTGAAACACATTGCGGCTGCCGCGTGACAACTGCGTGGGAGTTCCGGTGGCATTCGGCCGGTCGAAACCGGCGCCCACGTTGGAGACGTCACCATCCATCACCGTCAGCGGGAAGCCGTTCGGTTGGATGCTGATGATGGAGCTGATATTCCATCCGCCGAACACCTGATTGGCGATGCCGCCCACGTTCAGGAACCGCTTGCCTTTTCCAAGCGGAAGCTCGTAAAGTAGCGACGTCACAATACGATTGCGCGTGTCGAAAACGGAGAGCGCCTTTTCGCAACTACCGCAGTAGCTGTTCTGGGGAAACAACGTATCGGCTCCGAGCGTGCGTATCCCGCTGCCCGTGTCTATGGATTTGGACCAGGTATATCCCGCCAGATAGGTGAGGCCCTGGGAGAATCGCCGCGTGATCTTGACGGTGAGCGCATGGTAGTGAGAATTCGCCTCGCCATCCACTTCCTGGATGCGGCCGAATTCTGGATAGGGCTGGCGGGATGCGTTGGTGCCGTCCCCCGGCAGCGCTTCGTTGATGGCGCGAAAATGTTCCAAACGATGCCCCTGCGAGCCCAGGTATCCGACCTCGAGCACGGTCTCCGAACCCAGCTCTCGCTGGATGTTGAGCATATACTGCTCGATCATGGGTGTGCGCCTCTCATGAATATTCGCCAGAACGTAGGGTCTCGAGACGAGCACGCCTGTTTTTATGAACGGTTGCTCGAAAGTAAGCGGCGCAGCCGCGCTGGTGTTGTCACGCAGGCGGCCCCCGAAGTTGCGTTCCATGTCGAACCGCGGATTGCCCGTGTCCTGCGCATAGAAAATGCCGGCGCCGGTGCGCACGGTCCACTCCGGCCCAGGGCTCCAGGAGATGCCCAGCCGGGGGGCGAAGTTGGTGTAGTCGGTGGTGATCAGACGGTCGCCGAGGCGGCCGTCGCGTGCCACTTGGATGGCCGGGTTAAAACGCATGATCTTGTTCTGATAAAAATCGCCCGATCCCACGCGCACCAGCACCGGGTGACGGCTCATGTCCGCGACGTTGGGCGTGGTGTCGATGAAGGGCACATAGGCATCGACTTCGCTTTGACCTTTATCGAGCCACGGCGGCACGTATTCGTACCGCAGGCCGTAATTGAGTGTCAGGTTCGGCAGGATTTTGTAGGTGTCGTCCACGTAATAGGCCTGCGAGGTCGCGCGAAACTGCGCCACCGCCAGCGTCAGCGCCTTTTCATCCTGCGTACTGTATCCCAGGATGTAATCCGCGAAGGCGAACCCAGTGGCTTTGTTGTTGTTGATGATCAACGAGCCGCGGGCGAACTGGTTTCCCAGTTGATTGAAACGGTCGCGCCGGATTTCAGCGCCGAAATTGAACGCATGCTTGCCGTGGGTCCACGAAAAATTATCGGACCATTGGAAGGTCGTGTTGTGGTTTACGTAGGGGCCTTCGGAATCGTCGCCAAAGCCGCTGAAACCGTCGATGCCCACTGCCGGTATGCCCCACGAGACCGGGTCCGGGCTGGGGAAATTGGGCAGACCCACGTCGGTAATCACGTTCTTCTTGAAGGCCAGCTCGCGGCCCGTGCTGTTGAAGAAGTAGTTCGTGCCGAAGCGAAACTCGTTCACCTGGGTGGGCGAGACCACGCGCGTGTTGGAGATCATCGCCTGCCACACGTGCGTCAGGATATTCCGGCCGTTCTCGAACAGCGCCGGCTGCTTCAGTGCCTCATCGCCCCAACTGTAGCGGCCAAACCAGGAGGAACTGTTGCTCTCATTGAAATCGACGCGCTGGATGAACTGGTCCTTGTTCGTGAGCGGCTTCTGCCCGATCAGCAGGTTGTTTCCAAATACCGGCACATTCGGGAGATTCGGCGCCGGGTAGTACGCCAGCAGCTTCTGTGCGATAGGATCGAGCCGGCTTTGCGGAATGATATTACCCTGAATCGGCGTGGCGCTGAACGGCTCGTGCAACGTGAAGCACTTCTGCTGCTGCACGCAGGCTGAGCCGCCGGGCAGCAGTTCGGAAAAGTCGCCGTTTCGCATGGCGTTGTCGGGCACGGTGTAGAGCGCGCTATCCAGCTCGCGCTGGCGGAAGGCTTCATAGTTGCTCATGAAAAACAGCTTGTTCTTACCGTTGAACAGTTTCGGAATCCAGATCGGACCGCCGAGAGTGAAGCCATACTGGTTCCACTTGAACGGCGCCTTTTCGGGGTTGGAGCCGCTGAAATCGTAGGGGCGCGCGTCGAGTTTGTCGTTGCGCAGAAACTCGAACATCGTGCCGTGATACTGGTTGGTGCCCGGCTTGGTCGACACGTTGATCTGCGTGGTGGCGCGGCCGAATTCAGCGGGATAAATGCCGGTCTGCACCTTGAATTCCTGTAACGCGTCAATCGAAGGCTGGATGATATAGGTATTGAAGTTGACATCGGTGTTATCCACGCCATCGAGTGTGAAGTAATTGAATTCGCGGCGCTGTCCGGCGACGGAAAGCTGCTCGTTGGCGCGCGATCCGCCCTGGCGCGAATCCGATTGGCCGCCGTTGGCGAAACCGGAGCTCACGTTGGGGCTCAGCGCTACCAGCTGCAAATAGTCGCGGCCGTTCAGTGGCAGGTCAACGATGCGCCGGTTCTCGATCACCGTGCCCACCGTCGCGTCATCGGTGTTCAGTTGCACGGCGGTCGCCGAGACTTGCACCGATTCGTTCACTTGCCCCACCTGCAACGTGAAATCGATGCGCGCCGTTTGCTGCACCTGCAGTTCGATATGGCTCACCGCCGCGCGAAAGCCCGGCTGCTCCACTCTGACGTCGTACGCGCCCGGTTGCAGGGACGGAAAGCTGTAAACACCGGCGCCGTTTGTCAGGGTGTCGCGCTCTGCGCTGGTCCCAGTGTTGGTCGCCGTGACTTTAGCGCCCACAATAATGGCCCCCGCCGAATCCTTAACCTCGCCCGTGATTTCACCGAACGTTTGGCTGAAAACTGGCACACAAGCCAGTAAGCCGAGAAGTAATACCCGAGTCTTCATGATCGGCCTCCCCTGCAAGTGTCAGAGAGCTTATCAGATTTAGGTATGCCGCGCCACAGCGGATTGGCGGATTGGCGGATTGGCGCATGCGGATTGGCGCATTGGCGCAGCGTGATTGGCGCAGCGTATTGGCGCAGACCATTGAGGCCAATCGATAGCTAGTTTTCCATGTCTTGACGACAGCACGAATCATGAAAATGGGTGCCAGATCGCGATATGCTAACAGAGCTGATGTTAGCGTCTCGGTGGCCATCACCCAGAGAGGCGTGAGTGGAATTTCCAGACTGTCGCTTGCGCCGCTGGTGGGTACCCGCAGATCCGTTGACGATCACGCTCAACCCTACTCGAGGGGACGGGAGTGGTGTGCCTCGCAGGCTTGCGCGCAGTGTCACCTATGCCCCTGGCCATTAACCCAAGCCCTTCCAACGCTTCAGCATTTTATTTTCGAGGGAGCTGGCGGCATTCGGTCATAGCGGCTGAACCAACTCTCTGCCCGCTGGCGATTGCCCGTCGCCTCAATCTCGAGAAATTCCTTGGCCAGATCCGAGACAGCCCCGGGGATATGTGCGTAATCCACGGCATAGCGACCGGACGCGTCGCGTGTGATAGCACGTTTCTCCGCGAGATAATTGAACTCCATCATTTCGGCTTGGCCGTGGGCTTTGGCAATGCCAAACCGCACGGTGCGAAACATTCCGGCGACATACGAGGCATAGTATTCCTCGAGGCGCGCCCTCGGCAGGGCGCCATGAAAACGCGAACATGCCGACCACGTCCGCTTTGGCCTCCTCCAGGCCGGGAAATGCCGGACCGATTGCCTCACGGATATCCACCTGCTTTCCCGCGATGCGCGAGTACGCGGGCCCCAGGCCGTGCGAGATTTCATGCATCATCACCATGGCCAGATAGCCCTCGGCTGAAGCTTTTGCCGCCTGGTCGGCCCGCATCACTCGTTTCGCCAAAGGCAGAATGAGGTAGTCTACGCGCGCGTCCATGAAATTCTTGAAGAGAAGATTTTCTTGCTGCCCTTGCGTTCGTGAATGCGCGGATGGTTGGGCAGGTTGTCGGCCACAGCCTGGTAGCCGTGACGCAAGTCGCCGGCGCGAAGCGGGGCGTCCATCACCTCCATTGGCGTGCGCAATCCGCGTTTGGAAGGACGGTGTTGAGGAGCAAGCGGCAGGGCGTCCTGGATGTCCGGCACGTATTTCTGAAACACGGCGAGCTTCCGGCTTTCGGCTTCGTTCCGGATCAAAATGCTGGCGCCATACGAAGCCTTGACGCCCAGCACACCATCCAGGTAAGTCTCGTAGGGCGCATAAATCAGATCGACCTTCGGATCTTCGAGGTCCATCCATTTCAGGTCGCTCGAAAAGTAATCGTCGGACAAAAGCGCATCGGTACGGGCGCTCAGAAAATCAGCGAAATGCGGATCGCCGCTCAGCCCCGCGGCATCTTTGAGAGCTGCTGCAGCCGGCTCGAGCCATTTCTGATACTCGATGTGATAGGGCACGCCGATGAAGCCGTCGCCCTGGCGCTTCACCACCGTGTACGGGCTATAGATCACCGTTTTCTTCTCCGGATGGCGCTTGACGTAATCCTCGAGTTGGCGGCGTGTAACGGGTTTCGGATATAAGCCGCGGCCCGCTGGGCATGGGCTCGACGCCGGTGAAAGGCTTGTTCTCATCGATCAGATCGAAACGGCTTCCGTTGATGAACCGCAGGCGCCGCAAATTTCGGGTCGCCCTTGCTCTTTTCGAGCGATTTGTAAAGCTCGGGACCTTCGGAATCACTCTGGCGCCAGAAAATGTCCTCGAGGTAATGGCACGCAGTTACGAGTTCGCCGATCATTCGCAACTCACGTCGGCTCAAACGCGAGGAATCGACCGGCATCTTTACAGAACGTCAGCGGGCCAGGCGCTGGTCCAGATCGGAGGCGATGACGGGTTTCCCGCTGCCGGGCTTTTGTTGCTGAGCAATCAACAATGACGAACATGCCAGAATGCCGGGCAAGAGTTTCGTCCGGAAAAATTTCATATAAGTAATCTACGCTCCCGCGGTTGAAGGCGTTTTGTCCAGTGTGCGTTTTCGGTAGATCGAACACACACAATACGGACAATCCTGTGCCAATATAACAGCCATGCTGTATCTCACCGAGTCCGATGTTCGTGCTCTTCTTCCCATGCGCCAGGCCATCGATCTGATGCAGGCGGCGTTTGAACGTCTGGCCCGGGGTGAGGCCATTAATCAGCCACGGCGGCGGCTCATCCTGCCCACCGGTTCGGTTCTCCATTACATGGCCGCGAGTGACGGCAACTATTTCGGAGCGAAAGTGTACTCGACGAATAAGCTCTCGGGAGCGCACTTTCTATTTCTGCTGTACCGGGCCTCCGACGGCTCTCCGCTGTCTTTGATTGAGGCCAACCATCTGGGCCAGATCCGAACCGGCGCCGTGAGCGGGCTCGCTACCAAGTACTTGGCGCGTCCTGATGCCGCGACTCTCGGTTTGATCGGTTCCGGGTTCCAGGCACGAAGCCAGTTCGAAGCCATGCTGGCGGTCCGTCCCATCCGGCAGGCGAAATTGTGGAGCAGAGATCCGGCAAAAAGAAGTAGTTTCGAAGCCGTGCGCGACGCTCAGATAGTGGTGACGGCGACAAATGCAAAGGATCCCGTGCTCGACGCGGATTGGATCGCCGGCGGCACACACATCAACGCCATGGGATCGAACCAGGCCAATCGCAAAGAGCTTCCAGCAGAGCTGATCCACCGGTCCTCACGGATCGTCGTGGATTCTCTCGAGCAGGCTCGTATGGAATCGGGCGACCTGTTGCTGGCTCTCGATGAAAGCGGCTGGAAGGACTCAAAGATCGTGGAGTTGAAAGACGTGGCGACCACACCTCAACCGGCCGAGTGGCGGCCGGACCAAATCACCATATTCAAATCAAATGGATTAGCCGTTGAGGACGTAATCTGTGCGGGTTATGTCTATGAGCGGGCCATTGAAAGCAAACGCGGTGTCGAGGTGCTCACTCCTGAGCATGCCGGAACCCGTGGGCAACCCCAATGATCTCGATGGCCGCTCCGTCTACAGAATTGGAGGATTGCTAAGCGTTGTGTGCCTTTGTGTGGATGAATGCCGCGCGGAATTATCGCACAATGGAGACATGGGTTGGGTACATTACGCGCGCAACGGCGGGAAGAAATCCTCGGGCTTGCCGAGCGGCGCGGCGCCCAAAGCTTGCGCGTGTTTGGCTCCGTGGCTCGCGGTGAAGCCAATGAGAACAGCGACCTCGATCGACTGGTCGCCTGGAAACCGGGCCGGAGTCTGATGGATCAAGCGGACTCGTTCAGGACCTCCAGGAGTTGCTCGGGATAAAGGTCCATGTCGGGACGAGAAATCGCTCCACTGGTACGTGCGCGACAGGATTCTTCGCGAGGCCACTCCCCTGTGAAGGATGATCGCCTGTACCAT
Organism: Acidobacteriota bacterium; assembly: GCA_003223115.1. GTDB lineage: Bacteria > Acidobacteriota > Terriglobia > Bryobacterales > Bryobacteraceae > QHXW01. Next base: position 20,492 of record QHXW01000124.1, read on the forward strand.
CACCACATGCTGGAACGCTGCGAACGAATAACCCGCTTCATCGGACCCGGCAGAGAAACGTTCATGGCGTCGGAAGAATTGCAGGACGCTGTCATCCGGAAGGTGGAAGTGATCGGCGAGGCAGCCAAGCGAGTTTCGCCGGAGGCGCGGGGGCGCCTGACGTCACTCGATTGGAAGGCGGTCCGCGGTATGGGCGACGTGCTGATCCACGATTACATTGGCGTGGACCTCGACGAAGTCTGAAACGTAGCCTCCTTCCGGATACCAGAACTCCTTGCAGTTTTGGAGCAGTTCTCGGCGGGAAAAGGCCCCGCCTCCGCGCGAGTTCCAGGACATCACACGCCGCTACGCACCGAGACGGGCCATCATTGCCACAACCAGAAGCTCGTGGGATCGAACCAAGCTAATCGCAGAGAGCTTCCAGCAGAGCCGGTCCACCGGTCCTCACGGATCGTCCTGGATTTTCTCGAGCAGGCTAATCTGTGCGGGTTATGTCTATGAGCGGGCAATCGAGAGCCAGCGTGGTGTCGAGGTGGCTCACTCCTGAGCTGGCGTCTGCTGCTCGACGTCGCGCCACGCGCTGATTTTGAGACGACGGCAAACCCAGCAAAGCTGGTCCGAAGCGGTGGAAACCACCTCGGCGCCGCAGACGGTACACTTGGCCACGCTCTTGGTTCGATCGGTGGCGATCGACCGTTTGGCCTGCTCCAGGATTTCAGGCGAAACCACCGGAGCGATCTTCGGAAGTGCCTTTCGTCTCATAAACCTTCCTTCATCATGCCCTACTATTTGAAAAACCACAACCCGGTACTTACCTGTCGCCGGATCTACCTAACTTAAGCGCTTGCGGCATCTCACTTAAGCGGCTTCCGGCACGTCCACCACGCCCGCTACATCTAGCGTAGCCGCGCAGCGCGTGCACCATTGTCCGGGCACCACCCGCACCTTTTTCCTAAGCAACTCAACATCCGCTCCCACGTTATGCCTGCAGATCGGACAATGGACTTGAGCTTTAAATCGCTTCATTGTATTCATCTCCACGTTTCCCTCCTTGCCAAGCCAGACGCAAACCAATATGCAAAGGTTGTGCCAAATTTCGTAATTTTTCTCAAACGTTACCCGTACGGGAACATGCAGTCGATTGAGGCTATGGAGTATCGGCGAACCGCACCCGAATGGATCGCCCAATGTTGCGCGAAAATGATCGACGCATTCCAGCCGAACCTGCGCCGTCACAGTTCTAAACCGCAACCGGCTGGCGCGTTCCGAGGGGCAACAGCCTACCGGAGTTCATAGAATCATGGGGGAAAGATAATCTCCAGATCACGGCGGGCTTCGACGGCCGAGGCGGTTTCAGCACCCCCGATCACCACAGCCCGCAGAAACCCCGCATCTGAACCATATGGTCGGTCGTGTCGTTTCCCGGCAGACGGACGCGCTGACCCTCCATGCGCGGCGACATCAGTTTTTCTTGCAGCCAGAGGGTCGAACTTTCGACACCAGGCGCTGGAATGGAAGCGGTTCGCTAGGATAGAAACCATACTGGTCCAGTTCATCCACAGATGCAGGCTCCCCTTTTCGCAAATGATGTACTCCGGTAGTTCGCCGCGCCTAGCCGTCCAGCCCAACAGCACGTGCGCCTGCCAGCCTAGCTAAAGAACAGCAGTTGCGCGCTATCTTAGCCTTCCATCGACGCGTGAACCTGAGGGCCACGCGCCGCAAACACCGAGTCAGGCTCGCCGAAGATCAGTCGAACTGCCCGAATGGGTCTCACACCAGTGTCGATCACCAGACCGCCGCCCATGTGCAGCGCCTTCGTTCTCCAGCCGGCGGGGTGATGGAGACCGAATGAGTTCGCCAGAAAGTACAGCGGCCGGCCCAGCTCGCCGGACTGCACCCGGGCGCGCACTTCAGCAATCGCGGGCTGGCAGTGTAAATTGTCCGAGACCATCAACGTCCGGCCATAGCCCTGGGTGACTGCAATCCATCGCATCGGCATCATCCAGAGATCTAGCAATGGGTTTCTCGACAAAGACGTGTTTTCCAGCGCGCAGGCTAGCCTCGGCCGCCTGGCGGTGCAAGCCCTGAGGCAAGGCCAGCACGCGTCCATCCGCCAGCGCATCCTCGAGCCGTGA
>QHXW01000558.1 GCA_003223115.1 Acidobacteriota bacterium
TTCGATCGCGCCACAAGCTTCAATCCTTTTCGGATAGAAGCTGAGCCCTGAAAAAAGACTTCGCATTATAGAACAGCAGGCGGTGGTCCACCGAAAGCCATCAGCGGACCACGCCCGCCAACCGACACTAACTCTGCTGACGTTTGCCGGAATGGCTCCGAGGTTTGTTTTGGTGCTGGGAGCTCTTGGGGCTGCGAGTGCCGCCACTTTTATGGCTGGCCGAATGACCCGCCGTGCCTGTCCTAGGTCTTGCCTGGACTGGGATATGGGATAAAGGTACCGACCGCAATGAGAAGCGCCATGACGAGCGCAGTGGATTTCATAGCACTAGAGGGCGCGCTCGGCGGCTTTTCTCGTAGGCTTCAGACGTACTGGTTATTTCTCGTCTTCCACTTTGCTTTTTGCTTGGGCGCTTTGAATTTTCCCGGCTTGTATTTCTTGTTCTTGAACTTCTTTTGATGGCGGGTATGGCTGTGCTTCGGCGAGTGGCTTTTCGCGGAGGCAACGTGCAGGCTGGACAGCGCCAGCAGCGCGGCGATCACAAGTGTACTGAATCTCACGACTCTATCTTACGATCCCGAGCGCGCAAACCACAAGTACATCTGTAGGAAAGAGAGTACCGTGAGCACGATACATGCTGCCGCCATGCCGCGCCAGAATTGTTCCCGCAGAGAACCAGAGACTCGCGGTAATCCGGCCACATAGGCCACCGCAAAGCCCGAGGCCAGTCCCCCGATATGAGCGGCATTGTCCACCCTGAAAAAAGGCAGCAGACCAAACAGCAGCCCGTAGATGGCCCAGCGCACGTACAGGCCCCGGATGGCCGCGCCCAGCGCGCTTTGGTGCCGCATGCCGAAGGCTATCATGGCGCCGATCAGCCCGAACAGGCCCGCCGATGCCCCAACTGAAATCACCGCGCTGCTGAACATCGTGCTCGCCAGAAAACCGCACACTGTGGAGATGAAGTAGAAAACCAACATGCGGCTGGTTCCGTAGGCCGCTTCCACTTCGGCGCCCAAATCAAACAGCACCCACGAATTCATCAGAATGTGCATCAGCCCGCCGTGCAGAAATCCGGCGGTGACCAGCCGCCACCACTGTTTGCCCAGCACGATGGCTTCCCGGTTTCTCGCGCCGAATTCGAAAAGTGTCCGGATGTCGATATTCCACATTGCCTCCGTATTTCCCTGACGCAGGCTGTAAAGAGTGGTCGCGAGATACAGCCCGAAATTGATCACCAGAATGACGATGGTTGTGAAACGGGCTTGCGGAATGAATCCGGCCAGAACAGCGCCCGTGTCTCTCTGTTCGGCTGCGCGCGGCCCCACGGCTTCGTGGCAGTACGGGCAGACGCGATCGCTCGTGGTGATGAAGGCCCGGCAATGCGGGCACATCCTGCGCTTGTCCATTTCCAATCCATTGTACTGTTGTGATCGATGCAGTCTGATACAATTTGGGATTCCGCATGTCTAAAAGTGAGCGCGAACTGCGTCAGGATATTGTCGATATCGGCAAGCTGGTCTATCAAAAAGGTTGGGTCGCGGCCAACGACGGCAACATCACCATCCGCATGGATCCGGAGCATATCCTGGCAACTCCTACCGGCATCAGCAAGGGTATGATGCACGTGGACGACCTCATCATCGTGGATCACAAAGGCGGCAAGCTCGAAGGCCGCCGCGAGTGCACTTCCGAGATTTTGATGCACTGCACCATTTATGGCATGCGCCCGGACATACACAGCGTGGTTCACGCGCATCCGCCCGTTTCTACCGGCTTCGCCACCGCGGGCAGGCCGCTGAATCTGGCGCTATTGCCGGAGGTGATCATCGGCCTCGGGTGCGTGCCGCTGGCTGCGTACGGACTCCCGGGCACGCCAGCACTCACCGAGCCGATGTTGCCCTTCATTCCGAAGTACGAGGCCATCATGATGGGCAATCATGGCGCGGTGTGCTACGGCGCGGATGTTTATAAAGCATTTTTCAAAATGGAAACGGTGGAGCACTTCGCGAGAATTGCACTGGTGGCGGAATTGTTGGGTGGCGCCAATGTCTTGCCGCGCAGCGAAGTGAATAAATTATTCGACTCTCGAACCCGTTACGGCGTGACAGCGCGGGCCAGTGCGGAGCCGGGATGTCCCGTGGTCGCCGAGGATCTGGGGGCGCCGGGCGAGCATCGGTATTTCGTGACGCGCGACGAGCTGATTGCTTTGGTGGACGAGGCGCTCAAAGCGCGCGGCGTTGCGTAATCGTAGAATAGTCATTCCTGCCCGTGCTTTGGTGGAACAGGCATTCTTGCCTGTGCAGTGGTAGACCAGGCATTCTTGCCTATGTGGTGTTCGGGACCTGGGAGGTTCAATGGGTGAAGCCTTAGGAATGATTGAGACGCGCGGTCTGGTGGCCATGATCGAGGCCGCTGACGCCATGGTTAAAGCCGCCAAAGTAACCATCGTCGGCTGGGAAAAGATTGGTTCGGGTTACGTCACCGCAATGGTGCGCGGGGATGTCGCAGCGGTTCGCGCCGCCACCGACGCAGGCGCAGCGGCTGCCCGGCGCGTTGGCGAATTGATTGCGGTACACGTGATTCCACGCCCGCACCAGAGCCTGGAAGACGTGCTGCCAATCGGCAAGGCTCAGAATGCGGCCGGCGCGAAGTAGCGCGGTCAACGGGTCCTCATGATACTCGCCCGCGTGGTGGGCACGGTGGTTGCCACACGAAAAGATCCCCGCCTGGAAGGCAAGAAACTCCTCATTCTCAAACCCATCTCGCCCGAAGGAAAAGACGAGACCGGCTATGTGATTGCAGTCGACACGGTCAGCGCCGGCTATCGGGAGCGGGTCATCGCGGTTTCCGGCAGCTCTGCCCGTATGGCCGACGGCTGCAAGGATATTCCCGTCGACAGCGCGATTGTCGGCATTGTCGACGACCTGCAACTGGACGAAACCTGATGCTTCTCGGGCGCGTGGTGGGATCGGTCTGGGCGACGGCCAAGAATCCGAATCTTGAAGGCCAGCGTCTGCTCATCGTTCAACCTCTCACTCCGGAATTGACGAAAACAGGAAGGCGCGTCATCTGCACTGACGCAACCGGCGCCGGCGCAGGGGAGCTGGTCTACTGGTGCCGGGGCAGGGAATCGAGCTTCCCGTTTCTCCCCAAAGAAGTGCCCACCGACAGTACCGTTGTAGGAATCGTCGATTCGATCGACCTGATGGGCTCGGTCCACACGTCGCCCGCACGTCCAGTCAAAGGGAAAAAGTAATGTTGATTGCCCGCGTCATTGGCGAAGTGGTAGCCACACAAAAACACCAGAGCCACGTGGGCCGTAAGGCGCTGCTGGTCCAGCCGCTCAATCTCGATGGCACCAAGCGCGGTGATGCGGTGATCGCTTTGGACGCCGTGGATGCCGGAATCGGCGATCAAGTACTGGTCACCATGGAAGGCTTCAGCGCCATGACCAGCGTGGGCCGCCCGCAATCCCCCATCGATACCGCGGTAATCGGATTCGTGGACGAGATCGATCTCGGCGGTTTGTGAGTTCTGCTGCCTGAACTTACGAGGGTATTGCATGCCTTCAAGGATTACTGCGATGCGAAATTCTCTCTTGTTATTCCTGTGTTTATGCGGCGCCGCCCGGGGAATTGAAGTTCAATCCCGCCACCTGCCGAATGGCGTTGAGATTCAATACGTGCAGGTTCCCGGCAGCACCGGTCTTTCGGTATACAGCTTTTTGCCGGCAGGCCTCGCGAACGACGACGACGGATGCGCGCAATATTCTCACTTGTTGGAGCACATGGTGATCCGAACCACATCTCCGCAGGATTCGCCCAACGTCAACGCGGAGACGCTCGCTGACCACATGCGGCTGGACTATTACGGATCGGCGGCCAACTGGCGCGAGGCTGTTTCCCATCACACACGCTGGCTCGCAGAGTTGCCATTCGACGCGAACATCCTGAAGAGAGAAATCGCGCGGGCGAATAGCGAAGTCGACTTTACCGCGCAGAACCTGATGTCCCACAAGTTCGCGGTGGCAGCCTGGAACCAGGCGTGGAGATTCGGTCACGATCAGGTCACCGTGCGGCTGGATCCCGCCCGAATCACTATGATGCGCTTGCAACGTTACCGGGACACGCATTTCAACCAACCGGGGCGAACGCTCGTGACCGCCATCGGGGGCGCGGAGCCAGTCACCATTCTTTCGGCCTTTTCACAAGCGCTGGGTAAGGCGCATGCTGGATCCCGTCCGGTGCCCTGCAGGTCCAATCCGGCGCCCGCGGACAAAACGGTGGCCTGGGACCTTTCGAGCCGTCACCTGATCATGACGTGGCCCATTCCCGGACCCGCATTAGAAAAGGAGTACGCCGCACTGATCACTGCCGCTCAGTGGTTGATCTCGCGCGCGTACGTCGACCCGGAATGGAAGAAGCTGACCGGACCGGTGCTCGCGGGCGCAGATCTGGTGACCCCGGAGACGGCATACTTCTATCTTTCCGCGACGCTCCAGCCGGGGACTCCGGCAGAAGCAGTAAGGCGCAAGTTCGACGCGTTGGTTGCTTCTCTAGAGAATTCGCCCGAACTGAAAGCGGCGGCGCCGTTCATTGCTGGAGAGCGCTCGCGGTCTTTGACGCTGGCGCTGCTCGACATGTTACGCCCCCAGATCGCTGACCCGAACAAGGCGGAAGCGCAGTTCGGCATCATGTGGGGGATGGCAGAGTTTCAGATGGGCGCCTCACGCGAAGCCGTTAGAAAAGCGCTCGGAAGTACTACCGGCGAGTCGATTGCTCAAGCCGCCAGATCCCGCCTCGTACCCGCCCGGCGCACGCTCCTGCTTTTTGTTCCCCGCCAGCGCTAACGCCGGCAGTCGGGCGATCACTTCGTGCTTTGTTTACCGGGTCACTACAACCGGGGCCACCGGGCTGCAGATCCGCTGATTCGGGTTGGCTCCCACGGCGCAGACATCGACTTGCGCATTTCCAGCCGCCACATCGGCCGGAATTCGAATGTTGATCTGCTGAACACCGGGGATGCCCGGCGCGGGGCCGGCGTAATACGGCGCCAGGATGTCGTGGCCCGCTATGTGAGCCGTGATGCCGCCGCTTCCCGGAGAAATGAGTCCGGTTGCAAAGATCTGGATCACGCGGCCAGGCTTCTCGGGCTTGGTAGCGCCATTCAGCGAACTATTTTGATTCAGGATACCGTTGGTAAAAATCGCCGGGCTGACGACAGTGAGTTGGACGGTCTGCGGCGCACTCGCCCGTCCGTCCGCGGTTACGATTAATTGGGCGGAGGTTTTTCCGGCGAGCTGTTCGGGCACCTGCAGATTGATTTGCGTGGCGCCGGTATAGAGCAGAGTTGCCGGCACACTGTCGAAGGTCACCGAAACGTTTTGCCCAGCGAGATTATTTCCCTGGATCGTCGCGAGCGAACCGGGCGCCAGGGGCGTCGCCGCGAAACTTGCGGCATTCACAACGGACGACACAGTCACTGTGGGAGTTGCACGAGTAACGGTGAGCGTCACCGGCAGGCTGCGGCTGCCTGCGAGCGGGCCGGCGTCGATGGTGAGAGTGGCCTGATAAGTTCCAGCCGCGACTTTATCGGGGTGCGCGTCCAGGCGGATGGTGGCGTTGTTAGTGCCTGATTGCGGCGCCACCGAAAGCCATCCTGAGCCGTTCTGATAGGAAATGCTCACGGTCCAGTCCATGACGCCTCCGCCCGTGTTGCGTACGCCGATGTATCGGTATTGAAACTGCGCATTCTGGGCCACGTTGAACGTCAGCGCCGCCGAGTTGGCATACAACTCGACATCCAGGCTGGGGAAGTAACCGGCATTGCAATCGCCCAGAGTGGCGCAATCGGACTGCGGCGTCACCTCGGCATAGCGCGGTACAGGGGCGGTTTGCGAGAAGGTCTCGACAGTAGAAAGCGGCGCCAGCGAAAGCGTTGTGTGGGCCACCACCGGCTGGCCGCTGTAGGTACCCAGCCCAAGGAAGGTCGGGAACTGAGCGCTTTCGCGAACGCTCGGGTTCGCGTCCACCACTTCATAGACCACGTTACCGGCGCCGTTTGTCAGTGCGATCTCGCTCACGCTGTTGAACGCCGTGGCAATACCGGGCGTCGGGAAAGCCGGCGCTCCTCCGGCGCCATTTTGATCGGCGCCATTCACGCGCACCAGCAACAGCGAGCCCACTCCATTTGGCGCGTATTGTCCACCCGACGCCGCCAGACCCAGACCGCCGCCAGCGGTCTGCTGGATGGCGCTCGAGCCCGCGACAAATTCAGGGACAAAAAGGCGCGCGCCAGAGGGAAATCCGGAATAGCGCACCATCACGCGCGTGCCGGCGTCCGAGAATGCATCTTTAGGCCGGAACGCACTGGCAAAGCCTTCTGTAACACGTGTGGAATCAAACCGGGTGCCGGTAGCGAACAGATTCGGCAGATTGATGCTCGAGGGCAGGGGTGACCCGTTGCAGCGAACTTCGCTCGAAGAAGCCTCGGCCAGCAAACCCGTTTGTGTCATTGCCACCGTGAACTGGGCGTTGGGCGACGTAATCCCCAGAGTGTTTGAAGAGAGCAGGGCCGTGATTCGCTGCTGCGGGGTCGGGCCCAACTGGCTCGCATCGGCACGAACATTACTGATGCGGAACGATACTTGTCTCGATGCCGGTATCGTAAAGCTGATGCCGTTGAATGCCAGGCCATTGAGCCCCACGGGCGGGGCGAAGATGCCGGCCGGCACCGGTCCCGTCCCTGTATCCACGGTGAGCTGCGCATCGGCCAGGTTGTTGGCGGAAACGCGGTTGGTGATGTTAACGTTCAAAAAGACCGCCAAATTGTCAATCACGTGGGCGCCGGCTGTTCCTCCGGAACACGCGAGGACAATGTCGCCGACCGGTTCGGCGAGACCTTCGGAGAGCACCAGCTTGGAGACTGCGGTAGATGGTGCGCACTGTAGCGCGTTTTGTGCGCACGCCAATCCGCAACCTATCGACAACGGGATAAACAGGCCTGTAAGCCGCTTAATCACCCCTGAGAACTTTAACATTTGGACTTATTCTAACGGTATTGGGCTTCTTTCTAAATGCCTCCGCTAAGTCATTTAATATCTGCGGGAGGGCATGTAACAGGTGATCATAAGCGTTTATAGTCCGAAACGGAAACGGATCTCAGCTCGCCTTCACGGCCGCTACCACTCCGAGTAGGGAGTGCCCTCGAGACTGATTTTGTCCGAGCCACTGTGCACGTCATAGATGCCCGGCTGGGTCTGGTCCACGCTCTGTACGGCGTCCTCCATGACGAGTTTCCAGCTCGTGTTATTGGCGGTCATGGGATCCACGGGAACGTCGCGCAGGTAGCCTTCGGTTACCAGGTCCTGTAGATTTTGCGGAGCCTTCTGCTTGTCGTAGGTGTATTCGTCGATCACCGTGCGCAGCGTCATGAGGTTACTGTGAAGCACGCTCTCCTTCGAGCGCAGGATGGACCTCTGGTAGAGCGGGACGGCGACTCCGATCAGGATCACCACGATGGACATCACGATGAGCAGCTCGATTAACGTGAAGCCGCGAATGGAGCGATGGCGGCGTGGCGAGGCCTCGCCCGGTTGCGTCCCCGGCAGCTTACCACTCAGAATACGGAGTTCCATCCGACCCTCTCTCGGTGCTCTTGGTGTAAACGTCGAACAGGTTCTGGCCCCCCCAACTGTTGGACTGGGGATCGTCTTGGTCGCTGCGCTTACCCCAATCCGTCGTGTTGGTCATGGGGTCCTTCGGGATGCGCCGCAGAAAACGGATTTTCCTGTCCACCTGTCCGGCCAGCTTGACACCGTCCACCAACATTTGCAGGTCTTCCGGATAGCCGTCAGTGCCTATCTTCTGGGGTCCCAGGCGTCCCATGTCGGCTGCGTCTTTATACTTTTCGATGGCCGCGCGGATCTCCCGCAGCGCGTACCGCAACTCGCGCTCTTTCTCGTGCCGCACCTTGGCGCGCGCCAACGGTACAGCCATGCTGGTCAGGATCATCAGGATGGTGAATGCGACGATCAGTTCAATCAGTGTGAACCCGTGTTCCCTTCGGCGTCGCATCCCGGTACCCTTGATTTATTTCACCGTGACGGTAAGCTGCGGCGAAGTCGCGGTGATCGGTTGTGACTGCGAATTTCGCAGCGTGAGCTGCGGAATCGTTACTACCGTCTCGCCGTGCGCCACCGCCTGAAAAACCAGCGTAACCAAAGCGCCAGAGCCGCTGACGCCGCCGGTGCTCGGAAACCGGCTGATATTTACGGTGCCTTCTCCGGCGTCATTCAGAATGTTCTTTGAAAACGCCACCTGTTGGCCGTCGCTGGTGAGCAGACTGCCGCGGACCACGTCATTGAGGCGCAGAATTTTCGGGTCGAACTTGATCTGCATCGGCGCGGCCGCGAGATCGTTGACGTTGGCGGCGACCAGCGTCACCGAAACCGTGGCGCCGGGCTGCGTCGTCACCTGACCCGGCGCAAACATCACCCGCGCGTTGCCCCCGGGAGTTGCCGGCGCGCCCTCGGGTTTGGGTCCCGGAGGAGTAGGCGGTGCAGTAGCGGGAGGCCCCGTAGGCGGAGCCGTCGCGGGCGGCCCGCCCGCCGATGACGGTGGAGCATTCAGGCCCGGAAGTTGCGGCGTCACGGGCACCAATTGCGGCGGAGCTCCTGGTGCCACCGGGACTGTCGCCTGCAGACCTATCGGCTGCGGCGCTGTGGGCACGGTACCCTCCGCGGCTGGCGCCGGCGCAGGCGGAGCGGCCGGGGGCTCGGGTGGCCGCGGCGCGTAATTCAGCTTCACCGTGGTCGAGTTGCCCGTCGCTATTTCCTTCAGATCCGATGCCGTAATATCGGGCGCGCGCACGATGTGAGGAATTAGTGCCACCACCAGCTCGCTGTTGCTCCTGGTAATGGTCTCGCCCGTGAACAGCCGCCGGATGATGGGGATGCTGGAGAGTCCTGGTATACCGGTAACCACCTTGCTCTCCTGAAGCTGCATTAACCCGCCCATCAGGTTAACCTCGCCCTGCTTCATGCGAACGTCGTTCACTACCTTGGTCTGTCCCACGATGGGTTCGTCAATGCCGCCCAGGTTCACGTGGTCCCTGACGTTGGAGATGTTGACCTCAACGTGTAAGGACACCTCGTCGGTGCCGTGGACTTTTGGTTGGATTTCCACGTTGACGCCCGTTTCCAGAAACGTGAACTGCGTGTTCACCAACGGATTGATGCCCACGCCGCCGATGCCCGGCTGGAAGCTGCCCGTAGCGTAGGGAACCTTGTCGCCGATGTTGAGAGTCACTTTTTGACCATCCACTGCGCGCACCTGCGGGGATTGAAGCACCTTGGTGTCGCGGTCACTCAGGATGGCTTGCAGCAGGCCGCCCGGCACGGTGATTGAAAAATCCCGCCCATCAATCTTGCTGAGGTTCGTGAGCGGCACCGTAACCGGGCCCGTCGTGGCGCCACCGGTGCCGCCCGCGGGTGTGGTGCTTGGCGTCGTGATGCTCGCCCGCGGTGTGAACAGAATTGACTGGTTCAGGCCGTTCGGCGCAACGGCGGCCGCCAAGTCCCGCTCCTTGGCCCGAGTCACCTGCATCACCAGAATATCGACCACCACCTCTGGTTTGGGCTTGTCGAGATCCGACACCATTTTTTCAGCCAGCGCAATCTTGTCGGCTTCGGCCCGAACGATAATGGCGTTCTGCGCGTTGTAGGTGAAAATCTTTTGGATATCGGCAACCGAGCGCAGCGCCGTCACGATCTCCTGGATTTCCTGCACCGAGGTCACATTTTTCAGATAGAAGACCTTCACCACCCATTCCTCAAACTCGCGGCGCTTGGTGGGGTTGTCCTGCGTGACGAAGATCGCGTTGGTCGAAATTGGCTTCCAGAAGGATTTTGTGATCAGCGCCAGGTAATCGAGAGACTCTTCGAGGGTGGCGTTGTTCAGTTCGATGGACTGAGGTTTTATCGGGCCTGCGCCGCCCGAGGTGAAATCCGGATCGAACAGCACGTTGATGCCGGCCAGCTTGCCCACGGTCTCGAATAGAACTTTGGGCAACTGGTTACTCATCTTCAGATTGATGGGCGCCGCGTTGAGCGGCTTCAGCTCCGGCACCGGCAGCATGGCGGCGAACTTCTCCCCTTCCTTCTTCTTCTGGACCTGTTCCGGAGTCATACCCCGTTCTTCGGGAGGAGCAGGCTTGGCTTTTTCGCTTTCGATCATTCGCCGAGTGCGGGTGATTTCTTCTTCGGCGATGTTGGACGCCGGGTTAATGCCATAGGCTTTCTCGAATTCCGCCAGAGCTTCGGTCAAGTGGCCTTGATCGCGCATCTTCTTGGCCTGGTCCACGTGATATTGCGCGCCGTAAAAGCGAAGGCGGGTGGCGGTGAGCTGATAGGCAACATCGGCCGGATCTTCACTCAGGGCCTGCTCTGCGAACGTCAGGGCCTGGTCCCATTCTTTACGAATCTCGGCGGCCCGGCTTTGCACCAGGAACCGGTCTCCTTTGCGTGTGCGCGCCTCCAATTGCCAGCCGTTACCAGCCACGATCAGTGCTGCAATCCCCGCAATTCTGACCAATTGTTTCGAATTCAGCATGTTAGCGACGATTCGGGGGCATTTTCGATGGATGCGACACGGGCAACGCCTGATTTATCATCAAAGATACTGACGTGATGGTGCTTTCCGGTGTGGAGGGCATTTTTGCAGAATGGAGCGACGGGGAATTGCCGCGGCGGGTTGGCGTTTGCGGACATTTGAGAGCAGGCTTTGGCGGAAAAAAAATCGGACATCAAGATCCTGAGCGACAACCGTCAGGCCAGTCACAATTATTTCCTGATGGATCGCTTCGAGGCCGGGGTGGTACTCACCGGCACTGAGGTGAAATCCGCCCGCTCGGGTCAGGTCCAGCTTCGCGACAGCTATGCGGCTATTGAAGGCAACGAAGCTTGGCTGGTGAACGCGCATATCAGCCAATACTCACACGGCAACCGCGACAACCACCCTCCGGTTCGCAATCGCAAGCTTCTGTTGCACCGCCGCGAGATCGACAAACTTTTGGGAAAGACGCGTGAGAAGGGCCTCTCGTTGATTCCCACGAAGATGTATTTGAAAGGCGGAGTCGTGAAATGCGAACTGGCTCTGGCCCGCGGCAAGAAACAGCACGACAAGCGTCAAGCCGAGCGCGAGCGTTCGGCCGAGGCCGAAGCCAGAGCGGCCGTAGCGAGTAGCAGGGCCAAACGGGGAGAATAAGCCGAACATGAATGTCAGCCTGGATCGTCGTTCGATGGAAGCGCTGGAAGGCGATGTGCTGGTGGTCCTGGCATTCGAGGGCAAGCCGGACGAGCGGTTCAAGGAATCCTTGAGCGAGGCCTATGCATCGGGTGAGGTCAGCGGAAAAATCTACGAGATGACCGTGGTGCATCGTGCTCCTGGATTCAAAGCCAAACGGCTGTTGCTGGCCGGCGCCGGGCCGCGCGAGAACCTTACCCCCGCTGAGTTGCGGCGCATTTCAGGGGCTGCGCTTCGCCATGCCAAGTTGAAATCACTGCGGAATATTACACTTTTCCTGGATGGGGAATTCGCGAAGGATCCGTTTGTCACCGCGGCCGCTGAGGGCGCAATTCTCGGCGACTATGAACCCGACCGCTATAAGACTGAAAAAAAAGACGTCAAGGTCGTGGATAGTTTTACTGTCGGAGTTGCGGGCGGCGAGCCCGGTCTCAACAAGGCGCTCGAACGCGGCCGCATCATCGCGGAATCACAGAATCTCACGCGCGATCTGGTGTCGGAGCCCGCAAACCAGTTGACTCCCCTGGCGCTTGCTGAAAAGGCGCGCCTGATGGCCGGCGAAACGGGTCTGGATTGCGAGGTGCTGGACCGTGAGCGCATGAAGCAACTCGGCATGGGATCGTTGCTGGGCGTGGCTCAGGGCAGCGCCGAGCCGCCTGCCTTAATTGTGCTGCGATACAAACCGCGGGCCGCTAAGACCAGCGCGCATCTGGGTTATGTCGGTAAAGGAGTCACCTTTGACACCGGCGGCATCTCGATTAAACCCGCCGACGGAATGGAAAAGATGAAGTACGACATGGCGGGCGGCGCAGCCATGATCGGAACCATGCGGGCCCTGGCGCAATTAAGGCCGCCGATTCCCGTGACAGCCATCATCCCCGCAGTCGAGAATATGCCCGGCAGCCGCGCGCAGCGGCCGGGAGACATCGTCACAACTCTTTCCGGCAAGACCATCGAGGTGATCAATACCGACGCCGAGGGCCGGCTGATCCTGGCCGACGCACTCACTTATGCGAAGCGGCTGGGCTGCACGCATCTGGTGGATGCCGCGACGCTTACCGGTTCCATCGTGGTGGCGCTCGGTTTCATCAACGTGGGCGTGTTCGGCACCGACGACGGGCTGATGAATCAGCTGCTCGAAGCCTCGCGGTTCGCGGGCGAAAAAATGTGGCGCATGCCGCTCGACGATGATTACCGCGAGCAGTTGAAAAGCGCTTTCGCCGATATGACCAACGTCGGCGGACGTCCTGGTGGCGCGATCACCGCCGCCATGTTTCTCAGGGAATTCGCCGACAAGACGCCTTGGGCGCACCTGGATATCGCAGGAACCGCCTGGCTTGATGACGCCAAGCCTTTCATGTCCAAGGGTCCTTCGGGAGTTGGCGTGCGCACTTTTGTCGAGCTCGCCATGAGTTGGCAGGAATAGATCCGGACTTGGCTTCCGCGATCGGGCGGACCGATGCTCCTCGATCCGCGAAGTACTATCCCGCCGTAGCTCGTTTTTTCGATCGCTCGGAACGTAGGAAATTCATGACGAAACGGTCGCGTCGCGCTTTCACGTCGGCGATCGATTTCTTGGACCAGTCGTAAAACCCGTTGCCGGTTTTTGCTCCCAGCTCTCCGGCAGCTACCTTGTTGCGATAGAAATCAGGCGCCTTTGGTTCGTTGTAAAGATCCTTGGCCACGTAATCCACGATGCTGAGGCCCATATCCAGACCGACGGCATCCTGGTGTTCGAAAATACCGTACACCGGCATGCGGAGCCCGAAGCCGTTTTTCACCACTAGATCCACATCCTCGACGCCCGCGATGCCGGCGCCCACGATATAGGCCGCCTCGCGCACCAGCGCCATCTGCAGCCGGTTGCCGATCTGACCGGGCCGGTCTTTCTTGACGATGACCGGCACTTTGCCGCATACGGCCAGCAGATCGCGCACAGCTTGCGCCACCGGCACCGATGTTTTTTCGCCCAGCACGATCTCTACCAGCGGCATCAGATGCGGCGGATTCCAGAAATGCGTGGTGAGCACGCGCTCGGGATGCCGGCAGCGCGCCGCAATCGCGGTGATGCTGAGCCCCGAGGTATTAGTCGCCAGCACGGCGGATCGTTCCGCGATGGCGTCCATGTGGGCGAACATCTTTTGCTTCAGTTCCATTTTCTCCGGAGCCGATTCGATGACCAGATCCACCCGCCCTACCGTGCGATCGAATGCCACTGAAGTGTCCAGGCGATCCACCGCGTCGCGCACCTGAGCGAATTCCTCCAACCCGTTCTCGGCCAGTACACGCAACTGCTGGTGCGCGGATTCGAGACCTTGGGCGGCGCTCTCCTCGGAGCGGCTCAGAATGGTCGTACGCGCGCCTCCCAAGGCGAGCGTGGCGGCGATTCCCGGACCCATCATGCCCGTGCCGATGACAGCGGCTGTCTTGAAGCGGGTTTTGTTCATCCAGGCATTGTAACGGAAAAAATGCCTGACCCCCGCGTCTTAATTAGTCCCTTATCATGGAATCGATGTTTTTTCTGGCAAGATATTTTTCGATAGTGCCGTGTGGCCCTTTATTCATGCGGGTTTGGTGGCCATTCCAAAAGAATCGGACTCGTATGTCCTTTTTTGGTTCCGGCTACGCCGGGTTAGGGGTGACGGACACGTCGTGCGTTGAAGCCTATTTCAATTCAATAACCAGGGTTCGATAGGGGCTTGATCCGGCGTTCAGCAAGCGCGGGGCGGCTTCGCCTTTGCTGTGCCAGATCACGTCGCCTGACTTACGCTGGCGGATAGTTTTCTCACCGTTCGCGGAGTCCGTACGCTCATACCGGCAGTCATCCAGGAAGACAATCACCTGATCGGTTGCGCGTACACCGGGTTCCCGGACCGAGCCTGGCGCGGAGGTGACCTCGATCACCTTCACGCGCTGGTTCTCCAGCTTCACGGCCGAAGGCAAGTCGGTCCATCCCAGGCTCCATGTCGTCAGAATAGTCAGCGCGGATGAGACCGCGGCTATCAAAATGGTTCGTCGCATAGTTTTCAGTCGCAACTGGCACAAGATATCACAACCACCCGGCGGCCCGGTGCCCGTCTCTTGCGGGTCGATCAAAAACGGCAGTACCCGTGCGGCATCGAACGGACCGGTTATTTATTCCGGTTGCGCGATGTTCAGATCTGCTGCCACAATATCGGAGCGTCATGCAGTTGCGCGTACTTGGCATCGTGCTCGCCGGCGGGAAGGGAACCCGCCTCTATCCGCTCACCAAGGAGCGCGCCAAACCGGCCGTGCCCTTCGGAGGCAAGTACCGCATAATTGATTTCGTCCTCAGCAACTTCATCAATTCGGGAGTCTACTCCATTTACGTGCTGACCCAGTTCCGCAGCCAGTCGTTGCTGCAGCACTTGAGCGAAGGCTGGCAGTTCGGCGGGTTGCTCAAGAACCAGTTCATCATCCCGGTGCCAGCGCAGATGAGGTCGGCTGACGAGAGCTGGTATCAGGGGACAGCGGACGCTATCTTTCAAAACATCAACCTGGTCGAACAGGCGGAGCCCCACCTGGTGGTGATTTTCGGCGCCGACCATATCTACCGGATGAACATCGCCAGTATGATCGAATTCCATCAACACAAAAGCGCGCAGGTGACGGTGGCCGCCATTCCAGTGGAGAGAAGGCTTGCCGATCAGTTCGGCGTGATCGAGGCCCGGAGCGACGGCCGGATTCTGCGGTTTCACGAAAAGAACCCGCAAGCGCCCACCATCCCCGGCGATCCGAAACGAGTCTATGCGTCTATGGGGAATTACATCTTCTCCACGCGCGCGTTGATCCGCGAATTGCAGGCTGACGCGGCGAACGATGCCAGCTCGCATGATTTCGGCCGCGACATTCTACCGTCGCTGGTATCGCGCGCCGAGGTCTACGCCTACGATTTCCAGTTGAACCGGATTCCGGGTGAGGTGGACGGCGGCATTCCGTACTGGCGTGATGTCGGAACCATCGACGCCTACTACGAGGCGAATATGGACCTGCGTTCGGTTTCCCCCGCGCTCAACCTCTACAATCGGGAATGGCCTCTCAGGACCACTGGATTCCCGGACCCGCCCGCCAAATTCACCTTCGATGATGAGAACCGGCGCGGGCAGGCCATCGACTCGATCATCGCCGGCGGTACCATCCTTTCGGGGGGAGTGGTGCGCAATTCTGTTATCGGAAGGCACGTGCGCGTGCATGCCGGCGTTCTGGTGGAGGACTCCATCATTCTGGATAACTGCAACATCGGCCGGCGCTCCAAAATTCGCCGGACAATTTTGGATAAGAACATCCGCGTGCCGGAAGATACCACCATCGGGTACGATCTCGAACACGACCGGCGCTTCTATCACGTGACGGAAAGCGGCATCGTGGTGGTGGAGGGAAATCGATCCGCTGTGGCAGTGGCCACGGTAGCGGTTTAGCACCGACCGTGGCGCACGCACTCTGCGCAATGCCACTTACTTTGCTGAACGAAGTCATTTGCCGCCTTTCGGATGGTGAGCCGAAGTTGGCTCCTTACGCTGGTGTTTGGGAAACGTCGACCCTCTCCCCCAGACGGCTCGCGGATAGGATCGCTGGCGGGTTCGGTTCGGGAGTTTGCCCTGCGCCGCCCAACCCAACACT
>QHXW01000127.1 GCA_003223115.1 Acidobacteriota bacterium
TCACCGAAAGCCTTCTCCTGACATCACTGGGCGGCATCCTGGGCCTGCTATTTGCGCTTTGGGGAAGCAATCTGTTGGTGACGTGGATGTCCCTGGGGCGGATTCCTATCGTGCTCAATCTGCGTCCCGACGGCCGTATTCTCGCATTCACGGCGCTCGCTTGCCTGGCCACCGGCATCCTGCTCGGATTGGCACCGGCGGTGCGGATCACACAAGTGGAGCTCGACGCTGCACTGAAGGACAACACGAGAAGTAAAGGTGGTGCCGCGCGCGTTCGCTCA
Organism: Acidobacteriota bacterium; assembly: GCA_003223115.1. Lineage (GTDB taxonomy): Bacteria > Acidobacteriota > Terriglobia > Bryobacterales > Bryobacteraceae > QHXW01. The sequence continues at coordinate 282 of QHXW01000127.1, forward strand.
CTGGCCCTTGGCCGCGTCCTGCTCATCGCGCAGGTAGCCTTGTCACTGGTGCTGCTGATCGGGGCAGGTTTGTTCGTGCGGAGCTTCCAGAAGCTGAATGCGATCGACCTCGGGTTCAGCCGCGAGAATGTTCTACTGATGCGCTTGGAGCCCAGGGGCAGCGACATGAAACATGCTAACCTTCAGCGCCTCATGCGTATCTACTCCGACTTGCTAAACCGAGTGAAACGGATGCCGGGGGTGCGCAGTGCCAGTCTTGCCGGTTTCAGCCCGCTCCACCATAGTGGTTTCGGAGGTCCGATATCCATTCCTGGATATACACCTCGGTCTGATGACGAGATGGATACCCGGATGACAGCTGTCTATCCCAACTATTTCGCTACGGTGGGAATCCCGGTTCTGTTGGGCCGCGATTTCGACGAGCGAGACATGATCGACCAGGCCGCGCCTGTCGCGGTAATCAACGAATCGATGGCGCGGCATTTTTTCCTCCACCAAAATCCAATTGGACGAACCTTCGACCAGTACAAAATCATCGGCGTAGTTAAGGATGCAAAGTACAACAGCTTGCGCGAGTTGACTCCAAACCTGGCGTACATGCCTTACCAGCAGACGCCGACGGGTCGCGGGCAGATGACACTGCATGTGCGCATCACTGGAAATTCAAGCATGGCCGCGGATAGGATCAGAGAAGCGGTGCTGGCCACCGACAAAGACATGCCGGCTTTTGAGGTGCAGACCGTGGCCGCCGAGGTAGATGCTTCCATCATCCAGGAGAGCTTGATTGCCAGGCTCGCTGGATTTTTCGGGATTCTCGCGCTCCTGCTCGTCTCCATTGGCCTTTACGGGCTCGTGGCATACAGTGTTACGCAAAGGACTGGCGAGATCGGTCTCCGCATGGCGCTCGGTGCACAGCCCGCTGATGTGATGTTGATGGTCATGCGAGAAGTGCTGCTGCTGATCACAGGGGGTTTAACATTCGGGGTCGGCGTGGCCATCGCGATAACGCGCCTTATTTCGACGTTACTCTTTGGGCTCACGCCCACCGATCCCCTCACCATGGCGATGGCGATGTTGCTGATGGTGGGCGTGGCGGCCGTTGCCGCATACCTTCCGGCGCGCAAGGCCTCTGGGATCGACCCGATGATTGCGCTCAGATACGAATAATCGCCGCGAAAGCTCCAATCGCCGTCTTGCTGACACTTGTTTTGACGATGACGACATCCTGACCACCAACGATCGGGGCTACGCCTCAGATACGGGGATGTAGGAAGTGTGCCGAAAGGGTCTTCGAACGCTCGCCCACAAGGTGGTTGCGTTCGCTTTTCCTTGGCTTAAAAGGGGCGTGCCGAAACCACATCGTTTCGGCGCATCATCGACCAAAAATGGGTCGCCCGAGCCGGAATATATACCAACGCGACGCACTCCTGGCGTTTTTAGTACCCTGCTACGGTGGAGCTTTGTACACTGATGCAGGTGTCCAAAAGACTTCCTTGTGGGTACCATTCGCGACTCGAACCGTAACTTACCTCACCGCGACCGTGGCGGGTACCCGGCTGAAGTACTTGCTGAAGACATACGTACCGGGGTCCGGCTGGCCCAGGCCCAGAGTAACCGGTACTGCGTTTGGATTTGTGAAGCAATCGGGGAAATTGTGGTTGAAGTTCACAATGACCGGCAAGGAGGGTTTCACATTTACAGCAGTCACCACCTGCCCGTCCGGAATCGCAGGTTGCATCGATCCGGCGCCGGTGGCGTAGAGTGTCACGATAGAGCCGACGGGCGCGGGGTTTTCCGGCGAATTGATCGAGCCGTCCTGATTCAGCGCCGCAGCTCTCCCGCCGCGCGGCGATGGATGATCAAGCGAGAAAATCGCAGGAGCCGCCTTTGTCACTTCGATCGTGGTTGCAGTCGATTGCGTTCCGTTATATTCCACTTGGACCCGCACAGCGCTGCCGGGCGTGACTGCAAACGGAACAATGGCGTTTACTTGATAGGCTTGCGCGTAAAGCACGGGCGCGGGCACGCCATCAAACAATACGCGCACTCCGGCCAAGTTCGTGCTGAATCGGCCTAAAGCGTCCAGCCGCGCGCCGATTGCACCGGGCGGGCCAAGGTTAGTTCCGAACAGCGTTACCAGTTCACCGGGCGCCACCGGCGAAGGCAGCAGATTGGCGGCGTTCACGACAGGTTGCGGAATCAATTGCGGAGGCCCGAAGCCGCTGGTTCGAAGTATTGTGCCCTTGCGGAGCCGCCCATTGCCTGTTTCACCGATATAGAGATTACCTCTTGAGTCGACCGCTAAACCTTGTGGAGATGTTAGCGGCATCAAAAAAGCCGGCGCTCCATCAACGATAGCCGGAGGTCCACCTTGCCCGACCGGAAAATACTCCCCGTATAGAAAAACCTGGCCCCATCCGGCTACCGTGTCGATTATGCCGTCCGCACGCACGCGGCGGATTCTCTGATCCCAAGCGTCAACGATGAACAGGTCGCCTTCGGAGTCCAGCGCCACAGAAACTGGGCGCGCCAGCGTCGTTGATATCGCTGATCCTGCGAATCACGTAATTGCCGGTATCGGCCACATAAACATTGCCGGCGGAGTCAACGGCGAGGCCAGCCGGAGATGAAAGTTCGGCCGATGAAGCCGGGCCGCCGTCCCCTGTGTGTCCCTCCGTCCCATTCCCGGCAAGAGTCGTGATGTTTCCTCCAACGCTTACCTTGCGGATCCGATTGTTTCCAGTGTCGGCGATGTAGACGTTGCCCGCGCTATCCACGGCCACACCCGATGGTGAGGAGAGCTGTGCAGATGCGGCCGGTCCGCCGTCGCCTGAGAATCCTGCGCTTCCGGAACCGGCAACCGTGCTGATAATCCCGTCCGCGCCGACTTTGCGCACGCGGTGATTGCCGGTGTCAGCGATAAAGAGGTCGCCCGCCGAAGTGACGCCGAGCTGGCCAGGCGAGTTCAGAGGCGCAGTGATCGCCGTGACGCTGTCGGCCACAAAGCCCTGTTCGCCAGTTCCGGCGACGGTAGTTATAATGCCAGCTCCATCAATTTTCCGGATGCGTCCTGAACCATCGTTGACGTACATGTTGCCATGGGCATCCAGGGCAACGGCCGTAGGGCCGATCAGCGATGCGGCGGTGGCCGACCCGCCATCGCCGATGGGCGCGCTCACAAATACCGAAATCTTTCCTTGCGCGTCAACCTTACGCACCACCGAATTCTTCAAGTCCGCGATGTACAGATTTCCGGCGGCATCTAAGACGACTCCGGACGGGTAACCCAATTGGGAGGACGCGGCATTGCGTCCAGGACCTAGTAGATACCCTGTGGTTCCGGTACCCGCCACTGTGTGGATGATGCCATCCGGAGTTACTTTCCTAACCACGTTACCCTCTGGGATATATAGGTCTCCTGCGGCATCCACCGCAACTGCAGCAGGGTGGAACAGGAAAACCGTCGTCGCCGGTACGCCGTCCTGCGTGGCTGTTCCGCCGCCCGCAACAGTGCTGATCATCCCGTCCCGGCTGACTTTGCGTACGAGGCTGACGCCGTCCGCTATGTACAGATTTCCTGTCGGATCGATGGCGATCCCCATATCGGCGATCTCCGCGGACGTCGCCGGCCCGCCATCACCGCGAGTCCCGAACCGGCCGTTGCCCGCAACGCTAGAGATGGTCCCGCCCGGAGTTACCTTGCGCACACGGGCGCCGCCGTACTCACCGATGTACACGTTACCCAGACGGTCGACCGTTAAAGCGTAAGGTTGGTTTATCTGCGACGCTGACGCGGGTCCACCATCACCCGCGCTACCCGCCGTGCCCGTGCCAGCAAATATGGTGAACGTGCCAGCCGAGGTCAGTTTTAGAACTCGGTTGCGCGAAGTATCCGCGATGTAGACAGATCCGAGCGCATCAGCTGCCACTCCTAGTGGGCTTCCCAGTTGAATGGTTCCGTTCTCTCCGTCCGCACTAAAACCGGGCACGCCTGGTCCAGCTATTGTGATCATTTTTCCTGATGGAGTGATCCGGTGAACGCTGCCGCTAATGTCGCCTATGTACAGATTACCGGCGCCGTCGAATGCAAGTGTTTCCGGCCTGAACGCGGCGTTCTGGTCTTGCAGACCGATGCCCGCAATCGTGCTGAGCGTGTATAGGGGCCCTGGACCTTCGGAAGCTGTGGACTGTACCCACGCTACTTCGATCAGCGCAACAATCAGAAAGAGAGAACGAAGCACACGAACCCCCGCACAGAAAGGACGCGTGAATTGATCATAACCTGCCGGACGCACCTCCTGCTTTCTCTAAGACTCGTGCCGTTTACTTTTCCCCGTAGTGTTCGAAAACTCGATCTGTTGAATTTAATGATGGTTGCGAGATGACCGGGTTGTCTAGAGCCCCGTCCTGAATCCGACGTAACACAACGTTACATCGCGGAAATCGCCTCTTAACCTTAACCTAACGTCATACCAACAACCCGGCGAAAACCTTTGTTTTCAGTGCAATCGAGTTTTTGGATACTACGGGATAGTCGGCCGGAGAAGTGGCTGAATCTCAAGATCCCGAGATACGGGGATCTAGTCAATTGATGCCCGCCTATCATACAAGGGCGTTCCGCCAGCAGGTGTCCCCAGAGAGCACTTAATGTGACGTTCTGTCGACGAGCTTGCCGCCAAGCACCACAGCCGAAATTCGCTTCGAGTTTGCGATGTCAACGAGAGGATTACCGTCCAGAATCAGGATGTCAGCCACTTTGCCCGGCACAATCGATCCGTATTGGTCTAGCTTACCGATGAACTCGGCCGGCCCGGT
>QHXW01000128.1 GCA_003223115.1 Acidobacteriota bacterium
GAAAGCGTAACTTGGGCACCCCCTGCGGGAGCCGGCTCGCTCAGCGTCACCGTGCCCGTGGAGGATTGTGCGCCGCCGACGACACTCGTCGGGTTTAACGTCAGCGACGAGAGCGGTGGAGGGCCTGAAGGCGTCACGGTGAGCGCGGCCGTTTTGCTCACTCCACCATAGGACGCGGAGATAGTGACCGGGGTCGATGCAGCTACCGCACTGGTCGTCACGGTGAAGGTTGCGCTGATGGCTCCGGCCGGAACGGTCACACCGTTGGACGGGACGTTGGCCGCCGCTATATTGCTGCTCGAAAGCGTGACTTGGGCACCCCCTGCGGGAGCCGGCCCGCTCAGCGTCACCGTGCCCGTGGAAGATTGTACGCCGCCAACAACACTCGTCGGGTTTAGCGTCAGCGAAGAGAGAAACGTGGGGTTTGCAGGCGCTGAACCCTGCTCGAAGGTCCAGACCGCAGGATTCGGGTCGCTCAAGGGGATCGCTATGAACTGCGATGGAGACACCACGTACATGACCGCACTCCCTCCGGTTCCGGAAGTGATGGTCATGGCTCCCCGGCCATCGGCCGGCGAAGAGGCTATGGAGTATGTGGCATTGAAGGCCGAGGCTGATACGGGTCCACTGCCCCCGCCGGTATCCTCGGTGCCGGTCATACTGGCCGTAGGGCCGGCACCATCGGCCGTGAACTCGCCAGAGAAGGTAACGGCACCGGAGGGCGCAGGGAGGGTCGTCGTACCGGCATAGGAACCGATTACCGCGTTATTGGTGAACGGCCCTGTTGCCTGGGGCTCGCTGAATCCGAAGAAAGCAGAACTGTTTGTGACAACAAAGAACGCTTGGCCCAAGTTAGCCAGATAGGCAACCATGGTGACTGTGCCGACCGTGATCGCCGCCCGGCCATCGCTTGTCACGCTGTAGGTGCCCGAAAGAACTGCACTGGAGACCACCCCGCCACAATTCCGATCGTAGCTCAGGGTGATACTGCCATTGCCATCGGCAGTGAGCAAACCGGCGAGTACGTCGGGTGCGGGAGAAGAAACACATACGGTAAGCGATGTAAGGTAAAGTACCATGCCGCCATTCAACGAGGCGTTGGAGAAACCTCCCGCTGAATTTTGCTGTTGCAGCATGGTGCCACCGAGCAGTGGGGTGCTAGTCGCCACCGCGTCTCTGCCCATCAGGAAGATTTTTCCCGAATTCACGATGTAAAAGACGTAACTAAGGCTGAATGGCTTTCCACTGAATATGATGGAGAAACTTATAGTGCCCCGTCCGTTAGCGGTGTCCGATACGGTGTAGTTGGCCGTTGTAAAGGTGGCTGGACCAGCGGCGTCGGATGCGTTGATGTCGGCGGCCCCGTGAGTGAAGTTGCCCGCCCCGTCCGCAGTAAGACGACCCACGAACGTCACGCGACGGTTCGAGGGGTCAAAGCCCGCTATTCCAAATGCATAATCACCCGTAATCTTGGCCGTGCCGTACGCTGTGCTGTCCGCCTTTTCGATGGTACCGGAACCAACCGTTCCGGTCCCTCCCGCAGCATCAAACTCTATGAATTGGGCGCTGCCATTGGCTCTCATCGCGAACGCGAGTTTCGATGACCCTCCCTGGGCGGTAGTTAAGGTCATCACGCCCCTGTGGTCCGCACCAATCGAATAGGTCCCGGTGAAGGTTTGAGCAACCAGCGGAGCAGCCAAACCTGCGCCGTTGGTGTCCCGTTCACCGTTCGTCAAATTCCCGGCCCCGTCCGCTCTGAATCTTCCCACGGCCGAGAAAACAGTTGAGCCGGTAGCACTCGCGGTGAACCCGGTGAAGTTAAAAGCGTAGTCGCCATTCAGCTCGGCGTTGTTCACCCCGGAGGTCTGGGCTCGGACCGTCGAGGCAAGAAGCAGGGCGAAACACACGAACAGCAGGGTATTCAGTTTCCTCATTTTTACTATCCTTGCCGGCTGCGGTTAGAGGAGGCAGAGAGGCCACAGGACCCGCACCTAAGAATGACACTCACATCGAATGTGGTCTGGAACATACTGGCCTCCTGGATCAGGAAACACGATTTGCTACATCCATAACTGTCTTAGAAAGGTCAACAGCCAAAGCGTATGTGAAGCGGACCGCGTCATCGAAATTGAGATGGATAGCATCTCTCTGGTACAACCTTGGCGAGAGCGCCACCGGATCAATCGGCACCAGTGCGTCCACTCCGACCTTCTGCGAGGCTATGGCCATTCGGCGGGCCGCGTTCTCCGAAGATGGAGTTGGCGGAATCACGAGAATCAGTTTGGCGCCATGCGCCTCACAGAGTTCCCGGAGGGTTCGTTGTCCGTGGCCCGATTGCCCTCAGACTGGCTGGCAAATTCATTGCAAGTCCACTCAAGGTATGATCCCTCTCGCTGGCTACCGGCCAGATGTAAGACTTGCCGTCCGAGTCGTTCCGTTAGACGAAGCCGAGATGTTGACGGAAGTTGAGAAGAGAACTACAGAGGTGTACACCGTGAAGTTTGCGCTGGTGGCTCCGGCCGGAACGGTCACGCTGGAAGGCACGCTGGCCACCGCCGTATTGCTGCTGGAGAGCAGAACTTGTGCACCCCCTGCGGGAGCCGGCCCGCTCAGGGTCACCGTGCCCGTGGAAGATTGTACGCCGCCAACAACACTCGTCGGGTTTAGCGTCAGCGAAGAGAGGGTTGAAGGAAGTGAAGACCCCTCGAAGATCCAGACTGCGGGATTCAGAACGTTCAACGGGACTACTACAAACTTCGATGGGGACACCACGTACACGACGGCGCTCCCTCCACGCCCAGAAGTGATCGTCATGGTTCCCCTTCCATTTGTTGGCGAAGAGGAAATGGAGTATGTGGCGTTGAACGCCAAACCCGAGACCGGTCCGTTCGAGGCGCCGATATCCGCGATGCCAGTGCCCGTCTGGCTGGCACCGTCCGCCGTGAACTCGCCCGAGAAGATAGCAACATCCGATGTCGCAGGGCTGATGGCCGAGCCAGCATAGGTACCCAGCACCGCGCTATTGGTGAACGACCCCGCTGCCTGGGGTTCGACGAACCCAGAACTATCTGTGCCAAGGAAGAAGGCCTGGTTCACGCTCACCAGGTAGGCAACCGTATGATACCGCCCGATCACCACCGTTGACCGGCCATTGCTGGCCACAATGTACGTACCCAACAAGGCCGTGACGGAGGTCGTCGCCCCGCCGCAGTTCTGGTCGAAGCTTAGGGAGAGAGCGCCATTGCCACCAGCAGTGAGCAAACCCACGAGCACGATCGCCACAGGGATGGATCCGCTGCCACACATTGAGCGCGCTGTAAGGTAAAACACCATGTCGCCATTCACCGAGGCGTTGGAGAAACCTCCGGCGGGAGTTTGCTGCTGCTGCACGACGCCATTTAGAAGTGGGGTCGAACCGCTGACGCCGTCCGTCTCCATCGCGAACAGCTTTCCCGCGTTCACGACGTAAAAGACGAAATTGAAGTTCCGAGACACGCCTCCGATTAAGGAGGCCAGGTTTATTGTCCCCCGACCGCGAGTGGTATCAGATATCGCGTAGTTCGCCGTTGTAAAGATCACGGAACTGGTGCTGCCAAATTGGACAATGTCCGCGGCTCCATTGGTGAAAACGCCCGCCCCGTTCGCAGTAAGACGGCCCACGAACCCCGTGCGATTGTTCGAGGCGTCGAAGCCTGCTACTCCAAACACGTAATCACCGGTTATTTTGGCCGTGTTGTACGCAGTAGTGTCCACCTTCTCTATGGTGCCCGAGCCGACCGTTCCGGTCCCGCCCGCGGCATCGAACTTGATAAACTGGGCGTTGCCATTGGGCATCATGACGAACGCGAGCCTCGCTGAGGCGCCGTGGGTATTTAAGGTCATCACACCCCTGTTGTCCGCACCGATCGCATACGTCCCGGTGAATGTTTGAGCGGTTACCACGACTGCGGGACCTATGCCGTTGCTGTCCAGTTCACCGCTCGTCACATTCCCTGCTCCGTCCGCGCTGAATCTTCCCACGGCTGCGAAAACAGACGAGCCGCCAGCACCCACGTCGAACCCGTTGAAGGTAAACGCGTAGTCGCCATTCAGCTCGGCGTTGTTCACCCCGGAGGTTTGGCCTCGGACCGTCGAGGCAAGAAGCAAGGCGAAACACATGAACAGCAGGGCATTCAGTTTCAATGAGGCCTGGAACATACTGACCTCCTGGATCAGGAAAGACGATTTGCTACATCCATAACTGTCTTAGAAAGGTCAACAGCCAAAGCGGATGTGAAGCGCACCGCACCATCGAAATTGAGATGGATAGCATCTCTCTGGTAGAACCTTGGCGAGAGCGCCATCGGATCAATCGGTACCAATGCGTTCACTCCGACCTTCTGCGAGGCTATGGCCATTCGGCGGACCGCGGTCTCCGAAGATGGAGTCGGCGGAATCACCAGAATCAGTTTGGCACCATGCGCCTCACAGAGTTCGCGGAGGGTTCGCAGGCGAGACATAAGAATCGCTTCAAATTCTCCCCCCTGCGGAATGGTAAGATCTGATCGAACGAAGGGAAAAAGGTCTTCGAAATGGGGAACCAGGCGAAGAAGAATCCGTCTTCGAAAGAAGCTGCGCATCTCCCAAAATGCGCTCATGTGCGACAGCAAGAGGTTGCTTGTTGCGGTGTAATCCAGGCCCAAATCGGCAGCTACGCCGAGGACGTCCCGGGCATCAAAGAGCATCATCGGGGACTCCTCCCACACGCCATTTGCTAGAGCCGTGTTCACTTCGAAACCGACCACGACGACCTGGGGCCTTGATCCCTGGCGAAACAGGCGACGTAGCCCATACAGCCAGTCGTAGTAACCTGTGCCTTCGAGGAAGATTGGATAAATCCGCAAGGTGCTGGTCGTCAGCTTTCGGAGTTGGTCAACGTCGACGCCGTTTAGCAGCAGAGAATTGCCCACCATCAGAACAGACGTCGGTTCTTTAGGGGCTGCGGGATACACTCTTACGGCTTCGGCGTATTGTCGCGAGACGCGCGCATAGGTGATTGAATAATGCTTCACCGCGTAAATGGAAAAACTCTCCAGGCCAATAAGCAGGATCGCGCAGGTTCCCGCCAGTATTGTGGCGTAGCGTAGGGTCGCAGGTTTAGAACTGGAAGTAGACGAACGTACTGAATTTACTGCCCGAAAAGACCGCCAGTACGACGAAAGCGATAACCGCCATGCCGGTGCGAACTGCATAAGGGGCCTCCGCAAATGGATATTCTTGGTTGCTAGCTTCCAGCAACAGGTCCACAAACAAGAGAGGGAGAGAAAACATGCACAGCATCACAAAAGCTGAGACATATTCGCTCCGCCAGGCAAAGTGGGCCAGTCCACCGAGGAACTGCACGGCTGAACTGAGTGATGGTGATCGGAAAAATGCCAAGCTCAAGCACAAGATGTTGAAGGTGAGAATCCGTTGTGTCCAAAGGGACAGGAAGCCCGTAACGTGCCTGGACCGAACTGCGTCCGCTGGCTTCTTCTTGGCGACGGAAAAAAAGCGCTCAATGGACAGGACGACACCGTGGATGGCACCAAACACGACGTACGTCCAGTTTGCGCCATGCCAGAGGCCCCCAAGAACCATGGTTGTGAGAAGATTTCGATCGGTTTTCCAACCCCCTTCCCGGCTGCCGCCCAACGGGATATACAAATAGTCGCGAAGCCAGGTGCTCAAACTGATGTGCCAGCGCCGCCAGAACTCTTGAAGGTTTTGTGACAAGAACGGCTGCCGGAAGTTAATCATGAAGTGGAAGCCCAGCAATTGCGCGCTCCCACGCGCAATGTCGCTGTAACCGCTGAAATCTCCGTAGACTTGCCAAGCGAACGCATAGGTGCCGATGAGAATAACCCAAAAGTTTGGACTTCCGAGCTGGCCACTAAAGGCCGCGTTCGCCAGGAGGGCACAATTGTCCGCAACCACGCACTTGCGGAGAAGGCCAGAAAAAATCAACAGCATGCCGTCGAAAAAACGATCCGCATTGAAGGCACGACCCTTCTGAACCTGAGGAAGCAGATGCGACGGCCTTTGAATGGGACCCGCAATCAAGTGGGGAAACAGACTGATGAATAGACTGTAGTCAACGAAGGACTTGGCGGGTTCCAGTCTTCCCTTGTAAACATCTACGATATAAGCGACTTCCTGAAACGTGTAGAACGAAATGCCCGGGGGAAGGATAATGCGGATCAAAGGCAGAGGAATATGGTGAAAGCCCAGGGTATCCAGGCTACCCGCAAAGGAATCCACAAAAAAATTAAAGTACTTGAAGACCCCGAGAATCGCAAAGTTTAAAACAAGTGAGAAGATAAACCACTGCTTGCGGTTTGGGTTCGGCCGACTCTGGGCGATTTTCTGGGCGATCAGAAAATCTACCGTCGTGCTCCCGATCATGAGTGCAAGGAAGCGCCAATCCCACCAGCCGTAGAAAAAATAGCTCGCAAGGAGCAGAAAAACGTTCTGTGCGCGGTGACTGAGGCGCCAGTATGCCAGCACGACGACAATCAAGAAGATGAAGTAAACAGGGGAGTCAAAAAGCATGGGGATGGATAACCGAATCGACAACTGTTGCGACTTCGCCCATCGATAGGTAATGAAGGTAATGACGCAGAGCCATCATTCTAATTTGCGGGACTTGGTCTCCAATTCGAGCGGCTCGAACTGAAAGTCGTTTGTACGCTGAAAGGCGAATTGAGACCTCTTGGCGTGCAGAATCCGCCACGAGAGCGCTTGTGAGGCGAACTCCGTTCCGGCAACGAACTTCATCAGCGGTCCGAAACGCCACGCTGCCGGAGCTCCCAGAAAGTGCAGCCCGGGCAAAGAAGTTTCGAACCCTGCATCGAGGCGTGGATAACCGCCTACAAGATCTATCTGCCGCAGAACTTCTGACGAAAGGAACGGATACCGGGCGACATTGATGCGATAACCGGTTCCGAGAATCACATGATCCACCACGCGCTCGGTTCCGTCATCCAATCGAACGCGGAGATGCTCTCCTTGAACTCGGGCTTGGTCTAAGAATTGTTCCGTATGAATGATCACGTGCTGGATACGAGGCTTGATCCACGGTGCGACCGCAGGCCGCATCGCCCGCGCCCCCCACCGGTCTTGCATACGACGCGGCAGCCGGCGGAACAGATTCGGCCGCTGGACGACCAGGCTGACGCCTACTGGACCTATGCCGCCCCGGCCATAGAACATCCACGCGAGCCCCTTCGAGCGCATCCACTGGTGGCGTCCAAGCCAGTGTACAGTGGAATCACGAACCAGGACTTCCACATGGGCTCCTGCTTCGTATAGAAAGGCGGCCGCCTCGAGGGCGCTTTGTCCACCACCAATGACGAGGACTTCCTTGCCCCGGAACTTTCCATAGTCCCTTTGCTCCGACGTGTGCGTGACCAACGATGCGGGAAGACCCTCGAACATTTTCGGGCGATGGGCAAAGGGCTGGATGCCCGCTGCCACGACAACGCGCCGCGCACACAGTGCTTCGCCGTCTTCGAGGATGAGCTGGTACCCTTGCGGAGCCAAGTCAATTCGCATTACGTTGCGCCGATCCGACGGCAGCGCAGCATGCTGATGAAACCAGTGCCCGTAGCTAATATAGTTCTTCAGGGGAACTGGATCTGCCAAGTGATGATTTCCATTTAGTGTCCGGTACACGTCGAGCGTAAATCGATTTCCCGGGTCGGCGATATGGGAGCCCTCCCAAGGGGAGCGTAGACGCATTCCCTCGGGCATATGCCGCTCCCAGAAAGACATGGGTTCGCCAAAAAGCCTGACGTCCAGGCCTTTCAATTGCAGGAGATGGGCGGCCGCGGACATACCGTACGGGCCAGAGCCTATGATTGCGACGTCACATCGTTCCATAGAATTTGAATCCGTCACGAAGCTTCGTGCGGGAACTTCCTTTCATCGAGTCTGCAGGGCGGGGTGAAGTCCGGCGGCCCTGCTATTCATCTTGCCAGCACGAAAAGCGTGTATCCTCCCAATAGGCGCACGGCGAAGTCCTTGTGAAACGTGAAGCACAAGGCGCGGGGCAACTGGCGGATTTTCTCTGCCATCGTGGAAGACCGGTAGATCGAACGCGGCGCGTAGAACCAATCGAGAATTTCGTAGTTCTCATCGAGCAGGGCCTGAAGTGCCGTGTCCTTTGTGAAGAAGTGAAGATCCTCAAGCACCCGCCGGCGCTTCGTCAGACCATCTCTTTGTATGAGCGAGTATACCGAGAGATCGAGGACAGTGTGGAAAATCTTGTAGGGTGCAAGCGGCTTAATGTCACGCAGGAAACTAAAATAGTTCTCCTGGTGTTCCAGGACATCCAAAACCAAAAGCAAGTCGAAGTGTGCATTTGGCTCTTTGGCCACATCCGCTAATCGGAAGTGGAGCCGGTCGTTCTCACGGCTCCGACAGAGTTCGATTGCCGCGGGCGCAATGTCATATCCGGAGAAGAGGCACTGGGGAGCCATCTGAAGCTGTAATTGCCTAAGCACCTCTCCGGCCCCACAGCCAACCTCACCGATTGTGTGCGGTGAGAGTCGGTTGTCTTCAATCATCTGCAGGACGCATTTCGCCTTCCAGGACGAATCTTCCGTGTGCCATTGAGGGATCTTTTGAAGATACTCGCCGCTTACAAAGACATTCGTTGGCATCTTACTTAGGTCGTCTTCCTAGCATGCTGTGTTTGAGGATGGCCCATCGGGCCGCCGGCAGCGCAGGCACCTGCCGATGAGACCGGGACGGTATCCCTCAGCCCCTTTACCTACATCCTGGCCTGAGCGCCCCAGGGTGGAAAGTTATGGCTAGACCCTCAGGTAGCGCTGCTACCCCTAGTACCGTATCCACTACGGCGTGAGTGGCGGTGTCGATCACCGAGATTGTACTGTCCGTTTCATTGCCCACATAGGCAAAGGCACCGTCCGGAGTAATGGCCACACCACGAGGTGTCACTCCCACGGGGACCGTGGTCATCACAGTGTTTGTGCTCGTGTCAATCACCGAAACGTTCCCGGTGCTGTCATTCGCCACATAGGCAAAGGCACCATTTGGCGTGATGGCCACGTCGACGGGGCTCCTCCCGACTGCCACTGTGGCCACCACCTTGTTGGTGGCGGTGTCGATCACAGAAACGTTGTTCGAAGCGTAATTCGTCACATAGGCGAAGGCCCCGTTCGGCGAGACGGCCACACCGGCAGGGTTGCTCCCCACTGCCACCGTAGCCACCACCTTGTTGGTGGCGGTGTCGATTACGGAAACGTTGTTCGAAGCCGAATTCGTCACATAGGCAGAGGTCCCATTCGGCGTGATGGCCACGCGCCAGGGGCTAGTTCCCACCGCGACCGCGGCCGTGACCGTGTTGGTGGCCGTGTTGATCACGGAGACGTTGTTGGAGGCCAGGTTCGCCACATACGCAAAGGCCCCGTTCGGGGTGATAGCCACGCCGCTAGGGTATTGCCCTACTGGGATCGTGGCCACTACTTGGTAGGTGGCAGTGTCGATCACCGAGACGGAGTTCGAAACAATTAAACCTGCATGCATCGAATTGGTTACATAGGCGAAGGCCCGGTTCGGAGTGATGGCTACACGAAGGGGCTGATTCCCGACCGGGATCATCGCCTCCAAAGCGTCGGTGAGCGTGTTAAACACCGAAACGCTGTTCGACTCGCGGTTGGCGACATAGACGTCGCACTGAGCCGCCGCCGGACCGCACTCCAGTACCAATAGCAAGAGCAGTGACGAACACCAAAGTGGCCGCAACGTGCTCACCCTATCGTCTCGATTTTGACTCATGGACTCCCAGAACCAGTTTCGTTTCTTGCGCATCATCTTCTCCTTTGGGGTTGTCCCCTCCGACTTAATCAATTAAGACACTTCAACTGTGCGCCACATGAATCCGCGCACGATCCCGCAACTCCAGTAAGTCAACCCTCCACGCCTCGGTTCCTGCTGGGAGGGTGCCCTCGGGATTCGGAGAATCCAGACCTTGGCGTACACATAGCCTGCCAAATTTCGAACGACGGTCCAGATTCCTTCTGTCGAGAAAAACCAGAACCGCCGATCGTAAGGGACCTCGGGACCGGCGATGATTCCAATCCGATAACGGTCACCGAGTGCGTGCCGGAAAAGGATCCAGCTCTTTCTTGCATGCACTCCCACAGTGACAACGTCCACACAACAGACGCCGATTTCCGAGCTGCTGAGCCAGTGCTCAACCGCTGTGGCGCTGGTGAGGGTACGGCGGCCAAACGATACGCCCGGGACGCTGATCTTAACTAGCTTCTTCGTGTCAAATCCGAGCTTCTCGAGCCTCTCCGTGGCCAGGTCAACGTAGCTCGCCGGATGATTGGAGTTGGTACTCATTCCAAGGATTGGCCCACCCACGACCACAAAGTAACGATAATGTCGCGAATTGAATATTCTTGCGGATTCAGCCAGAGCCTGCTCAGGGATCCAGGCTTCCACGACAAGGATTCCCTGCCCAACCGGATTGTTGACCGCGAGAAAGTCGTGAATTGACATCACAACAAATATCAGAACCGCAGCAATCATCCCAAACAGAACCCATTTGCAGCATAGGGACCAACGCCGGTTTTCTCCAATACGAATCCTAGATTCGGCCGGCCATGAAAATGAGGATGTTAGATTGGACGCCCTGGACAAAATCTCAATCCTGTCGTTCAAAAAGCGTGCCGCACGGAGCTGGGGGTCGAGCTCACCGCCAAGGGTCCAAAATAGATGGTCGCGGCCCAAGGCGCATGCCAGCGATAATTGGTAAGCGTCAGCGATGTGTAGCTGGGGCTCACATACCCGGCTGGGCGGGTATACAACGTCGGAATCCGCAGGTTTGAGTAGTACGGGGTGTTGAAATTGTCCAGATACCACTCGAAGATGCCGTCCCTGGGGTCCCACTTGATCCGCAGCAGCATTTCGTACCAGTGATCCCACACAAGCGGCGGGCCATTCACCCACACCATGTTTGGAGCGCAGTCATCGCCGCCCATGATACGGACCGCCATGCGCACATTCTGTGTTCCGACGACACCGCTCTGAACGCGATCGTCGGTCTTCACGTCGAAAGCAACATTGGCGTATTCCTTTGCGCAACTCGGCAACGGGCTGCTGTCGTTGTGGAATTCGAGGAACCAGTTCCAATCACCAGTCGTTGGCTGGAAGGGCTGTTCACCTTTGGCGCCCACTGTCGAGATAGTCGCTGCGGAAGGAAACATGACCGAGGTGCGCAACCAGATTTCGTAAGGCTTGTAATTCCAGTAATGAGATGGGTCCCAAAGGTAGACACTGTCACTGTTCCCTGCCGGCGAGGCGTGAGCGGTAGGGGTAGCAGTCATACCTACGGCATTGCGTCCTCTAACGCTTGAGTGATACCACAAGTACCCAACAACGCTATTGTTCGAGCCCTTGTCGCTGCCTAAGCCATAGTCCAAATGCGTCCATTGTGAAAGATTGCGAGTGGACAGGTCTCGATTGAGATATACAGTGTTGGTGTTTGCCTGACCTCCATTGTTTCCGCTGACACCACGGCACGCTATTGCATTCGCGGCGGTGAAGGACGCTATTAACAGCACAGTATGCCGGGCACTTTTTTTCATAAGTTCACTGATGCAAGGAGTTGGTGGGACATTGTTCAGTATGTTCGCTCCTAAGGTAACGGAACAGCGGACGGATGGCCGAGGTGGAACAAGTAGTTCATGCACTCCTTTCAACAGACAACGGCACACTCCGAACACGGGCCGGCTGGATTTCTGTAGAAACCGCTCTGGAGGTACCGCACGACCCGGGCGCCGTGGAGCCAATGTACTGCTTCCACCACAGCGCGACGTTCAGCATTGCCCATCCTCGTTTTTTCAGAAAAGGCAAGACTCCTTCAAATTGAAACAAGTCTGTGCCTTCGCAGAAGTCCTTGAGCTCTTTCACCATGTACTCTCCGAACTGGCTGTCAGACCATTCGAACACCGGTACGCCGAAGCCCTGCTTCTTGCGGTCAATCAGCTCGTCCGGTATTACACCCCGGACTGCCTTCTTCAGAATATATTTGAGCACCCCACTTCTGGTTTTCATCGCCCCGGGAATGCTCATTGCCAGCTCTACGAACTTGTGATCGAGAAATGGGACGCGTGCTTCCAAACTCACCGCCATGCTCATCTTGTCAACACGCATGAGTAGCAGCTCCGGCAATCTCAGATTTAAATCCAGATAAGTCATCCAATTGAGAGGCGACGGCTCCCAGGCTTTCTCTTCAAAGCGTTGGCGAATCGGCCGCAGGGCCTCCCAAGAACTAAACTCTGCGAATGCCTTGCGCAAGCGTGGTGAGAGCACGTGCCGCTTTTGCGAATCGCTGATAACTTCCGCCCCACCCCAGAATACTGGCCGTTTCGACAATGCTCTCCGCAGGAGTTCACACGACCACTGACGTCGATAAGATGCCCTTGGGCCGCCCTCTACCAAAGCGAGGCTAGCCAGTCCCACATTCCTGAGGGCGCTGGGAATTGGGAGCATGCTACTATAGCGCTGCAACCGTAAGGAGGAGTTCCAATAAGGGTAACCGCAGAACAGTTCGTCGGCGCCCTCTCCCACCTGGCAAACGATGACGCCAGAATCGCGAGCCAGCTTTGAAACGTAGTAGAGCGGCATGCAAACCGGGTCTGCCAACGGCTCATCCTGATGTCGAATGATCTGAGGCAAAGAGTCGAGCAGATCGGTTTCCCGTAGCAACAGCTCATGATGATCCGCGCCCACCACCTGCGCCATCTTGCGGGCGTAGTGAAGCTCGCTTGGATAGCTCTCATATTGCCGGTCATAGCCAATGGAGAAGGTGTTGACTGGCTGGCCATGCCCTTCGGAAAAGAGCGCTGCGTTCGTACTGGAATCAATCCCGCCGGAGAGAAACACCCCAACTGGCACGTCACTGATCTTGCGGAGCTTAACGGAAGTGCGCAGTTCTGATAGGATGCGTTCGGCAATCTCCGCCTCGGAAACCTTCGTCAATGGCTCCGTGTGATCCCAAACGTCCCAGTATCGCGATTCTTGGACGTGACCGTTTTCGTTGACTCTTAACCATGTAGCTGGGGGAAGCTTCTGGATACCGGAAAACAGGGTGTGTGGCGCTGGTGTTGCATTGAACGACAAATAATAATAAAATGCTTCCTCATTAACAGCGCGCTTCTGCTGCTCGTCCTCCAGCAATGCCTTGATTTCTGAAGCGAAAGTGATACGCCCATGATGAATGCTGTAATAGAGCGGTTTAACCCCGATGCGGTCACGAATCAACCAGAGCTGACGCTGTTTCGCGTCCCAAAGGGCAATGGCAAACATGCCGCGAAACTTGTGTACGCAGTCGATACCCCATTGCTCAAACGCATGCAGAATCACTTCGGTATCTGAATGGTCCGTTTTCCACCGGTGTTCGCTGCGGGCCTCCAGTTCCGTGCGAATTTCAGCATGGTTGTAAATTTCGCCGTTGAAGACCACCCAAAGACTATCGTCTTCGTTACTCATCGGCTGCATCGCTCTTTCCGACAGGTCGATGATCGCCAGACGGCGAAAGCCCAGGCCAAGCCGCCGGTCAGGGGAGAAAAAGATTCCGGCACCATCTGGGCCGCGGTGTGACATTACATCCCGCATGCGGATCAAGTAGTCATCGGAGACCCGAAACGCACTGTTAGTGAAGGAAAATACTCCGGCAATCCCGCACATTAGCAACAACCCTCCTCATGATAGATCCTGGACATTCCTAGTGCTCTCGCGGATGCCACGATGGATACCTCGAGCAAAACTGACACTTCTGGGCAATGATGCCCCCTGACGGCCACAGACACTCGCATATCAAGTCATCCATACGGGCGTCTTCAGATCACGGTTGTTGTGGCGAGGTGCATCCGGTGGCTTAGCGCGTTCCGTCACCAGCTGCGAAGGATCGCTGAACGGCGCGAAGCGACCAGCGGCAAGTTCCAAATCACGATTCTTCTGTTTCCCATCCTTCTCGCTGCGGGCTTCGAACCTCTCAAGCGAAAGCACCGCTTCCTGCGAATTCAGGAAAAGCGTGTAGCCTTGCCCGCGCGCCAGAAATTTGAACCGCGCGTCCGTTTGGCCCCGGTTTACTTCAAAACTCAAAGGCAGCTTGCCATAGCCATCGACCGCTCGGGGAGGGGCCATCTTTGCGCTCGCTATGTTTGCGGCAGCAGACTTGGCCGGCAACAGCGCAGCATTGCGGGATCCCCATGCTGCCAGCAGCACCAGCGCACTTGCACCAACACCGAAACTGCACATCTTGAGTTTCATGGCTGACCTCCTTGGTTACAAACCAGGATGTCGTTGACGGACTGCTTTAATGACCGACAGAGGTAGGTATTCAAGGTACTCCTGTGGTTCTCAAGGTCACCGGACTGGTCGGTGACTCACTCAAGCGCGCTTTGAATCAGTCTCTCCCCAGCGCACGGTAAAATGGACTTGCCGACATCTTGGCCCTCAAGAAGGCGACGAAAGAGGCTCGCCACTTCTCTGGCACGCACATCCCACGTGCAGTCTCGAACAGCATCCTGCCGCGATTGGCGCTCGAGAGGAGTATCGCCGGACAGCGCCTCATCAACCAGCTTGATGAATTCATCGATCGACTGGTAGATTCTCACGCCTGGCGTGTGCAGGTACTCGTATAGCGGAGAAATGACGACGGGCTTCCCGGTTGCAAGATATTCCCGGACCTTAATTGCACTTCCGTAACTCGTGAATGCGTTTTTCTGGTTCCAAGGCAAAACACACACATCAATATGACGGTAGTAACGAGGAAGTTCGGAATAAGGCTTGGGACCGAGAAAATGGATGTTGGGTCCGGACAGTTGCAATACATTCGATTTCCCACCGATGAAAACCCAGTGCCAATCGGGCCGCTTCCTGGCTACGTGCTCGATTAAAGGTACGTCCATGGTGTACCAGTCGGCGGCACCCACATATCCGAGCACTGGCCGAGGAATCGCGGCGATGTCCGCTGGTGTCTCGGGGGGCAAATTGGCGAACCGCTCGTAATCCACCGCTTGTTCGAGGAAATACCGGTGGCGGATTTCAGCTTCCTCATAGAGCTTACGCCCTGAGTACATCACCACCGCAGCGCGCTGCTTCAGGCGAGAATCCATGTCGCGAATGACAGCACGCGACAGCGCGCTGTCTTCGTTGACATCGTATTTGTCAGAAACCTGATAGACCAACAGCTTGGCGCCGAGCGAGCTCACGACGTCTACGGCCGTAGGGATGGCGACCCACAGGATTGGATGTCGCAGATTGAGAATGAACATCACCAATCGGAGCTGCAGTACAAGCAGCAGGCGATTCAACGCGCGTATTGCGGGTGAGCCGTACAGTGGCACGTTGATCGGCGTCATCACCCACAGACCTTCGGGCGCCTTGCGCAACCAACGTAGATAACTGCGGAGTTTGCGCCGGATCTTTTGAAAGAAATCTGCATTGCCGATCGAAGGCAGGCCCATGGTGATGGAGTTCACAAACAGTACGCGATTATGACGAGCCAGACGCTTAAGGATGTGGTTCTTCGAATGGGGATGATGGTACCACCAGTCCTCGCCCGCAAAACACACGATTGACTGGCCGGAAAGTGGATAGTCGGCAGACCGTGCGCCTGCCGCAATATCACTAACAGGGACAGGCCTGTGTACCGAAGGAGTGGAGTTCATGCCCGGCAGTCTCCCTCAGCGACGGCTTCGCAAATCTTGGCTTCCTTTTTGGAGTCAGGCTGACCGCTCTTCATGTCCGTCACATTCACCCACGAGATACGAGTAGTGATGCACGTGGGAACTGCAGCTGTTCCCCAGAAGCGCACCTTCACTGCTGGAACCGTTACGCCGTAGGTGGAGCTGACAAGTGATGGCGCGGTTGACCCCTGAAGGCCGGTAGGCCCGGTAACCGTGAGTTGAACTTGCCGGTCTCCGAGTATGCGGCACATAATGCGGTTTTCGGCCACAGCTACTTTTGCGCTTCGATTGGGTGCAAGGTGAATATTGAACTCAAAATCGTGAACGCCAGCGCCCTCGAGTTCGTCTTCAATGACAAAGGCCCGTTCACCGTCAAAAGCGCGAATGGTTCGCGTGTGCGTGACCCCAAGCGAGCAGTATCCCGTATGTGAGGCGCGCAGGAAGCAGCCCAGCGCTCCCCTACCTTGTTGTATCGGACTAACGGCTGCTTCGTTTCCGAGGACGAAAAGCCCGACCGGGCCAACGTCAATGCGATTTTGTTCCGCACCATCGATCAGTAGAGTGTTGTGCGCAGCGGTGCTGCGGAACCGGTTTCGTGTCGCTATGTCGCGTGTGTAACAACCCGTGCCGGAGTCACAGAAGACTTCCTGACCACCGACCCGCAAAACGAAGCTGAGCTTGTCATTGTGGGTATGGCTGCCTTTGCCAACAATTCCGTTCGGAATGGCGAGTAACAGCAATTCAGCCGACCCGTGTCGCAGGACCCCAATCCCCGACTTTGGAAGAACGGTAATCGCGCCTACCGAGGCAAGGTTGACCTTCGGTTTCGGATAGGGGACTCTGGTGGTCTCGGTGAGGCCATACCACGCGGCATCGTCGCCAGCGACGGCGCCTTCGTCGAAGAGGCGCTGTCCCAGCCCGAGCAAGTTGGGAACCCTCAGCGAATTCCTCTCTCGAACTGGGCACTCTATCATCTGCTGGAGGTCGTCTACCAACAATTCGGTCCGACCGTCGTCGCAATCGCCCACCTGCGGCAATTCGCCGGACGCGCTGGCGACTGTGTTCAGGAACCGGAACATCATCCTAAGGCGCTCGACGAACGCCGGTGCAGGCGGAGCAGAGCATTCGGCGCGCATCAGCAACAACGACGTCGTAAAAAGCTGCGTGACCAATACCTGGTAACCGGTAGAAGCCTCGTAATCCCCACCGTCTTCGTATACCTGTTTTGCCATTTCGGCTTCGATTCGCTGCCGGTATTCGCGGCGCCTCGCCGTCATGCGCTCGCCGTCGAGGAACATAGAAAGGCAGTAAAGCCCCACGACGTCACTCAAGTAGTGATTGCTAGTCAATAAGTACGAGAACTCAATGTTCGCTTCGATGTAGAGCAGATGCTGGGCGAGGGAGCGGGTTACGGTTGCGATCCAGGGTTGCTCGTCACGGCGAAATGGAGAAAGCAGCGTCAATAGGAAGCAAATGCTTATGGCGCGCAAAGCCGCCTCCATCGCAACCGTCCAGTTCACTCCCACCGGAACTGGATTGGACTGAATCCAGTGCGACAAAAGGTCTTTTGCCGTTTGGCGATAGGAGTCGGCGCCCGTAATAACGTGCGCCTTACCGAGGACGGGCAGGAATTGCAGACGCGAAAGCTCGTATGGCGCCTTGACGTCGGAGCCGTCGTGGCGAATGCACTCGCGGCTCCCCCGCCGCACATAGGACCATTCCGCGCCGGACACGAAGTCGAGATTCCACTTCGGGCGTGTTCCGAGTTCCGCTGTGCCATAGCCGAGAAAGGGATACCGACCGGCTCGAATCTCGTCCGCGAAGGCGACGATGAGCACCCGGCTCTGCTCGCTGAGCGCCTGCAGGTTTGGGTTGTAGTAAGGAACACTCCGGAATGTGAAACGGCCAGGGCGCTCTAGCCGGCCAATTGCGCGCCTCTTGTTCCACTCCCTGCGTGCCCGCCACAAGACCTCGCGAGCGACCGTAAGCGGCGATTCCCGTTTGAGGACCCTTATCAATCGCATTTGGATTCAGGCTGACAGAAAAATGATCTAATCGCAGCAGCTCAGAGCTTTCACCGGGAAGATTTCATCCAGCAACGGGAGGTTGCAGGCCCTACACATTCCATAGCCGGAAAGGAAACTCCAGGTCACATTGCCTGCGGGTGTGCCGCACAAACCGCCGCTGGCTGTGGCGTGTAGAAACGTTTCCACACGACAGCAGAAACAATCACGAACATCAGGAAATAGCAAACAGAGGAAACGACGGATGCGCCGGTTATCCCATAGCGAGGGATGGCCCAGAAATTCAGGGCCACGTTGATAATCATATCTGCAATCCAAGCTGCCACGATGATTGGAGGAAAGCCCTCACTGTTTAGAAGTTGAACCATCACAGTTTCGATTCCCAGGAAATACGTTCCCGGCATGAGCCAAACGAAAGGGGACACTGCCGGGAGGAAGTCTCGCCCGAATGCGATCGAGATGATGGGGGCCGCGGCTAATGCTGCAATCGCGACTGGCGGCAACATCAGGGCCGCCGTCGCCCGTATGGCTTCAGTCGCAACGCGCAATTTTTCTTCTCTCTCTCTTATGGCCGAGAGCTTGGGAAACAAGAGCAATCCTACGACGACTGGAAACATCATGGTGTTTTCGGCGAGAACCTGGCTAATCGAATAGTAGCCTGCTTCCGTCGCGCCTAGCATGTACTTGACCATGAGCAGATCAATTCTCAACACAAGAAAACCGAAGAATGCGATCAGATACGCGTTGACGCCGATGCCGATGCTCTGACGGAAAACCGCCAGTGATAGCACAGGAGGCTCCGTCGAAACTCGTCTGAGGCGCAGAAGGGCCCAAAGGAAGCTGAGCATTACGGACGACAGAGTGATGCCGAAGAACAGTTCTACGTTGCTTTGGTGAATCGCAGCAGAGATACAGATCAGCACCAGAGCTATGAGTTTGCCGCCGAATTCAATCTTGTTGTAGGCCCGCACCTCGTTAACGCCGAGCAGCAATCCTTGAGTGAGCAGATAGGCAAGACCCGCCGGAATCGAAGCCAGCGCGAGCGGTAAAAGCGTGCCTTGGACGGGTGACAGCGTGGGCCAGCAGACAAAGGCAATTCCACCCAAAGCGGTGGCGATACAAGCTACAAAGATGACCGCTAACATGTTACCGATGAGGGCCGATAGCAACGATTGGTCTTTTGCAACATAGTAGGTGTTGGAGGCGTGCAGACCAAGATTGCTGAACAGCACGCCGATCGCGCCTACGGTTGAGGCCACTGCATAGAACCCACGACCGGTAGGACCGAGCTTGCGCGCTATCACCACAGCAGTTGCAAAACTCACGGCTACCACCAGCACGCGGGTGCCGTAGGTCTCCAAGACGTTGCGGCGAAGCTCCGTGCCTGCCGCTACACGCCACAGCCAAGCTGAGGCAGCCGACACGCCGGCCTTCGTCACGGATTCTCCTTTGCGGGGTTTGTGCTGCGGAATGACGACGGACCGGCAGCAACGGCAGTATGCATCGCAGATTCGCGCAGGGCGCACCGACTGTCCGCATAATGTGCGAGGACACGGCTGGCATTTTGTCGCCATGTGTGGCGCGCCAGAACGGCTTCGCGGGCTTTGCGTCCAAGCTCGATCCGCAGTTGCGCATCGGCGGCGAGGCGCTGGATGGCGTCTACTAGCTCGCCGGGGTCGCCCGGCCTGACCAGTAACGCCGTTCTGCCGTGTTCCAGTACATCAGCGATTTGGTCCAGGGCACTGGCGGCAATCGCCTTGCCCATCGCCATGTACTCGAACAATTTGGTGGGCGACCCGAAAAACGGACTGCCACCGGGCATCGGGACGTGCGGCGAAACAAGAATGTCGGCAACATCCAGGTACGCGCGGACGGACCTGTGTGGAACTGCGCCGGTAAAGGTGACCAGGCCGTGGCGCGTATATGGGTCTAGCGCATTCCGCAACTGCGCAGCAAGTAGCCCATCGCCAACGAGAAGGAATTTCAACGGGCCGCCCGCGGGCTGGGCTTCCAACAACGACCGGATCGCCTGTTCGAGCACGCCGACTCCGTGCCAGTAACTGAAGGTGCCAACAAAGCCGACGACTACGTCCCCCGACCGAAGACCTAAATCCTTTCGCAATTTCGCACCACCGCAATTGGGGTGGAACCACTCAGGATCAACTGCGTTCGGATTTACCAGGATTCGTTTTTCCGGCACTCCAACTTCCATCAGCTGTTGCTTCAACGGATTCGAAACCACAACGATCAAAGACGCCGCCTTCACCGACACCTTCTCGCACAGCCTCAGCCACAGAGAGAAACGTACGGGATCCCAGTACTTCGCCATCCAGTTTTCAGAGGCGTTGTATTCTAGCACCAAAGGAATTCCCATCAAACGCGACAGAATTGCACCGGCAAACAGAAATCTTCCGTGCCTTTGATACAGCAGGCGCGGCCTCATTTGCGCCAGCAACTTGCGTGCAGCGGCAACGAACCGGATGTTGTATGACAGGGTCGCTGCTTCCCGGAACAGGTGGAGGCGAGAAGATCGCGAGATGAGGTGCGGATTACACGCAGCCGGTAGCGGCTGGCCGGAAAATGCTGCCGAGCGCGCTCCTTCCTGTGCCAGTCCTGAAAGGAAACCCGTGACGTGAGTCAGCGCGCCACCGGGGACGTTCAGACCCGCTTGAGATGGATACAGGAACACGAGGTCAAGCATGCCTCGGCGGGCTTCAGGTTCGCGCCCAAGCCTGAGCCATACCTGAAATAGTTGCAGGCCAATCCAGGCGAATGCAAGCACGATCACATCGGCCAGAGCGGTGATGAGGCTCCGTGGTAATAAACCCAAGAGTCCTGCTTTGCTGCTCACCAAAAACGATCCGGAGGAGTCCGCAAGAACCGTTTCCCGGCATCGATGCACGAGTACCGTCCATTTAAGAAGCATCGGCTCCCGCAACGATTCGAGCGAATCCACGAATATCAGGAGCGCTTCTCCCCGAAGCTGCCGCAATTTACGCAGCTGGCTCTTCCAACTGCTCTCGCGCAGCTCGGTTTTCGGCAGAACTACAGCCTCGCGCGCCGGATAGCGCCGTTGCGCAAAGGCGAGCGCATCTCGTTCCTGGCCAGCCAGCACGAGAACGAAAACATTAAGTGGCCGGTTCATCGGAGAAACAGAGGCGAGAAGATTCGCGCGGGCGCGCTCAAGGCTCCTTCAGGAACCTGCGCTTCCGCAGGCAGAATTGCAAAGGGCGCCGTCACCGCGTACTTGTAACAAGTGGTGATCAAGAACACGTACCAAAGGTTCACAAAAGGGTTAAAGCCCGTGGACTCAGTCAGCCCGGTGATCCAATACGTAAGGAACATATAAATGCAATATCTCACCACTAGGCCCCCGTAGCCGGACAAATGGCGTAATTGCCAGATTGCGCTAAGCAGAAGAATATGCGTGATCACGTACGGCACGAATCCGAGGATGCCAGTCTCTGCGAGCACAGCAGCCAAGTTGCTGTGTGGCGAGTCGAGCGAGGACACTCCCTGATAAGACGCAAGGTAACGAGACTCACCCGTTACGAAGTTGTTGAAGTTGTTAAATCCGACTCCCAGCCAAGGATGGTCCATGAACACACGAAGACTTTGCTCGTGCTGGGCCATACGGCCGTACACGTTCTGCCCGCTAATGCGGTCTTCGAACATATCAGGTGCAAATACGCTGGCCATGCAAATCAGCCCAACAAAAGTAAGCATAAGCACAACGCGCCAGGCACGTCCTGTCGTCTTTTTGTCCCAGAAGGTGTCGATGATGAGTATGAGCAGAAGCGTGATCATGACCGAGCGGAACATCGGCATCAACGCCATGCCGATCGCGGCTGCCAGCCCAATTGAGTGAAGCATTCTACGACCAGCGCTCAAATTGCGACCAATGGCCGCACGAAGGAAGAGGAGGAAGAAAAAGCTGAGAGCTCCGACCAGCGCAAGGGCATCATTACTGCCAAACGGCCCGTTGGGTCGAGGAATACCTCCCGTAAAAAACATTGAAGCACCTTCATAGGGGAGCAGATCCTCTCCTGTAACGATTTCGGCGGCCGCTATCGCCGCGCAGGTGATTGAGGAGATGCACACAGCGGTGTGTAGCGCGGAAAGCTGACAACGAGCATCGAACCGAGCAATGACGTACCAACCGAACATGATGGGAAGCAAGAAGCCATCAAACAGAATGTGTGCAGGGCCCAAAACCTCCGGCGATTTTGCGAGGGTGATGCCCGCAACCGCAATAAATGCCAAACAAACGAGCCCGGCTCGGCTTAGCGCTTTCGGTATTGCCATAAGCGAGCTGGGCTTCACAAAAGACAGTCCCATGAACGTGCCGAGGACGATCAGCCGCTGCGGCGTCACGATGGGGTGTTCTCGGGGAAACGATACGAAGTAGGTGAGCGGAAACAACGCGGCCCAACACGACACTAGTCCGTCGATCCTGCCGCGAAACACGTTATTAACTACCGCGACGAACCCCAAGGCCGCGCACCCGACAATAGCCATCAAGCCCGCCTGGGGTATCAGGATTAAGCAGGCAACCACACTAGCGCCCACGAGGATAAGGAGAGCTTCCAACGAGCGAAACCACTGCTCCGCCGGTATGGAGACGCGAATGAGCATAGAAATGAAAGTTACGCCGTAAGTCTAAACCAAGGCTGAACGGAAAGAACAGAAGGGACAGTCTCCTGCGAGGCTCTAGTCAGGCGCATGCGACGTCCCCGGTGGCGGCGGAGTTTCGCTGCACGGAATTGGGCATTTCCGGAGGCGGTGCGCTTCGCGTCGGAGCCCGATCGGTCTGTGCCAACCGAATGACCTCTCCAGTAGCGAGCGCGCGCTGAACGAGAAAAGTTGTCTCGGTAACCTCGACCAGTTCCTCGAATGGGATGGGCGAAGGTTTGCCGGAGCGGATCGCTTCGATGGTCAACTGGAGCTCCCGGTGGTGGCCTTTGTCTTGCACGCTCTTGAACTTCTGGACCTCCCCGTTGCGCGCCAGCTCGAGTGTGCGGAAATCCTGCAGCCGAGCAATCGCGCCCTGGCAGAACACTTCGAAAAATTCCTTGGGAATGCTGCGGTCGCCATTAGCCAGGTAAAGCAGATTGGCGACCGATCCATCGGCAAACTTCAACGTGACCGCGATGTTATCCGACCTGTACTGTGTGCCGTCCGGCAGGCCGGTTGCAGCCACGCTGTAAATAGGAGATCCGATCGCGGAGCGCGCCCAATCCACGAAATGGCAGAACTCGCCCACGATGCGGCCGCCCGCGCCGTGAATCCAGTGGTCATGCGGGATGTAGCCGGCATTAACCCGCGCGTGGATCAGCATGGGCTCACGGCGCTTGGCGAAGAACTGGCGGATTTTTTCAGTAAACGGTGCAAAACGGCGGTTGAAGCCCACCATCACGAATGGCGCGCAGCCAGCAAGTATCTGGGCATCATACACCTCTTGTAGTTGCGCCAATTGTTCGCGATCGACCGCCAGCGGCTTTTCGACGAACACGGGCTTGCCGGCGAGCAATGCCTGGGCTACGAGGGTCGCATGCGTGTCATGGCGCGTGAGTATAAATACGGTACCGACATGGGGGTTATTCAACAGTTCCGAGGGTGGTTCCGCGTTCTCAAACTTGAAGGCCTGTTTCGCCGACGCAGCACTCGCACCCGAGGTGGTACCCACGGATTGCAGGCGTACGCCCTTGATGGACTGGAGACCTGGAAAGATTACGCTCGACGCGAAACTGCCGGCACCGATGCAGCCGACTCCCACTTCATCGGCAATGCGAGTCCGCACTGCGACTACGGCCGGCACGTTCTTCTTCGACACTGTGGACGCGCCGCTGTACTCCAAAATCGCGGTGTAAGGGCCATTCTTCAGGTCGGCATAAGCCTTTGCGCCCTCGGTGATGTTATACCGATGCTCCAGAAGCCGGGTGACATCTATTTGTCCTGACGCCAGGAGATCGAGGAAGGCTTCCATGTTGCGCTGCTCGGTCCAGCGGACATAGCCGATGGGGTAATCAATCCCGCCTTCCTCATATTGCGGTTCGTACCTTCCCGGTCCGTACGAGCGCGAGAGAGCCATCGACAACTCTTTCGCGTACATAACGCTGCGCGACACTCCCAGGCCAACGTCGCCTACGACAACAATGCGACCGCGATCGCGCAGAATTCCGGCCGCCATCTCAGCCGGCTCAGCGGACCGAGTCGCAGCGGTCAAGATTGCGGCATCGACGCCGTACCGGGAGAACTCCTTGATGCTTGACACCAGCGCTGGGTTATCGGCAGCCAGGGCGAGATCTGCGCCGAACTCCACCGCGCTTGCGACGCGGCCGGGCGAAAGATCGATGGCCACAACGCGGCATCCAGCGGCGCGGGCGATCTGGATGGTCAACACCCCGACCAGCCCGGCGCCGATTACTGCAATGGCTTCGCCAATCCGGATGTCGGCCTGCCGAAGCCCTTGCAGTGCGATGGCGCCAACCGTAGTTAAAGAAGCCGCCATTGTGGACACCTGCGAGGGGATGAGTACCGCGAGATTCCGCGGGACAAAGTTCATCTCAGCATGGTTGGCGTACCCGCCACCGCCGCAAGCAACGCGATCACCTGGGCGGAACCCGTGCACTTCCTCCCCAACCGAATTTACTTCGCCTGCACAGCTATATCCGAGCGTCGTCAGCGTATCCAGCTTTGCGTGAACCTTGTCAAACGCGGCCTTCACTCCGTTCTGGCGCGCATAATCGATGACCTGCTTGACGAGATCGGGGCGTGCTTTCGCTTTGGCGAGGAGCGACTTCGAACTCAACTCAAGCGTGGCGCGCTCCGTACCGGCGCTGATTGCGGAATATTGCGTGCGCACCAGGATCCCACCGGGGCGCAGCTCCGGCGCGGGGACATCGTACGTGGATACCTCCCCTGATTTCCTATCCGTCAAAAGCGCTAGCATGAGTTCCTCTGGTTCGCGTACGCTGTTTGTGCATTCACAGCGTGCGGTTCAACAACTGGCGAACAACTGATATTTAGCTCATCCTTTCGCCATCCATCGGGGCAAAGGTATTGCCGTTTCAGACGGGCGAGAGCATGCAACATCCAAGCCTGTCCCCAGCGCATATAGGGCGTCCGGTTGATCCAGAACCGATGCGCCTGGAAGAAGAAGGTTCCGTCGGCGCCGCGCATGTGCTCGAGCGTCCAACGGGTAACGTTCAAGGCGCGCTCCCTCGCATCGTTGTCCTGTTCAGCAAAATCGCAGAATGTCAGGATGGCCTGGGAACATGAGTGTATGTCGATCGGGTATACGGAATTATGGAAGTACTTGGGCCCGCCATCCGCGCGGAAGAAGTTGGAGACGTAATACTCGTATCCAAGTCGCATGGCATGGTCGAACGTAGTGTCATGCGTGCTGCGCTGGTAGGTGAGTAATGCTCCGATGTTGTAAGCCGTATGGAAGCCATCGATCCAGTGGTGCATAAGTGCCGGCCCGTAATACCAGGCGCCATTCGGCTGTTGGCCAGCCACGAGGTAATTCATGGTACGACGGGCAATTTGACAGTACTCGGGATCGCGCGGCGCCAAGCGCGCAAGGAGCGCACCGGCATGGACGCTGGCGTTGTACACCCTCATGTGGTCGAGGGGCGTATAGCTGACACACAGGTGCTCTGGCGTGTCTACCGGCCGATTCAGCCGCGTGATGAGGAACCGTCCGGCGGACTGTGCCATGTCCCGAGCCTCAACATCGCCAAAAACCTCGGCCATGTCGAGTAAGGCATGGGCGCAGAAGCAAGTTGCAATACAGTTCGGACTGAACGCCGGCATCCATCCACCACGTGATACGTGGTCCCAGTCATAGCCCCAGCAGTACTCGGGTTCGTTCGGACTTCGCAGTCGTTTTAGCTCCGATTTGAGATAGGCGGCCCCATTCTGAGTGTCAGCGTTCGAGCGCGCCAAATCGCAGTACGCAGATAGAAAAAGCCCAATTGCCTTCGGATTCTTGCTTTGTGGCACCCGCAACCAGCGGCGTATCCGCAGCCCGGCAAACCGTTTGCCAAACTGGATGAACAGTATTCCAAGCGGCCACTGACGGGCCCATCGTCCCTGAAGCAGGGGGGAACTTAGAATATCAAAAGGCTCGTGACCGGCACAATCGCGGCGCTCGACCCAATTTCCCAAGGTGAGCAGCGCGCGATCTACGGTCAAAGGGATTTCGTCGTCGATGCTGGGCATAAGGACCGCTGGCTGGCTGACGCTACGTGACTCTACCGGGAATACTTCAATTGACTTAAAATTGAGTGACTCACGTTACGGCCTGCGCCAGATCACCACACCGGTTGCCATCTGTAGGATCGCCTCAGCGCCGCGTTTGGCGGCACTCTTTCCCGCGCTGCCTGGAACAAAGACGATGTCGTCTGGTTGGAGATGCAGATCGGGAGCCTTTGCGGTCAAAATCTTCTTAAGCAAGAGTGGGACATCTTCCCGGCCCTCTGGGGTTTTCCGGATGAGCCTGGCCGCATTCAGTGCCGCGGTCGGGTTGGTCCCCTGCGCGAGAGCAATAGCCTGCAGCACGGTAATACCGTTGTCGTTTTCCATGACGAAACCGCCGGGCTGGTGGACGTCACCGACGACGTAAACAACCCCAGCTTTGCTCACGACAATTGTGTCGCCGGGCTCGACGGGGACGTTATTCGCCACCGACTCCTGCGCACCAGTCGAGAGCGGTACCCGAGCCGAATGTTGCGGATCATTGCGGCGCGTAATCAGCACGTACCGGCCCGCTTTAGGCGTAGTGCCGCCGGCGGCGGATATGGCGTCGTACAGCTTCCTCGATCCCAGCAACGAATAAATGCCGGGCTTCTGTACCTCGCCGAGCACCGAGATCCCCTGCGTCGCGTACTCCCTCGCGAAAAGCGTAATGTGCGGGTCATTGAAAAGGCCCTTTTGGCTAAGCTTGCGTTCAATCAGCGTTTCACCTTGTTCGACGGAGAGTCCACCTACAGCGACTGTCCCGAGCATCGGCAAGGAAATTTCACCGCCGGAATTAACGCGTACTTCGGTTTTAAAATCAGGTACGCCGTACAAGCTCACATCGAGCAGATCGCCGGCGCCAATCAGCAGGCCCTGCGGGGAGCCGGTACTGCGCGCCGCAACCGGCGTCGTCGGAGCTGCAGACGTCCGGGCCCGAGCGTGAACCTCTGAGGAACCAGCGCGATCCTGGGCGAAGCCATCAGCCGATAGCAGAGCTAAGCACGCAAGCGCGGCGAGAGAAACGGATTTGGACTCCATAACAACCTCCAGGGATCAGGGTCACCAGCGGAAAGCCGGGCCTATCTTAGGTTTCCACGGCACACATCCCATGCAACGGAAAGAGGCGCTCAGCAGCGAACGATTTTCGAAGAATCGATACTGCGAGTGGCATTTCGAGTGTCGACAACAAGTTGCGCTTCGCGCACGATGGCTGGGTAATCGTAATCGGAATGATCCGTGATGATTGCCACGCAATCGTACTCGCCGATGTTGTCCAACGGAACGCGCTCCATCTGCAGGTCGTAATGACGTCCCTTGAGCAGCAGCGGGAAATACGGGTCGTTGTAGCTGACAATAGCGCCCTGTTGATTCAGCAACTCGATTATGGTAAGCGCGGGTGATTCGCGTAGATCATCAACATCCCTCTTGTAAGACACTCCTAGGATCAGTACTCGCGAGCCGTTCAGTGGCTTGTGGCTACGGTTCAGTGCTGCCGAAATCGTGCTGACAATATGGTACGGCATGGAGACGTTGATCTCCCCCGCGAGTTCGATGAAGCGAGTCTGGAAGTCCCACTGCTTCGCCTTCCATGAAAGATAGAACGGATCCACTGGTATGCAGTGCCCACCTAGGCCCGGGCCGGGATAAAACGGCTGAAAGCCAAAGGGCTTAGTCGAGGCAGCGTCGATGACTTCCCATATGTCAATTCCCATGCGCAGACACAAGAGCTTCAGTTCGTTCACCAAGGCGATATTCACGCAGCGATATATATTTTCAAGCAGCTTCGTCATTTCTGCCACTGCAGGCGTGGAGACCGGTACTATGCGCCGGAAAATAGCTTGATATAACGAGGCGGCAAGCTGGCTCGCATGGTTGCTCAGCCCCCCGACAACTTTGGGGATATCGCGTCGCGCGATCGTGTTATTGCTAGGATCTTCGCGCTCGGGCGAGAACACAACATAAAAGTTGTCGCTCTCGACTGGGTTACCGTCACGCTGGGCGCGCAACCCCCGTGCATTCTTCTCCAGAATACGCACGAGGATTTCCTCGGTAGTTCCTGGATACGTGGTGCTTTCGAGCACGATGAGCTGGCCCGCCTGCAAATGGGGGGTGATCGCTTCTGCTGTATTGATAAGGTAGCTAAGGTCAGGCTCGCGTTGCTCGTTCAGCGGAGTTGGGACGCAGATGATTACAACATTCATGTCGGCGATATTAGAGTAATCCACCGTCGCTGAGAACTGCTTCATGCGCGCGAGCTGAATTTCGCTGGACGGCACGCGGTAGATATAGGACTCACCTCTGGAAAGCTTGGCCACCTTTTGGGCATCGACATCGAAGCCGGTGACAGGAAAACCCGCATCCGTGAAAAGTAGAGCGAGCGGCAGGCCAACATAGCCGAGCCCGACGATCCCAACATTCGCGGTACGGTTTGCAAACTTCAATTCGAGCGACTCAAGTTCGCTCGCACGCAGGGAACTGGCAGTCTGAGTACTTACACGCATATGCACCCTTTCTTTGACAGAAGTCGTTCCTGAGCGAGAAGCAAAGGAGGCTTGGAAACCTTATCTGCCTTCGCCAAGGGATTTCGTCTGATGCTGACTGTGGTAACTGTAATAGTATCGGAAATCTGATGAGTCCACCTGTGCTCCATTCAGCACGAACCCCGCGACGTGGGCGTTGACCCTGCGAAGTAGATCCTGAGCTCGCAAGAAGGTGTCTCTTGCGATCTGACCAGAGCGGATGACCAGGATCACAGAATCCGCCTCCACCGACATGCGAACTGCGTCGGTCATCGCCAAGACGGGCGGCGTGTCGATGATGATATGGTCGAATTGATCTCGCCAGTGGTCTACTAAATCCTTGAAGCCGGACACCAACAATTCAGTGTCGTCCGGCAGCATAACTGGCCCCGCCGGCAGAATGTACAAATTGGGTACCTCGGCACGTTGGATTACAGCCTCGTCGAATGTGACAGACTTTCTGAGTAGCGCGCCCAAACCGGTGTTACAGCTCAAGCGCATGGCGCGGTGGATGCTGGGACGCCGCAGGTCGGCGTCGACGAGTAGCACACGCCTGTGCAACCGCGCGAGCAGAATTGCCGTGTTCGTACAGACCGTGGTTTTGCCTTCCCCTGGAACCGCGCTCGTCACCAGGATGATCCCCGGGGGGGTGGCCGCCGAAAGCATGAGTGGCGTCAGCATAGCTCTGTAGGATTCCGCGGCTAGCGACAGTGGCTGTAGGAGGCTCACCAACTCGGGCTTCACGTCGCCGCCGACGCCCGTGAGTTGGCGGGCCGCGCCGTTCCTGCTCATCGTTTTCAACAGCGGCAAGACACCAAGCGCAGGCAATGGCGACAAAAGCCGTGCCTGCTCCAGAGTGATGATAGTCTTTTCGTTCACCTTCGCCAGGCCGAATGCCAGCAACACGCCGCCGAAAATTCCGAACAAGAGAGAAAGGGCGAAGTTCCGCCGAATATCCGGCTCTACAGGCAGTTTCGGAGGTCTGGCTGGATCGACGATCCAGATGTTACTCGATTTCAAGCTGGCTGAAATACCTACTTCTTTCTGCTTCTGTAGCAAATCCTCGTAGAGCTTGCGGTTCGTCTCGAACTCGTGCTTCAGTATTTCGGACTGGACTGCATTTGCGTATAGCTTGTCCGCCGTCTGCTTCTGCGCTTCCAGCGCGTCCTGCAGGATCCGCTCGCGTCCCACCGCGCTCTGGTATTCATAAGTTATGCGCTTACCGATTCTGTTAACTTCAGCGTCGACGGACCTCCGCGCTTGGTCGAGTTGCTTGGACAGTTCGACCATTTTCGGGTGTGCGGGGCCTAGCTGAACTGACGCTTGCGCGATCTGGTTTTCCAGGTCGGCCAATTGTGCACGAAGTCTCGTAATGAGGTTATCGGGCTCCAGTTTCGCAATCAGCTCTGGCCGCCCCGAAACTGCCAGTCGGTAGTTGACCTCTTTCTGGATGCGGTCGGCTTCCGCCGCAGTGAGCCCCCTATTCAAATCGTCAAGCTTTGCCGTCACAAGGTTCTGCTTGTTGTCCAAGCCAAAGAGTCCACTTTGTTTCTGGTAGGCGAGCAGCCTCTGCTGAGATTCTTCAACCTTGGACTGCAGTTCCTTCAATTGATTCGCGAGGAAGCTGGAAATCTGCGCGTTAACTTGGAACTGACTTCGATAATAATGATCAACATATTCCTTAGCTAAGGAATTCACAACATCGGCGGATAGCCGGGGATCTGTGCTGCGGAACTTGATCTCGATTAGCCGTGTGCCCTTCACCTTCGAGATCCTGAGACTCTTATGAAACGATTTTACGAGTCGGTCTTCGTTGTCGGGCTGCTCTACGCGACCCGTGAACTTCGGGTTTTTGTTGAGGTGGAGGTCTTTGATGACCTGCATGGCCAATGCGTCAGTCTGCAGGATGCCGATCTGTGTGTCAATCGCCGCACGGTCTTCGGGATCTTCCAGCAGTGACGTGTCAACGCCCTTGAACCCCAGCACGCCGCTGTCGTTCTCGCGGTGAAACACCACCACCACGCGTCCGACTGCCTCATATCGCGGCTTCATGTAGTACGATGCGGTTAGTACAATCGCGACGACAACAAGCGCGAAAGCGGTGATTGTCCACTTGCGGTCCTGAATGATGCGCCACAGACCTGCAGCGAACATTTCATCCGATGCGCGCTCATCCGATGCGCGTGCCACAGGGTGGGGAGGGTGGTTCGGTAGACTTCGCACAAACCTTGGCGCAGCTCGGGTACCATGGACCTCCAAGTTTTCGGGTTCTTCGGGTCCAATGTCGCAGGCGGAGACAGCGAGCGGAGAATCACGCCTGAGTCGGTTCATCAATTCAAAATATTTGCTCATTACGTTTCGTCTCGAGACCGAGTGGCAGCGCCTGTATTAACCGGCTCTCAGTCAAGACACCCGGTTGTCTGGCGGCACTGGAGGAGATTTGACCATTCCGGAATACCATCCTCCTCGCGCTGGCTTGATGAGAATCGAGCACGTACGCCAAGCGGCCCCCCTCAAGGACGGCATACGCGACCCTCGCCCTATCGTTTTGGGGCCCTTCGATTACCCAATTGTTCCCCTGACACACCAGCTTCATCTGGCTTCGCGCGCGCCACCACTCGTTGACCTCCCTTGGAAGAGCGAGCCAGACTTTTCCCTCCGACCGCAAATTTTCGAGAAAAGCCAGGAGCGATTTGTAAGTATCTCGCGCCCGCGCTTCGATAAGGTAGTCCGGGTGAACAATGAAGCTAGCAAGTCCATGTGCCTCCATGATCTGGGCAACCTGGCGTCTCCATAGATCGGTCGAATACTGATTGAGAATGTGAAAGAGTGAATAGTCCTGGGTTGCAGTGACCGGCAACTCCAAGATCTTGCCGACGAAAAAGGGCATCACTGAGCAACAGCCGCCTCGTTGTGCCTCCAAGTGCCCCACGGACGGAACAGACATGTCATATGAAAAGTCCAGGGCATCGTACCAGTTGAGGTTGTGATAGAGAGCGGCTGAACGAAAACCAGAGGCTTTATACTCTCTACCGTATCGGTTGATCCGCTCAGCGCGAAGTAGGAATTGTTCTCGGTTGTTGAACAGACGGCCATCGTGATTCAAATCGTGGACGTTGATTTCAAACCCACGGAGCCGAATTTCGTCTAGGAAAGACTGCGGCACTGAGTATCTGTCCTCGGGAACGATTTGGAAAGAGGATTTCATCCGGCAAGAATCGTCTAAGTTCATTAGACGTGAGCAGAAGTTCCTGCCGGCCGCTGTTTCTACGTCGTGCGTTATCATGGCGCAACTTGGATAGCCGTTCGGCCAAAACCAGATAAATGGTATTCTGTCGATCAAGTTAGCCTTGAGCAGTGTAGCTAACAGCTTTCCGAGGATACGCTCAACTGTTAGATCGACAGGCCAGTTGGGAAAAGGTACTTCCTTCCAATCTCTTAGTTGTATTCTTTGTAGATACTTCCGAACCGACACCATTAAGAGTGGTCTGACCGAGTAGTATGCCCTTTGCAAGGCGAGTTTGGCATAACGCCTAGCGCCCACTTCGTGGCCCGAGGACGCATAGCGTTCATAACGCAAGTTGGCGATTATTTCTGAGGGGTTGAATGGGAGCCCAAGCGTGTTTTGGTCCGCGCCGACATCCCTCAGTGCATCGTACAGTTCACCCGTGGCGTGCCTAGCTAGCGGACCGCCGGAGCACTGTCCGTAGCAAATTGCGTCCAGGCCAAACTGGAAGTAACCGCTATCCCCGGATAGGTTTCCAGTTAGAGTGAAATCCGCAAAAGTTTCCGGGCAACGGTAGTAATCAAGAAGGGCCGAATTCACCATGTCTCGCCGGGTTCGTTATCTTTCGCTCGACTACTCGCTTTGGAGTCTCAGACAAATCAACATGCACTGAATTCTACGCGATATGCCTGTAGAGCAGCCTACCGGCAGCGATGAACAGGCCATCCGGCATGCGGGCAAAGAGGCGTTTCGCAACTTGCGTCAACTGCTCTTCGGCCATCTTGTGGCGACCCCGAGCACAAATTCTGCTGTACGCCAGCACTGACCGGGTCGTACCCCACTGGTCTTTGAAACGAATTAGTCCTTGATTAGTGGTCTCTGAGCGGCCAAAATCAAACACCTGCATGCCTCGTCCCTTCGCCTCCTGGATTGCCTTCCAGAACAGGAACGGCATGCCGCCGAGATTGTGATAAGAGGCGTCGGAGCAACCATATTTATAAACAAGCGTATCACCGTGGGTGAGGGTCAAAATACTGCCGATCGGCCGCTGGCCGTAGGAAGCTACGCGAATCGTGAGCTGACCACGCAGTAAAGTAATCAGATTACGAAACCACTCAATCGGTTGAGGAGGCAAGTTGTGCCGTTGGCGTGTGAGCAACAACAGGCGATAGAATTTGTTCAAAAGCACTTCCGAACATCCCTTTTCGTAGCAGAGAGCTTCGCGCTCTGCGCGCCGAATTTTTCTTTGAATCGAATCCTTTTGAAACCGCCGAAAGAGGTTGTCGAGAGCGGGACGGAGGTCGAGTACATGAAAGCAAAACATGTTGCTTTTTTGAATACAGGGTTCAGCCGGCAGATCTACACTCAGCGGGCGAATCTCGATGTATTTCAATTTTTCTCTGTCAAGCGTACCTTGCAGAGAACGGAACACTTCCTGACCTTGCTCGGGGCTTTCTACAAGAGGCTCGCAGTGGTCGGCAAAGGGCAATGAAACCATTCTGCGTCCGGTCAGCCAACTGCTGACGCGACAGAAGACTATTCCATTCGTCAACATGGCTCCCGGAGGGGAGGTCGTATAGACGATGGGTTCATAGCCATACGTCCGGTGTAGCGCCTCCAGCCAGCCGGTTGTATGAAAGACTGAGGAGCGTGGGTGTCCCTGAACGAACTCTGCCCAGCGTGGATCCTCTACCGGATTGAACGTGTAAACCATCAAGGCAAACGCACCAACACGATCTGGGTGGGATGGGCAACGAACCGCTTCTTGGTTTTAAAAGACGCGATCGTCTGCCGCACCACGGACTGGATCATCAACTCAATAAACGTTGCTTCGTTCCGCGCCGGGGTACTGAGAACGTAGGGGTGCCACTGACTCGCCTCTCCGTACTGCCCGCCGACGGTGCTGTTTCTCTTGCGGTCTTCATATGCTGCCCGAAAGCCATGGGATAGCCGTTCAGTGAACCTTCGACTCCGTCGAAAAGCCTCGGAACTGCTGCGCGAATCCGACGTCTGAGTCCAACTGTAAGGCGATGTCCGGAGCGACGAAGCGAGCGCGGAGTCAGGCGACAAGGGCCTGTCTGGGCAAACTCTTTTCATGGTGCACCTGAATCAGAGCAGCTACGATGCGTGTGGCAGCCTGCCCGTCCCACTTCTCCGGGAGGCGCCGATCGGCAGATTTCCTCTCGGTTTGACGACGAACAGCATCCTTGATTCTTTCTGCGTCCGTCCCGGCGATAATATTGGTCCCTTTTTCTATGGTGACTGGCCTTTCCGTGTTATCTCTAACCGTCACGCAAGGAATCCCGAGGCACGTTGTTTCTTCCTGGATGCCGCCTGAATCGGTTACGACGAGTGTCGCATGCTTCATTAAACAAAGGAAGTCCAGATAACCCAGTGGGTGGGTCAAGATTATTCCGTCGCGGCAGTTTCCGGAACCTCGGGCATTCCCTTTGCGTTTCCTTGCATTCACCCCGCTGCGGAACTCGAATCCGAATTTCCTTATTCGCCGTTGGGTTCGGGGATGCACAGGAAAGATGACGGGGCAATTCGTTGCGAGTTCTTCCAGTCCTGCCAGGATATTTAGAAAGACATCGCGATTATCCACATTTGACGGCCGATGTAGAGTCAGCAGCGCATAAGGGCGAATCGACTTGCAACCGTCATTGTTTCTTCCCCGTACCCGAAGCTTTAATTTGTCCAATATAGTGGAAGCCTCGGCTTTCTCCTTGAATGCCAGGAGCGAATCGATCATGGTGTTGCCGACAAAATGAATCTTTGTGGGTGATACTCCCTCGTTCCGCAGATTCTGGAGCGCGCTCTCTTCAGTCACAAAGAGCAAGTCCGACACCTGATCGGTGAGAATGCGGTTGATCTCCTCGGGCATCGAACGATCGAACGAGCGCAACCCCGCTTCCACGTGGACAATCAACGGCCTAGAACCAGCGGAGTCAAAGGAAATCTTGGCTGTAACCAGT
Organism: Acidobacteriota bacterium; assembly: GCA_003223115.1. Classification (GTDB taxonomy): domain Bacteria; phylum Acidobacteriota; class Terriglobia; order Bryobacterales; family Bryobacteraceae; genus QHXW01. Next base: position 34,735 of record QHXW01000128.1, read on the forward strand.
GCGCAGGCGAGAGTCGAATTCACATCTCCGACCAGAAGCACGACGTCGGGCTTCTCCGTCAAGAGGACCTGCTCGAATGTTTTCATGATCTCCGCCGTCTGAGTGGCGTGCGATCCCGAACCCACGCCGAGGTAAGCATTCGGCTTTGGAAGGCTAAGATCGCGGAAGAACGCACCGGACATCAGGTCGTCGTAATGCTGACCTGTATGAACAAGGATGTGCTGGATCGTTTCTACTGGCCCTTGATACAGGTCGGCAAAACCTACCGAAACCCTCTGGTCGTGCTGCTTAATGGCTGCAATAATCGGTGCGACTTTCATGAAATTTGGCCGCGCGCCAACTACAATGAGAATATTCATTTTGTCAGCTCGGAACTGATGAACTCGGCCCTCTTTTCACTAACGCAGGCAAGCTGGTTCCGACCGATGCCTTCGCCGGTGGTCGCCGAAGGGTGTTTCGCGTCCATGATCGCGATAATATGCTCGACAATGCTGTGTAAAATGGAAACAGCACCGTCCTCCGGCCTCTCGGGGCGATTTCGTCGTGCTATGACGATCTTCGTTTGGACATCTTCGACACTCTTAAGGAGTACGAGCCTCCCTCGATTGGCGAGATACTGATCAACAGCGCCGATCCTGCCACGGAACACGCTGTAGACGGGAACGCCCAAGGACGCTGCCTCTCGGTTCATCGTTCCACCCGCACTGATCACAAGGTCGGAATGCCAAATCAGATTGAGGCCATTTACGACTCCGTTGGGGATGCGCATTGCACCCTTCAAGAGTAGATCGGGCCAGCGCTCTCGTAACTCAATTAATTGCTTTTCATTTCGAGGGAGTGCGACAAGTTTCACACCACGACACTTACCTAGAAACTCGACTGCTGCATCGAAGAGTTCGTCGCTCTCCGGATTATGATAGTGCGCCTCACTCGCGGGGGGACGAATGGTGGCCACCACCTCCTCTTCCTGCAATCCGAGTTGAGCCCTGATGCTGGGGTCTGGAACGAACCGAGGAATATAGACGTCTTCCTTGATACCCGGGTATTTTAGAATTCGATTCGGGTCCAATCGGATGGCTGCATTGGGGATTACTTCCGGGCACACCAGCCAGGCAGGGCGGATGAAAGCCCAGCCCGTTGCAAACTCATAATCACCCATGAATAAAGATGGAATCCGCCAAAACATGGACAGGATCAACTGGGAACGTGAGCAAACAGAGACGGCCAAGTCTGGGTTTTCCCGGAGGACGGTGGGAATCAACTGCAATGCACGAAAGCACAACCCCGCCATCTTGCGGATCTTGCTCTTCCCGGAGTGACGGCCGATGAGCCTGTAATTCAAATGAAAAAGATCGGCTAACTCGCGTACCTGAAAACAATCGCGCACAGTGAGCACTACTGCGTAGTCACGCTTCTTGAGCTCCTCGACGATTGGAGCAAAAAATGGAACGTTGGGTGAGTTATCCAAATCGATCCAGATCTTCCCTTTGGCGGCCGCTGCTCGGCATCTCTCCGTCGTTGCCGGCGGGCTCACGGCTAGTGCATGTGTCGGGTCTTCAACCTTCATATCGGAACTCAAGTGTCAATCCTTGCGGGATGAAAATCATCCGGCGGCACGACGTTCGGTCGGGGCGACTGGCCCAAGATTTGGCTTCCGGCTAGCGAGAGCTTCTCTGGCAAGTGAATTGATTACTTCTTGGACAATGGCTTTCTGCCGGGAATGTTCGAGCTCCGGATACATTGGCAGAGACAAGATTTCCGCCGCCACCTTTTCTGTCACGGGAAAATCTCCCTTTTCGTATCCCAAAGCCGCATACGCCCTCTGAAGGTGGAGAGGCGTCGGATAGTGGATCTGGGTAGTGACGTTAGCCTGGGCAAGACGTACCTGAAGTTGATCCCGATTCTTAACGCGGATCACATAGAGGTGATAAACGGCCCTGTTTCGGGGAGATTCGTATGGCAGGTTAATTGTAGCGATCTGTGACCGAAATAGCTCGTCGTACCGACGTGCATTTGCGCGGCGTTTTTGGTTCCACTCCGGTAAGTGCTTGAGCTTGGCTCGCAAAATCCCTGCTTGGATTGCATCCAATCTGCCGTTATAGCCCTCTATTTCATGGCTATACTTTTGCACTTGGCCATGGTCGCGCAGCATGCGGACTTTGTCTGCGATCACTTTATCGTTGGTCGTAACTGCGCCCGCCTCTCCACATGCGCCCAGATTTTTCCCCGGATAGAAGCTGAAAGCTGCCGCCAGCCCCAGCGACCCTGCCGCCTTCCAGCAGCTCTCTTTTCGGGAATAGTAGACCGCCCCGTGAGCCTGACAAGCGTCTTCGATCACGAACAACTTGTGTCGTTTCGCCAGCTGCAGGATGGGATCCATGTCTGCCATCTGGCCGTACAAGTGCACAGGGACGATTCCTACGACAGGACTTTGCGTCTTCCGGTTCACTAACTTTCCAGTCGAACGGTCGAGGCAGCATTGCAATTCAAGGTATTCCTGGAGCCTTCGTGCATTCATGTTGTAAGTGCGGTCGTCGACGTCTACGAAGGCCGGCCGCGCGCCCGCCTGGGAGATGGCCTCTGTGGTCGCGATAAAAGTGTTCGGAACTGTTACGACAGTATCTCCCGGCTGCACCCCGGCGGCGATCAAGGCAAACAGCAGGGCCGCCGTTCCGCTCCCTACGCCAACGCAATACTCAGCTCCACAATACTGTGAAAACTCCCTTTCAAACTCTTCCACCATCGGTCCGCCGACAAATCCGGCGGTCTTTAGCGCTTTTCGGAAGACCGAGACCAGCTCTTCTTCCATCTCTAGGTGAGGTGTCACTAGATCCGAGAAAGGAATTCCGCCGTTGCCGGTCATGACGCCGCCTTGAGGTCTGGCGCAATCAAACGAAGCAACTTTGCTGGATTTCCAGCCACAATCGCATTGTCGGGCACGTCGTGAGTCACAACACTGCCTGCACCCACGAGAGCGTTTTCACCGATGACCAGGTTCGAAAGAATCGTCGCACCAGAACCGAGGGAGGCGCCTTTTTTCACCAGCGTTGGCTCCACTTTCCAGTCCTTCTCGGTTTGAAGCTGGCCTTCCGAAGTGGTAGCGCGGGGATAAACGTCATTGATGAAGGTTACGCCGTGGCCAACAAAGACATTGTCTTCAATGGTTACCCCTTCGCAGACAAAGCTATGGCTCGAGATCTTGCAATTTTTGCCGACCCTGGCGTTCTTTTGAATTTCCACAAAGGCGCCTATTTTGGTGCCGTCGCCGATTGCGCAGCAATAGAGATTGATGAACTTAGACAGCTTCACCTCCTTGCCTAATTGGACATCAGGGGCGATGCACTGATACAGATTCATAGCCGGATGGTTGTTCCTCTCTTTTTCAACGATTGGTCAGCAGCTTCGAGCATCTTGACGACACGCAAACCCGCGGGACCGTCATTGATGGGGGTTCGATCATTCAGTATGCAATCAATGAAGTATGCTAGTTCGGCCTTCAAAGCCTCGGTCGGTTCGACTTTGGGTGCCCACATGTCTCCGGAACGATAACTCACAAGTAATTCATAGATCTCATGCCCGGTCCTCATTTGAACGCCCTTGTCGTAGACCTTGAGTTTTTCGTCGGCCTCGAGGTCGTTCCAAACCAGCATCCTTTTCTCTCCGCCGATCAGAGTGGTGCGGACCTTAACCGGAGACAGCCAGTTGACGTTGATGTGTGCAATGATGTTGCCGGGAAAATAGATCGTGATAAAAGCCACGTCCACGTGACCGTTCAAGTGCCTCTCCCCGGTGGCAACGATGGCCTCTGGCTTCTTCGGGATGATGTAGTCCATGATCGACAAATCGTGAGGCGCAAGATCCCACACGACGTTGATGTCGTGTTGGAAGAGACCCAGATTCACCCGCGTCGAGTCATAATAGTAGAGTTTGCCTAACGTACCGTTATCCACGAGCTGCCGGATTTTCCTCACTGCGCCGGTGAAGAGAAATGTGTGATCCACCATGATCTTGAGCCTATTCCGGGTCGCTAGCTCGATGAGCTCCTCGGCCTGTTGCGTCGTCGAAGTGAAGGGTTTTTCGACGAAGACGTGCTTTCCATTTTGCAGCGCAGATTTCGCCAGGTCGAAGTGCGTCCAGACCGGAGTGACCACCGCGATGGCATCGATTTGCGTCGAGGTCAGGAGCTCGGAGCAGTCCCTTGTCAGCTCGACGTCGGGACGAGCCTGTCTTGCTCCTTGGAGATTGGCAGGATTGCTGTCGCAGATGGCTACGAGCTGGCAATTTTCGAGACCCTGGAGATTCCTGACCACGTTCGGACCCCAATAGCCGTAACCGATGACCCCAATACGTAGCTCTGCGGCAGGTCCTGGTTGACAGGTGTCGTAAACGTAATTTG
>QHXW01000125.1 GCA_003223115.1 Acidobacteriota bacterium
AAAACCTGGTGCGGATGCCCTGAGTTCATACGGGGAGGGCGGCAGCTCGGGAATGGCGTAAAAGCCGGAACGATCAGTGCGCGCACGCCGCTCCAAGCCTCGCGCGGCATCTCTCGCCACCACATCCGCACCCGCTATGGCTTGATGATTCGGGTCAAGGACGTAACCCGCCAGAGACCCAGTCGTCACCTGGGCCCAGCCGGGCAGCGCGACGCCAGGCAGCGCAAGAAAAGATGCGATCAGAAATAAGTCGAGCCGCAACGTTCATCTTATCCGGTTCTGATGCGCGAACGCTTTGAACTCAAGTGCGTGAGCCAAGGCGATACGGCGCCTGGTCTACTTCGTCGCGCCGTACATGGCGGCGTAGCCCAGTTCCTGCTTGATGAAATCGCGCGGATACGAGATATCGACGGAAGTCACCTCGCCATTCGATCCGAGTTTCGCATCCAGTGCGGGATTGATCCCGGCCCAGTAAGTCGGCAACTCGAGCTTCTTGTAACGCGCGATCACCTGGTCGCGCAGCGCCGGCTCGAAATGCAGTCCGTATTGGTTCACCAGCGCTTTGATGGCATCGTAATCGCCTTCGGCCTTGATGCGCATCAGTTCTGCCAGCAGCATTCCGACGCCTTGGCGCATCTTGTCGTAGTCGCGGACGTAAATGTAGGCTTTGCCGTTCCGCTCGGCGCGTGCGATGGCGCCCGTCTTATCCATGATGTAGTTGGCGATGAGCTGGCGGTCTCGCTGATGATCTTCCTCGAGCGTATCGCCTCTGGGATTCGAGCGCAGTTGCGTCAGCGCCACGCGTGTTGAGCCGTCGTACATGGCCTTGCCGACCTCAGGACTCGAGATCAAGCCAAGTTCTTTCAGCTTCGGATCGAAGACGTTCCACAATGCCATCAGATCGGCCCGGGCCTCCTCGAGCGTGGAGAAATACTCTTTGAGATAGTACGCGGGTTCATGAGTCTTGGGGCTGGACTTGCCTGAGCCATGCCCGATGATTTCGTGCAACGCTGTCATGAGGTCTTCGGCTTCGTCGCCGTATTTCTTGTCTCGTTCAGCCTCCTCGGGCGAGTAGGCAAACTCTTCGAGCGCCGCAAAGCCGGTGGCCTGCGAAAACGCGCGCGTGGTTCCGGTGAACAGAAAACTCTTGGTCCCGTATTTCTGGTGGATCTCATCCTCGTTAGGCAGATTGTCGCCAATCGTCGAAACATGGAAATCGCCGGTCTCGATGATTGCCTCGACAGCCTTGGCCATGGGCGGCTTCCCACCCTGCTTCTTGTACTTCGGGTCCCACGGTGCGTGGTCGTCGAAATACTGGGCGTTGCCGGCAATCTTGAGCATCAGCGAATTCACGTGCTGGTCCGTCACCGAAACAAAACTCTGTGAAGTTCCTTTGGCGCCGCGAGCGTCACGATAGACCTCGATGAAGCCGTTGGTAAAATCCACGTTGGTATTGTTCTGCACCCAACTCGCTCCGAAACGCAGCCAGTCCTCCGGTTCGCCGCTCTGATAGAAACGGATCAGGTCATCGATGAGGGTATCCTGTCCGGGTTCGGCAAAGGGCCGCGCCTTCTGGAGATATTCGATGGTCTTCTTCAGAAATGGAGCGTACAGGCCCGCCGGAATTCTGCCGTCCGGAGTACCGGCTCTGTACACCATTTCGACAAGTTTGCCGTCCGGCATCTTGACCAGTTGCGAATCGAGCGGGTAGCGCTCGTGAAAACCTTTCAAGTCGGCCAGGTTCACTCCGGAATAAAAATTGTTGGCGCTCGCTTGCAAGATATCCTCTCCGCCCTGCGGATTTTTTGCCGTAATGCTGGGTTCGAAGGCCGGATCGAACAGCGACGGCTTGAGTTCGGTAATTTCGTTGACGAACTCCGCTTCAGTCTGGATGGGCTTGCCAGCGCCGTAAGGATTCCCGATGCGCAGTCCGTTCTTGATCGCCGTCACACCGGCATCGCGAAGCTCCTCGAAGGTGAACTCCGGGAGTAATTTTTGCGCGGTGGTGTCGTTGTGGTTGCCGCGGTTGGCCCAGAACAGTTTCGTGAAGTCGGTGATCTTTTTCATCACGTCGGAATTGATGCCCTGCGGATGTGAAACCAGGGCTTCGAGCAGCCGCTTCTGCCGCAATCCAAAGCGCGAGAGCTGATCGTAGATGACAGGATCGACCGCGATCGACGCCTGGTTCAGCCAGTAGGCCAGCGTTTTCTCACGGGGCGTGAGCGCTTTGAAACTGTCGGCCTCGAGTTGCATGAAACCGGTCGAGCCGACGCGCTCCACCAGCGTGCTGCGCTCGCCCGGCGCACCGGCGCGTGAGCGTTCTCCCTCGGCGGAATTGTTACGCGAGCAGCCGGCCATCAATGCCACCGCGAGCCAGCAGAGGATCAGAAGCCGCGGACGATTATTTGACAACATCAATGTTTCCTTTCGGCTGGTCCGGCAATTGCCAGTTTCCTCAAAATCTCCCGGGTGTGGCGCGGCAAGCGCGATTCGGCCGCCAGACGCATCACGTCGGCCGGAAAATCCACGTCATACCACAATTGGCCTCGTTCGACGGCGAGCCCGCAGGCACCCGCCGCTCGCTCGGTTTGTTCCAGTACATGACCGGTTGACCATTTGACACCCGTAAACATTTCAGACGCGACGCGACGGCACGCGATTGCATAATAACCGCCGTCTTCGCAGGGGCCCAGCGCCACGTCGGCTCTCGACTCCAATAAGCGATGGATACATTCGTCGGGCAGCGTCGGCGAATCACTACCCAGAATCATCACCACGGAACGCCCCTGATCGAGTCCACGGCTCAGCGCGTGAATCAATTTTAATTCGAGAGTTCCGGCCACCTGCAGATCGCGCGCAACGCCTGTCTCACCCCATGCATCGGTGGATATGTCGGTGTGCAACTCGAGGTCTGCAAACTTGTTGAACTGCCGTAGCTTTTCTAACGTATCCAGCACGAACGCGGAGTGCAACCCGGCCGCAGCCTCTTCGCCCCATTCCGCCGCCAGCCGCGTTTTGACCCTGCCCGGCACGGGTGCTTTGGCGAATAAGACGAGCAGCGGACGCGACGAGGACTGCACGGGCGGCACCGGAAGATTGTAAACTATGTTTTTGATCCAGAGTTGCGCAGCGTCCAGGATCCGCGGCAGCTTTCCCGGTCGTATCTGCCGTGCTCCCGGTTTCGGCCTCCGGCGCTGCAAGCTCATTGCCAGGAGACGATTTACTTCATGAAAATATCTCGCATCCTCGCGTGCTGTGGCGCTATTGCGCTGGTCTCAGGCTTGACGCTAGCCGGACAGAAAGACAAAAAAGGCGATGCCGAAAAGGGCAAGGAAGTCTTCCAGCAGTGCGCCGTGTGCCACAACGCCGACAGCACCGAGAAGAAGATGGGCCCGGGCCTGAAGGGCCTCTTCAGCCGCGAAAAAATGAACAACGGCAAGAAGCCTACCGAAGCCAACGTCAGAGAGAAAATTGACGAAGGCGGCCAGGGCATGCCGGCCTACAAAGAAATGCTCTCCGACGAGGAAAAAGACGACCTCGTCGCTTACCTGAAGACGCTCTGAGTTTCGCCCCACTCCGCGTTGAACCGGGACCGTGCGGAAGCTGGCACCCTGCCGCGCATTTTCCTCACGCCAGGTCGGGATTACCATAACAGGTCGGGATTACCATAAAAAGCTATGTAGCGGCGGGAATTCCTGCATTCTGCAGCCGGGCTCGTGACCGCGGCTGGTTTGAGCACAGGCGCCGCCGCCCCAAGCCAGGATCGCCAGCTCACTGACGCTGTGGACGCTCAAAGGTTCCTTTGAAGAGAAGCTCGAAATCGCCGCGCGCGCTGGAGTTCAATCGGTCGAGCTGGTCGGCGAGTAGGCTGAATGGACTGATGCTGATATTGCGCGCGTGAAGAAGCTACTGGTCTCATACCGGCTCGGCATGGACGTCTTGATCGCCACGCCAAACTGGCCCAGCCGGCCGGCGTCCATGGTGGACCCCGCGCAACGCGACAACTTTCTAGCCGACGTGCGCAATGCCAACAATTACGCGCATAAGCTCGAAGTTCCCCCATGTCCTGTTGATGAGCGGTAACGCCATTCCCGGCCGCGCATATGAAGAGCAGTATGCGAGTTTGCTCGAAGGCTCGAAGCGCGCCGGCGACTTGATGGCGCAAGCCAACCTCACGGCAATTGTCGAACCGCTCAATTCACTCGTGAACCATAAGGATTTTTTCTGACGACGTGCGTCGAGGGCGCAAAGCTGGTCCGCGAGACCGGCAATCCGCATGTGCGGCTGCTGTTCGACATCTATCATGAGCAGGTGCAGGAAGGGAACGTGATCACGACACTCACCGAAGCCGCCGACATTGTGTCCGTGTTCCACGTGGCGGACAATCCCGGGCGTCACGATCCCGGCACCGGGGAGATCAACTATCACAACGTGTACAAGGCCATCCAGAAGACCGGTTATGCCGGCTATGTAGCTATGGAATACCTTCCGCTTGGGGATCCAATCGGTAGCCTCACCAAAGCTCTTTATGACTTCCGCAGCGCGTTGCCGAGCTGACTTCCGTCGCCCCAATCTGCAGGTGCGAAATCATCCAGTCCATTCATAGAAAACCCGGAATGTCGTGTTACGATTCAAGTGCGGTTCTCTCGATTACGGCTCAAACCGTCTCGCTCACGCCATGTATCAAGCCTTTTTCGGTCTCAGTGCAAGCCCATTCAGCCTGAGCCCTGACCCTGCGTTTCTGTATCGCAGCACACAACATGAAGAGGCGCTGGCGAATCTGATTTACGGCGTCCAGAGCCACAAGGGGTTCATCGTACTGACAGGCGAAGTCGGCACCGGCAAAACCACTATGCTCGAGTGCCTGCGCGACTTTCTGGCCCGCCAGCGGATCACCTTTGCTTCTCTTTTCAATTCCCGACTCAGCGTCGAGCAATTCTTCGAAATGGTGGCGTACGACCTGGATCTGCGGTGCGCTCGGAACTCTAAAACCGAGGTCCTGTTCGCGCTGAATGATCTGCTGGTGGAGAGCGCGAACCTGGGCCGCACCACCGTTTTGATCGTGGATGAGGCCCATAACCTCACCTGGGATGTATTGGAAGAGATTCGTCTGCTCGGCAATCTGGAAAGCCGGCGCGGCAAGCTGCTGCAAATCATTATCGCCGGCCAGCCGGAATTGGACCGCAAGCTCGAGGCGCCCGAGTTCCGCCAGCTCAAGCAACGGATTACGCTGCGCTGCTCGCTACGGCCCTTTGAAGCGCACGAGACCGCGGAGTACATTGCTACGCGCCTGGCTAAGGCTGGAATGCGCCAGCAGACCGTATTCAGCTCAGAAATACTGGCTGAGATCCACTACCGAACGCAGGGGCTGCCGCGATTGATCAACTCAGTCTGCGATAACCTGCTCCTGACCGCCTTCGCCATGGAAACGAAAGCCGCCACGCTCGACATGTTGGATGAAGTGACCCGAGATTTGCGACTCGATTTGTCGCGCGAACCCATCCTCCAGCCTGTCTATCAGGAGAGGACCCTAGGGAACACGCTCTAAATTCGCCTCAGGCAAAGGTATCTTTTTCCACATTAGATAAATTTGGCAGCGAAAAATTTGCCGCTTTAACTAGGTAAGTTCGTTTCCTGGGGGGAAAGTGCGGGCGGAAGAGCGGGCGGGAACAGCCCCGCCCTTCTGTTACTTTTGAACCTCGCTGCTTTGGGTAATTGAACTGGGAGCTGGCTGCGTGTTTTGTGCTTGAGAAGAAGTGCCCATGTCCGGTGCTACGAACATTTTCACTTCGACCCGGCGATTCTTCGCGCGCGCTGTCCGGTTGCGTCCCGTGTCAGCCGGCTTGGCAGTGCCTAGCCCAATCTCCTGAATACGATAGACGGGGATGTCGTACTGGGTGACCAGATACGCCATCACACTGTCGGCACGGCGGCGACTGAGTTCGTCGTTATACCTGGCCGAGCCGGTCTTGTCCGCAAATCCTTCTATCGTAATGAAATAGCGCTTGGCATTAGCGTGTTGTTTCACAAACTGGTCGATCTGTCCTCTAGCATCGTCCGCCAGTTTGTCTTTGTTGAAACCGAAGTTCACTACGGTTTCAGAGTTCAGTTTGTAATCGTCCAGGTTGCCGAGACTGTCCTTTAAAGAACTGATGGCTTGGGTGTTCTGGGTTGCAAGACTCTTCGCCTCAGTGGCCGTTTGACCAACCTCGGTGGCCTTCGTAAGGGCCTCGTTGGCTCGGTTTTCGGCCGACATCGCACGCTCTCGGGCGGCATTAATACCGGTCTCATGCCTCTCTATATCTTTCCGAGACGCATCAATTTGGGTGCCTTGCGTGTTCGCTTGTTGGGCTACCTGATCGACCTTGGTTTGAATGGGAGCGGCGGTTTCCTGGACGTATTTCTTCGTGGCACACCCTCCAGCTAACAGGGCGCCCATCAAAACCAAAGAGATGGCAAGGGTTCGATTCATAATAACCTCCTAGTGACCTCGCCTCTTGGTCCTGCAATTTGGGTACCTTTCCTTCCCTCCCGAGCACTAAAAGAGTAGAATTTAATTCTGCATCAAGACGCGGGCAAAAAGAAAGGTAACCCACATGGCTGAGCACCATCCATCCGTCAATCGCAGAGATTTCATGAAAAAGGCTGCGGGCGTCGGCGCGACGCTCGGGGTCGCCGCCAAAGCCTTCGCCGCAAGGCCACCAAAAGCCGCATCTCCGGGCAGAGTGTTGGGCGCTAACGATCGCATCAATGTGGCGGTGGTCGGTGTAGGCGGGCGTGGCTCCTACCTGGCAAAGGAATTCGCCGGCATCGGCGAGCGCACCAACGATTGTAAGCTCGTGGCCGTCTGCGATGTTTACGAGAAGCGCAAACGCGAGAATGCTGAGCTCCATAAATGCGACGGGTCTCTGGATTACCGTGAAGTGATCAATCGGTCAGACGTGGATGCGGTGATTGTCGCGACACCTGACCATTGGCACGCCAAGATTGCCCTGGAAGCGATGGATCGCGGCAAAGACGTCTATCTCGAAAAGCCGATGTGCCACACCATCGACGAGGCCAAACAACTGGTCAACACGGTGCACGAGAGCAAGCGTGTGCTGCAGGTAGGCTCGCAGACCACGTCGGCAGACCAATGGTGGAAGGCCAAGAAGGCGATTGCCGACGGCATGATCGGCAAAATGCTGATGAGCCAGGGCTCCTACCACCGCAACAGCGTGGAAGGCGAATGGAACTGGGATATTGATCCCGGCGCGGGGCCCGACGGCAAGGGTGACAACTACATCGATTGGAAGACTTGGCTGGGGCCGGCGCCGAAGCGCTCCTTTGATGCCGATCGCTTCTTCCGTTTCCGGAAGTATTGGGATTATTCCGGCGGCATTGCGACCGATTTGTTCTTCCACGTCGTGGCACCGCTGAACATCTGCTGGGCGCAGCCTCAGTTCCCGCATCGCGTCATGGCTTCAGGCGGGATTTATGTTTTCAAAGACGGCCGTGAGGTGCCCGATACCTTCAATCTGCTGGCCGATTTCGATAGCGATAATACGCTGGCGCTGAGCTCGAGTATGGCGAACTCGCGGCACATCCCCGGCTTGATTCGAGGCCACGAGGCCAGCATCATCATGGTGGAGCACGGAATGTTCGAAGGCGACACGGACCACATCACCGTGATCCCCGAGAAAAGAGTCATCAAGGACGATTACAAAGCTAAGTGGGGAGTCGACCCAATTAACATTCCGGTCGAAGAGAAGCCACGCTGGGCGCACATGCAGAATTTCCTGGAATGTGTCCGCAGCCGCCAGAAGCCGGTGCTGGATGTGGACACGGCTTTCCATGCGCAGGTGCTGATTTCAATGTCCGTGCAGGCCTATCGCGAAAGCCGGGTGCTGTTCTGGGACGCCAAAGCCCTGAAGGTCACCAGCAAATCACCGAAAGCGTAGTAGCGTTTCCGAAACGTGCCGCCGCGAACCCGTGTCTAAGGTCGCCGGGGATCGCGGCGAGAGCGCTTTATTGAATGATCTGGATCTCACCTTTTCCCCAAACCGTCTGCCGGCCGACGCCGGTCCACCTTGCAGCGTGTAGGTAAGACACGAACTTCGCCAGATCACCGCGATACTCGGCAACGCCTGTGAAACCGCCCAGCGGATGTTCCTGTCCGGTGCGGCTCGACCGCCTTGATGCTTCCTCGTAGGCCAGATCGCAGTGCGTCATCAGAATCTGAGAGGCACGTTCGGCCATCCCCCGAAAGTCGATGTCCAGAGGGCCGGCACCATAAAGCGCGCCGAGCGTGCTCAGCCGATCGCGTATGCGCGCGAACAATATGGGGAAGTCAGGGCGCGCGGCCAGGCCTTCGACGCACTTGAGTTCGGTGGGCGTCACGAAACGAATGCGCACGCGTTCTACCATTCGAGCGTCGGACAACAGATGGATGGATGAGGGTTCGAGCTGCTCGTGCACTTGGTCTCCGTCGAAGACTTGCTTGAGTACACGGTCTTCGGGCGATAACTGGTCGACGGTAACCAGCCGGGCACGCCCACGTCCGGACGCGATGCCTTCAGCTTCAAGAGCGCGAAACGTGGAGACAAACCAGTGAGCGGCCGGAAAAGCCGTATCAAACAGGTGCACATCGAGGCTGAACCGCTGCCCGGGGCCGATGCGCCGGCCGTCGAGATGCGCTGCTCGAAAGACGAACGGCCGCGGCTGGTTGACCAAGCCGCTCGGGCCTGCACCGCGCGCAGCTCGAGGTTCGAAAATACGCGCATACGCACATGCGTGCCTGCTGTCGCAAGACGCGGCATCGCGGCAATCCGGCGAGCAGGCGAGCTTGCGCAGTTCCGTCCCAAATGCTCCTCGCAGGATATTTCCAGCAGCGCCGTGCGGGAAAAGCACGGGCTCGGAGGCCTCGAAATAAAATCGAAGCCGGTAGAAATCGAACCGCACGTCGTTCAAGTATAACGGCGTGTTTGGAATTCGAAAGACTCGGCGAAATGCCGGACGGTTTTACTTCCGGGAAAGGCTCGAGCCGCGTTGATTTGTGCTCCAGACCTTTGGGTATAATGATTAGGCATTTGACTCTCAGAACCATTCGTCAGCCATAATCCTGGGGTTGCGCGTGAGTCGGAACGCGTGCCCCCATTTTTTTTGGGGATGCGGGCTGGGAGTCGAACGCAATCAGACAGTTGGAAAGGATTCCCATGAAAGAAAAAGGCACAGTGAAATGGTTTAACGCCGCCAAGGGTTACGGATTCATCCAACGGGAGAATGGTGAAGACGTGTTCGTGCACTTCTCGGCTATACAGTCCGAGGGCTATCGCAGCCTGGAAGAAGGCTCGAAGGTGGAATTCGAAGTGACGCGCGGGCCCAAAGGTCTGCAGGCAGCGAACGTAAGCCCAGTGGCGGGCTGATCCGGCCAGCTGTCAATCCACGCGTTGCGGACCGGCGGGGCTTTCAAGCTGCCGGTTCGCCGCCTCAAGAAGGAGTTTGATGAGCAAGGAAGACAATATTGAAGTCACCGGTGTCGTTCTAGAAAAGTTCCCCAGCGGTCTGTTCAGCGTACAACTGGATCACAATCGCGTTGTTCTGGCACACTTGGCGGGACGGCTGCGGCGGAACCGTATCCGCGTCTTGGCCGGAGACCGCGTGACGCTGGAACTCTCGCCGTACGATCTGACCAAGGGCCGGATCACATTTCGCCACAGATAGGTTCCCTCAGATATCTTTATCTGCCCATCACGCACCCCTCGGTTGCAGTTTTGACAGCGGCTCTAGGTTGGTTTTTCGCATTTTGACCCCGAAAGTCTACCCGAGACCCCACGAAAAAGCACTTGAAAAACCTGAGAGCCAAGCAGCTCACCGTCCACTCACAGCAATACGGATACCTGCAAAATTCTCCTTGTTTTAGGAACCAGACCGGAAGCCATCAAACTCTGTCCGGTTCTGAGGCATATGCGCGGCTGCGCCGCTGCATTCGAGGTGAGGCTGCGCGTCACCGCGCAGCCTCAGTCCTCGAGGCTTTCGGGTCACTCCCGACCATCTGGACGTGATGCGTGGCGGGCAAACGCTTGGAGAATCGACATCGCGAATGATGGCCGTGCTCGAGCCGGTGATCGCAGCGGAGTGGCCGCATATGGTGATTGTGCAAGGCGATACGACGACGACGCTCTGCGGGGCTCTCTCGGCGTTCTATCTCAGAATCCCGCTCGGGCACGTAGAGGCCGGCTTGCGCACCTGGGACCCCAGCAGCCCTTCCCGGAGGAAATGAACCGCGTGCTGACGACGCGCATGGCGGACCTGCACTTCGCCGCTACTGAAGGCGCCGCTCACAATCTTGAATCACAAGGCGTCGACCATTCCCGCGTCTTTGTGACCGGCAACCCCGGGAATCGACGCTTGTGCTCTTCGTCAAGAATGCGCTGGAAAAAGGGACGCTGCGGGGAACCGATTGGCCGCAGCTTGATCTGCGAAAGAAACTGATCGTCGTCACGGCGCATCGCCGTGAAAACTTCGGCGCCGGCATCGAGAATATCTGCACGGCTCTGACGCAATTGGCTCATCGCGAGAACGTGCAGCTGGTGTATCCAGTCCACTCAAATCCCAATGTACTGGGTACCGTCACGGCCCGGTTGGGAGGCCTGAACAACGTTTCTTCTTCTGCCACCGCTGGACTACGTCTCTTTTGTCGACCTCACGCGGCGCGCGTATTTCGTGATTTCTGACTCAGGCGGAGTGCAGGAAGAAGCCCCATCCCTCGGTAAAACCGATTCTAAATCCTGCGGGACAAAACGGAACGGCCGGAAGCGGTGGCTGCGGCGACGGCAAGATTGGTAGGGACCGACCCCAACGACAATCGTGCGCGAGGCCGGGATTCTGCTGGACGATGAAGCGGAATACGCCAGGCGCGCGCGCGTTCATAATCTTTATGGAGATGGCGCCTCGAGTGGGCGGATGACAGAGGCAATTCATTCATTCTTCGAGGCCAGACGACGAGGAAACAATGTCGGATCGGTTGCCCGAACAATTGCATAATCAGGGCGGACGAGGGCCTTACCGATATAATAGGGGTAGCCCTATGGTCGAGCGCACAAAAAATCCGCAGCCAACGCCGCGGCCGAAGAAACAACCCACTGATCCGGCGGAGAACCTGACGGCGATCCTATCGCAGAAGGTAGTTGGGCAGCCCGCTGCTACCAGGGTCATTGTTCCCTACATCCAGATGTTTCAAGCGGGATTAGCTCCGGAGGGGAGGCCTGTCGGTGTGTTTCTACTGCTCGGTCCTACTGGGACCGGCAAGGCCAAGACCGTCGAAGCGTTGGCGGACATCCTGCACGGCAGCGAGAAGAACGTTCTGAAAGTGGACTGCGGAGAATTCCAGATGGAGCACGAGGTGGCGAAGCTGATTGGCGCGCCCCCGGGATATCTGGGACACCGCGAGACACAGCCCATGCTGACGCAACAGAAGCTGAATGCGGTGACAACCGACCGCTGCGGATTATCGCTGGTGCTGTTCGATGAAATCGAAAAGGCCGCGCCTTCCCTCACCCGGCTGCTACTGGGTGTGTTGGATAAAGGCGTCCTGCGGCTGGGAGACAACTCCACCGTGAATTTCGAAAAGAGCCTGGTGTTCCTGACCAGCAATCTGGGCGCTCGGGAGATGATGAAAGAGATCAACCCGGACTTCGGCTTCCAGGCGGGCGCCGGCATGGAACGGCATGATCTCACCAGCAAGCTGCAGAACATCGCGCTGGTGGCAGTGCGGAAGAAGTTTTCACCCGAGTTTATCAACCGCATCGACTGCATCATTACCTACCAGCCGCTGACGGTGGAATCGCTTTCGGCGATTCTGGATCATCAGATCTCAGATCTTCAAAATCACGTAAATACTCGTCTGGGACCGCGGTGCTTCACCATCGAGGTTCCGTTTGAGAGTCGGCAATGGCTGCTGCGGAAGGGGACCAGCCCCGAATACGGCGCGCGTGAACTGAATCGCACAATTCACCGCAACCTGACTCAGCCGCTGGCGACGATGGTAGCCACCGGCCAGGTGGAGCCCGCTTCGCGAGTACGGGTGGAAACCGCCGAAGACGACGAATCGCTGGTCCTGCGCACTACGGGGCCGGACGAGGCCGAGATTCCCGCGCATCCCACGGTGCTGCTGGTAGACGATAATCGTGACCTGCTGCATTTTCTGGAACGCTTAATGGCTGAAGCGGGATGGAAGCTGCTGACGGCCGAATCGGCCAGCGGCGCGAGAAAACTGCTGACCAGCGAAAAACCAAACGCGGCGTTACTCGACTACATGCTGCCCGACGGCAACGGCGTTGAGTTGGGCGTGCAGTTGCGCCAGATTGCTTCGCGGATGCAGGTGATCGTGATGACCGGTTCGGTTTTGCCGCCGGAAGAAGAAGCCATCTGCGAGGAACACGATTTTCCAGTGTTGCGCAAACCGTTCCTGGCTTCTGACGTGATGAATCAAATCCGCAGCCGTCTCACTCCCGCAGCCGGAGCCGGGGCGCGCTAGACCCCTGGCGGCCACCGGCCTCAGCCACGGGAACAGAGGGCGGCGATGTATTTGCCGTCAGAATTTCGCGCTTCATCCAGAATCTTCAACCCGGCGTGCTTTGTGAGGAGCCAGCGGAATGATTCCGGCGTGTAGAAGTACCGGAAATTCAGCATGATCCTCTCGCCGCGCGTGATGGTTGGCTCGCCCGGGAGAGGAATCACCAGATCGCGGCCCGCGCGGAAATGGCGTGTGATCATGTGCAGGCCGGCGTGCCGATCGTCGTGCTTGTGCTCAAACCGGAGTTCGCCATCGGCGTCAGCGATCCCCAGACTGACCAGGGGAGCCAGAGCGAAGCGGCGCACCGCGGGTTCCTGCACGCGATCCATCAGCGCCTCGTTGAAGACCTCACCATCGATCAGCAGCCGGTCCTCGGCATGCATGCACTCGGCCAAGTGACGGACCTGATCGAGTGGATCGAAACCACCGAGGGTGTTGCCCGCCATCAGTAAGAGCTTCGGCGATTCGGCGGCATCGGACGCCAGCACCAAATGCACAGGACTGGCGATATCGGCTTTGATGCCCATGGTCACGAGCTCAGCATCCTCGGCAGCGGAACAGGCCAGTTCGAGCAGCGTCTGACTGGCATCCACGGGAAAGTACTTCACGTTTTGGCCGGCGCGCTCGAGTCCCTTCATCAGCAGCCGGTCCTTGACGCCATCGCCAGAACCGAAGCTGATGAGAGAGACCGGAGCGCTGAGGTGCTCCGCCCAGGATTCGGCTTTCTGGCTGAGCACTTCCCAGAATTGGCGAAGCCCGGCGGTCACCGAGTTCTGTGAAAGCTCGATCCAGGCGCGGACAGAGCGCGGAAGCCAATAGAAGAATTTTTCCGGAAGGTCGTGAGCCTCGATGGAATCCGCAAATTCCTGAGCGATCTCCGCTTCTGTGAGGAACACTTCGATATTCATATGCGCGTGTTCTTCTAGCTTGAATCGGCGGCGGCTCGCGCGCAACTCGACCAGGGCCGCAATGCCGGGTTTCCCGTTAGAATTGAAGTAACATGCCGGGGGTAAAATGATTCGAGCTTCAATTTTACCAGCCCTTACGGCTGCGGCGCTGATTTCCACGCTCTCGGCAGACTCTGTCACTGTTACGGGCCGCACCGTTGAGGAAACTGGAGTGGCGGTGGCCGGCGTGCGCGTCGAGATCTCTTCAGCGGCAGGGGGGCGAACGGCGACCTCAGATCGAGCCGGCAATTTTAGCGTTGAACTCCCCGCGGCTGGCGACTATCACGTGCGGGCGGAGCAGCGGGGCTTTTTCGTTTTCCAAAAGTCAGTTCCATTTCAACCAGGCGCCAGTCAGCTCACCATCACCTTGAACCATCTCCAGGAATTCGCCGAGTCCGTGGAGGTGGCCTACTCGCCGTCGGTCATCGACGCCAAGGAGCCCGACGAGCAGAAGCAGCTCACGAATATCGAGATTCTCGACGTGCCCTACCCAGCGTCCCAAGATCTGCGCAGCGCCTTGCCGATGTTTCAAGGTGTAGTACAGGACACGAGCGGAAATCCCCACTTCAATGGCGGCGCGTCGAACGAAACCAACTACACATTGGATAATTTCAATATTTCGGACCCATACACCGGGCGCCTCGAAGCGCGGGTGGACATTGAAGCCGTGCAGTCGCTGGATCTCGAAAGCGGGCGCTTCTCGGTAGAGAGGGGTCGCGGATCGGCCGGCAGCCTGGATATCAAAACGCGCATGGGTGATGATCACTGGCGCTTTTCGGGCACCAACTTCATCCCGGGCATCACGAGCCAGAACGGCGTGCTCATCAATAAGTGGACGCCGCGGATTCAGTTTTCGGGCCCGATCGCGAAAGGACGCGCATGGTTCCACAACGGCTTCGACACGTTTTACGACGTGAACAAAGTTCGCGAACTTCCGGCGGGCCAAAATCGCAGCCGTAGCGTGACTGGCAGCAACCTGAGCCGGTTCCAGGTGAATCTGACGCCATCAAACATCCTGACGGCGAGCCTGCTGGTGAATTATAACGATGACAACCATCGCGGGCTGTCGTTCCTGAACCCGATCGAGACCACACTCAGCCAGCGGCAGAATCTGTATGTGGGAACCATTAGGAACCAGTCCTATTTCAGCAATGGCGCGCTGGTTGACGTGGGCTTCGCGGAAAGCCGGGGCTTGCTGCGCCAAAGTCCACTGGGAAACCAGATTTACGAGATCACGCCGTTCGGACATTCGGGAAATTACTTTGTGGACCTGACGCGGCACATCTACAGGCAGGAATGGGTGTCCAACGCGTTTCTCCCCACGCTCTATGCCTTGGGCTCACACCAGCTTAAAGTGGGCGTGGATTTCGAGCGAACGTCAGTGGACCGGTTTGTGACGCGGCATGATTACGAGGTACTGCGGACGGACAAGTCGGTGGCACGACGGGTCAGTTTTACTGGCAATCAGCAGCAACAGCGCCGGAATTTTGAAGCCTCCAATTACGTGCAAGACCGCTGGTTGCCGCGCGAAGGGCTGACTGTGGAAATAGGACTTCGTACGGACTGGAATCAAATCGTACGCGATGTTCTGATTTCGCCGCGGCTGTCGGCATCGTACGCGCCGGGTTGGATGCGCGACACAAAGTTTGCAGCAGGGTATGGAATTTTCTATGACACCTTGCCGCTCGCGACCCTGATGCAGCCTCAGGATCAGTTCAGCCAATCGATATTTTTTCTGCCGAACGGGCAGGTACGCGGCCCGGTGGAAACTGCGTTCGTGGCTGATGAACAAAATCTACACGCGCCGCGGCACCGGATCTCGAGCGTCAGCGTCGAGCGAAAACTGCCGTTCGACTTCTACGGAAAAGCGGCCTACCTGCACAAAGTGGGGAGCCAGGGGTTCACATTTGTGAATGAACTGGTGGGCGCCAGCAATTTCGAAGGCGGGCTTTACCAGCTACGCAACTGGCGCCACGACCGTTACGATTCGGCGGAATTTACGATCCGGCGGACATTCGGGCGGCAATATGAGTGGGTGGCGGGATACACGCGGTCGAGCGCTCGCACCGACACCGCTGTCGATTACAACCTGGAGAACCCGATCTTCGGGCCGCAGGGGCCGGGGCCCCTTTCCTGGGACACACCGAACCGTTTCCTGACCTGGGGCTGGGCGCCCTTACCCAAGCGTATTGTTCCGCACAAACTTCGGTTTCTGGTGGGTGAAACGGATGTCCTGTACCTGGTGGAATACAGGACCGGATTTCCGTTCAGCGTCGTCAACGAAGACGGCTTCCTGGTTGACGGACCGAACTCCCGCCGCTTCCCTTCCTATTTCGCTATCAACCTGCATTTCGAGAGGAAGTTCCGATTTCTGCATTATCTGTGGGCCTGGCGATTCGGGTTTAACAATCTCACCAACAATGGGAATCCAAACGTGGTGAACAACAATATCGATTCTCCCGCCTACCTGACCTATGGAAGGGGCCAACTCAGAGCGTTTGCGGTCAGGCTGCGGTTTCTCGGTAAGAAATAAGCCAAACCGATGCAGCGTTCTGCCACATAAATCGATAGACTAGGCCTGAAGGAGTGGTATCCATGCGAGTACGATTTGCTCTGGTGCTGTGCCTGGCCGGTACGCTGGCAGCATTCGCGAGCGAGAAAGACAAATTTAAGACCACGCAAAGATTGGACGATGCGGCAGTCGTATTTTCAGAGATCATGGGCACGCCTGACAAAGGCATCCCGCAGGAACTGCTGGAGAAATCCCGATGTGTGGTGATTGTGCCGGGCCTGAAGAAAGGCGCGTTCATCCTGGGCGCCAAGTACGGTAAAGGATTCGTCAGTTGCCGGAAAGCGGGCGGCACGGGCTGGACTGCACCCGCGACGGTTCGCGTCGAGGGTGGCAGTATTGGACTCCAGATTGGTGGCGCCGAGACGGACGTGGTGATGCTGGTGATGAACGAGCGGGGCATGCAGAAGCTGATGTCCAGCAAGTTCACTCTGGGCGGCGAAGGGGAAGTAGCGGCCGGGCCGGTGGGCAGGAATGCCAGCGCGCAGACTGACGCCAAGCTGCAGGCTGAGATTCTCTCCTGGTCCAGATCGCGGGGCGCGTTTGCCGGTATATCTTTGCAGGGCGCGACGCTGCGGGAAGATATGGAAGATAATCAGGAGCTCTACGGAAAAGCCTACGAGAATCGGGAAATCTTGAGCGGGAAGGTGGCTCCTCCGCCTGCGGCCTCGAAGCTGATTTCGCTGCTGGATAAATATTCGCCAAGAAAAACCGGTTAGCGAGCTGTTTGCGCAACGGCTGCGCTGCCCCGCGAAGGGCGTAAAGGTATCGCAGCCGTTCTCACAGTACAACGTCAGATCAAACCGATAAGTTCGATCCAGCTGAACGCATAGCCAACGGCACGTTTGACCTCCGGATGACGGCCAGGGTGCAGCGATCCCAATTTTCTCACCAGAGCCGAGCGTGCGATGGTCCGGAGATTGTCACAGTTGACCACGCAGGTCTTATGCAGGCCCTCTCTCGTGCCCAGCGCAACCTCGATGGGAATTCCTCGGACGGTGGTGGTGATCTCGGCAACGATGAACTTATGGAGATAGGAATAGGCGCTGCTTCGGCTCAATAGGAGAACAGGTCTGCGGCCGGCCGGCTTTGGTAAATCGGCCCACCAGATCTCGAATTGCGTCAAGGTTTGTATTCCTCGGCCGTGGACCAGTCATCCGCTTCCGCCTCAGAATCCGGTTGTCGAACGTAGGCAGCTCTAATACGCTCGTATTCAGCTTCCAGAATAGCCTTGCGAATGGCGTTGCGAATAAATTGTGCTCGCTGCCGCTTGGCCGCAGGCGCGATCTGGTTCAACGCCTTATAGGTCGGCTCATCGAGATCGATCAGCACAGACTTCATATAGATCTATTATATAGAAGAATCTTATCCTTCGCGCCCCCCAAGCTGGGTTCGATTGTTCGGCCGGAGAGTCCATGCAATCCTCACGCCTTTACAATAGGTCTGTGACAGCGCGCCCGATCGACGAACAGCTCAACTACATAAAAAAAGGCCTGGCGGAACTGATCCGTGAAGAAGAGTTGCGCGAGCGCTTGACTAAAGCGGAGAAAGCCGGGCGGCCCTTGCGCATCAAAGCGGGTTTTGATCCGACGGCGCCTGACCTGCACCTGGGTCACGCGGTGCTGCTGCGCAAGATGAAGCACTTTCAGGATCTGGGCCACACGTTGATCTTTCTGATTGGCGAGACGACGGCGATGATCGGCGATCCATCCGGCCGCAACGTAACGCGGCCACGCATGACGCACGAGCAAATTGTGGCCAACGCCGAGACGTACAAAACGCAGGTTTTCAAATTTCTGGACCGCGAAAAAACCGAAATACGGTTCAACAGTGAATGGCTCGCGCCGCTGAGCTTTTATGACGTAGTGCGCCTCGCGTCGCACTACACGGTGGCGCGGATTCTGGAGCGCGACGAATTCGCGAAGCGCTACAAAGAGGGCACGCCGATTTCGATGCACGAGCTAATCTATCCGCTGGCGCAGGCGTACGATTCGGTGATGCTGAAATGCGACGTCGAGCTGGGCGGGACGGATCAGAAATTCAATCTGCTTGTGGGACGCGAGATTCAGAAGGCTTTCGGACAGCCGCCTCAGATTGTGGCGACGACGCCTCTTCTGGTGGGTCTGGACGGCGTGAACAAGATGTCGAAGTCGCTCGGAAATTACATCGGCATCACGGAATCGCCGGGGGTGATGTTCGGGAAGGTAATGCAGATTTCCGATGAGCTGATGTACGACTATTACGAACTACTCACGGACAAGAGCACCACAGAGATTGACGCCATGCGGCGGAAGATTGCAGCGGGCCAGTTGCACCCGATGGAAGCGAAGATGGAGCTGGGCCACACGATCGTGACGGACTTTCATTCGGCGGCGGATGCGAAGCGGGCAGTGGAGGAATTCGCGCGAGTTGTGCGGCGGGGCGAAGTACCGTCAGATATAAAGACCGCTAAACTACCCGACGGAGTACGGGTTGCGAATGGCGTTCGGTTGGACAAACTGCTGGCTAAAGTTGGACTGGCCGAATCGGTGAGCGATGCAACGCGGAAGATCAAAGCCGGTGCGGTCGAAGTCAATGGCAGTAAGATTCACGATTTGGTGCTGGCCGCTGCTGCCGGTGAGTTGATCATCCAGGTGGGCAAGAACTGGCGAAGAGTCGTTGTTACGGCGTGACGTATAATATTTTCAAAAGTGTCTAGGCCCTTCAAAATAGTTCTCGAATGGGACGTGGATGCCCATGTTTGGGTCTCGCACGTTCCTGAGTTAGGGGACATCTCCACATACGACGACACTCTCAAAGAGACCATCACTCAGACGCGCGAAGCAATTCTGGGTTACTTAGAAACAGCGGCAGACGAGAGAATCTCTTTGCCGTTCTGACGTGAGCGCGTTGCGACCAACAATCGGACCGCTTCCAGCCAGCAGATGAACTCGATATCCGTATTGACTCTACTGATTCGCTTACTCTAGTACTTAGACTGAATCGCATTAACACCTAGCTAAGCTAGCCCATGCTCTCACCCGCCGACAATCTCATGCTCTCCGCCGATTCCATCCGCGCGCACAAACTTCGCGCGGCGCTGACGGTGCTGGGGCTGACCATGGGCGTTGCCACGCTGATCACCGTGATGACCCTGGTGCAAGGTGCCAACCTCTACGTGGAGCAGAAGATCGCCAATCTGGGCACCAATGTTTTTCGCATTGCGCGTACGCCGTTCGCGGTCACTGATTTCACCGTAATTGTCAAAGCGCTTCGAAATAAGTCCATCACCCTCGACGACATGCGGGCGGTCGCGGACGGGTGTCTACGCTGCGGCAGGGTTGGCGCCACGACGTCGACCACCGTTTCGGTCAAGTACAAAGACCAGGAGGTGCAGGATGCCACGCTCTACGGATACACGGCGAACATGGTGGATATCGACACGCGCACGCTGGCGCTGGGCCGTTACTTCACCGACCCCGAGGACCGGCACTCGGCGCCGGTTTGTTTGATTGGATCCGGCCTCGCAGACCGATTCTTTGCGGGGGTCAATCCGCCCGGAAGAGTGATCCGGGTGGGGGCCGATGAGTTCACCGTGATCGGCACATTTGAGAAGATTGGGGCAGTGCTGGGCCAGGACCAGGACAATTTCGTTCTGATCCCGATCAACACTTATCTGAAAGTTCGCGGATCTCGCACCAGCCTGACACTCGAAGTCCAGGCCACCGGGGGGCAAGCCGTGTTTCAGCAGGCGCAGGACGAGGCGAGCATGATCATGCGGTCACGCCGGCACGTGTTGGCCGGTCACGAAGACGATTTCTTTATCGGCACATCGCAGACTTATATTTCTTTGTGGCAGAGCATCAGCTCGGCATTTTTCGCGGTGTTCGTCATGGTGAGCTCGATTTCGGCTGTGGTGGGCGGCGTCGTTATCATGAACGTCATGCTGGTGAGCGTGACGGAGCGGACCAAGGAGATCGGCGTGCGGCGGGCGGTGGGAGCGACGCAGCGCGACATTCTGCGCCAGTTTCTCACCGAGAGTGTGATGCAGTGCGTGGTCGGAGGTCTGGTGGGAATCGCCATTGGATTCGCTTGCGCGCTGGCGCTGCGCACGTACACGTCGTTTCCGGCTTCGGTCAAGACCTGGGTGGCTCTGCTCGGAGTATTCCTGAGCTCGGTCATCGGCGTGTTCTTTGGGATCTACCCGGCGGTCAAGGCGTCCAAGCTTGATCCTGTGACTGCGCTGCGGAGCGAATGAGGTGACTCGCAACGCACTTCGGGAGAACTTGCTGGTGGCGCTGGACACGCTGAACTCGCGCAAGCTGCGCTCCGGCCTGACAATTCTGGGTATCGTGATCGGCGTTACGTCGGTGATTACGGTTGCGTCGATCATCGACGGGCTGAACGGCTACATTCAGGCGCGGGTGCAATCGTTCGGCTCGAAAACGTTTTTTGTCACGCGCCTGCCAGCGGGCCGGTTCGGCCGTCCACCGGAGAAAATCCGCCTGCGCAAGTATCTGCAATTGGGAGACGCGCCGTTCATCAAGGAGACCTGCCCGTCGGTAGCCCTGGCCACGACGCTGATGAACCGGATCAACTTCGGCGAACAAACGGACACCATCTGGTACGGCTCGGCGCACGTCGAGCGTCTGTTCGTACGCGGCGTGGAGCCGGATTACGGGCGAGTGATCCCCCTGTTTTCGGTGGCGCAAGGACGGTTTGTTTCCGCCTACGATCTGGAGCATGCGCGATCGGTGGTGGTGATCGGGGCGGCCATCGCCGATTCGCTATTTCCGCACGTTGATCCGGTGGGAAAAACGGTCCGCCTGAATGGCCGGCCTTATGAAGTGATCGGCGTGTTCGATCGAGACCCGGGACTTTTCGGCGGGTTCGGAGTAGACATCTTCGCGTGCATTCCGCTAACGAATTTTCACAAAAACTTTCCAAATATTCATGAGGTCGCCGTTGCCGTCATGGCGCAAGATGAAGCCAGCCTGGGCCAGGCGCGTAACGAAGTGATCGAGACCATGCGACGCCGGCGGCGCGTTCCGTATCGCGGCGAAAATGATTTTGAAGTCGTGGACCCCGATTTTCTGAGCAATCTGTGGAATCAGCTTACCGGTGCGCTGGCGTTGCTCACGGGCATCATCAGCTCCATCGGTTTACTGGTGGGCGGCATCGGCGTCATGAATATCATGCTGATTTCTGTAACCGAGCGGACCGCCGAGATCGGCATCCGCAAAGCCATTGGAGCACGGGCCGCGGATATTCGCGTGCAGTTTTTGCTCGAAGCGGTGACGCTGTCCAGCATTGGCGGCTTCATCGGCATCGTGCTGGGCGCGCTAATCGCGTTTACGGTGCGTACGCTGGTGCCTTCGATTCCAGCGTCGCTCTCACTGATCTGGGTAAGTTTAGGCATTCTGATCTCGCTGAGCGTGGGATTGTTCTTCGGCTATTACCCGGCCAGCCGGGCAGCAAAGCTTGATCCCATTGTGTGCCTGCGCTATGAATGAGCGCCGGCACTCTGATCGCAACCACAGATGGACAAGAATAAACGCGGACCCCGGCAAGACGCCGAAATCAACTCCGGCGGCGCTAGGGAGCAGGGCCACGGCATTATGACTCCGCGAATTTTGACTGCTTCGGACATTCCCGAGTGCATGCGCCTCAAAGAATCGGCGGGCTGGAATCAGACGGAGCAGGACTGGCGCAACGTGATGGCGCTCGCGCCCGAAGGCTGTCTCGGGATTGAGGAGAGCGGCGCCGTCGTCGCAACTACGACCGCCGTTTGTTTCGGCCAAGAGTTGGGCTGGATCGGCATGGTGCTCACCGACCCGGCATATCGCGGCCGCGGCTACGCGCGATGTTTGATGCAAGAGGCGCTGGCTCAGTTGAGCGCCCGGCGAGTTCGCTGGATCAAGCTGGATGCCACGGACATGGGGAGGCCACTCTATGAGCAGCTCGGATTTCGAACCGAGGGCCTCATTGAGCGTTGGCTGAGGCCGCCGGGTGCGGTCCTTCCGCCATGCACCGCACCTGGACCCTTCCGACTCGATGTTGCGCTTGATCGCGAGGCATTCGGTGCGGACCGTAGCGAACTGCTCGAGGTCCTGGCGAAAATGGAAACGGCGACGCTGGAGAGCGGTGCATATGCCATGGGCCGGCCAGGATCGAAGGCTCACTACTTTGGTCCGTGCGTCAGCCGGTCCCGCGAACACGCACGTGATCTATTGACCTGGTTTCTCGGGCAACATCAGCGGGAGCCGGTCTACTGGGATGTTCTTTCCGCTAACAGCGAGGCCGTGGATCTGGCACGCGAGCATGGATTCGAAAAAGTGCGTACGCTCTCTCGCATGTCGCTGGATAGTGTGGCGGACACCCCGCGGCTGGATAATCATGACGAGTTAGTCTTCGCGGCGGCTGGCTTCGAATATGGTTAATCGGGTTCCGGCTATTTCACGTTCGTTTGCCTGCTGGTGCCCTTAGGCGTCAAGAACTCCGGCGGCTGATCTGATGCGTGCCATGGTGACCGCCCTAGGGTTCGATGTCGCTGCGTCTGTTAGAATTTCATCCTTGACCTCTATGAACAAACTTGGCGCGCTAGCACTCTGTGCTCTGATGGCGTACGCGGGTCCGTTTGACAAGAAAAAGAAAAAAGGAGAGGACGAAGAAATCACCCAGGTCCTGCAGCTTCCCAAGGAGCCGCCCAGCGCAACGGTTGCGGAGACGGCGCGGTTGGTCTTCCATGTTTCACCGCTGTCGTCCAAGGGCTTGCTCTCACAGCAGGTGCGCGAGGCGTTGAAGTCGCTGCACCGGTCGGTAGGCAGCGCAACCATCGTGAAGCTGCGCGCTTTCGTGGCCGGAAGCGGTGATATGCGGCGTGTGCCCCAAATCGTCAGCGAGATCTTCACCGACCGTCATCAGTCGCTGCCCGCGGTGAGCGTGGTACAGGTGGGCGGCCTTCCGCTGGAGGGCGCACAGGTGGTGCTCGAATCCATTTCGGCGGCAAAAAAGGACGTGAATAGGAATGGCCTGATCTTCATCTCGGGGCAGGCTGCCACGGATGAAAAACCGCTGCAGCCGGTAGTCACATTAGCCCAGAAGTCGCTGGCAGATTTGCGCGCGGCGGTTCGAGGCGCTGGAGGCGAAGTGGAGGACGTAGTACGCGGAACCTGCTTCATGAGTTCCCTCGAGGGATTAGACAAAGTGAGAGGATTGGTTCAATCAGAGTACGGCTCGGCAACCTGGAACTATGTGCAAATCCAGCGAGCGCCGGCGCACTCGACTGTCGAATGCGAAGCGGTAGCACGCGCCCGCGTGAAGATTGACGGCCCCTTGCAGTTTCTCAATCCGGATGGTTTGACGAAATCGCAGAACTACTCTCAGATTGCTCTAGTCGGTGCGCCTCGCGTGGCACTCACCGGTACGCAGGTGGCGTTCGGTTCGCAGGATTCCGATGTGCGGCTGGCGTTCCAGCGGCTGGAAAAAGAACTGGTGCAAGTGGGAGCGTCGGTTAAGGATGTAGCCATGTCGCACATCTATCCTCTGTCGAACCAAAGTGCAGACCAAGTGCGCCGCATCAGGTTCGAGTTTTACGACAAAGGCCGGCCGCCGGCCAGCACCATGCTGATCTTTGAAGGCCTGCCCTCAATGGATGCGAGTTTCGCCGTGGACGCCGTGGCGGTAGTGGGCAATTGAAACAGCAGATGAACACAGAACAACACGGATTTGTGGCTGACGCCGTATGACGAAAATGGTCGTAACGTTCGGAGAGATCATGCTGCGCCTCGCGCCACCGGGGTTCGAGCGCTTTCTGCAGACGCCGCAGTTTGTAGCGACATTCGGCGGCGGGGAAGCCAATGTGGCCGTGGTGCTGGCGGGTTTCGACTCTCCCGCCGCTTATGTGACGGTGCTGCCGCCCAACAATCCCATCGCCGATGCAGCGGTGGGTGAGCTGCGGCGCTTCGGGGTGGACACATCCCGCATCGTACGCGGCAAAGGGCGCATGGGAGTCTATTATGTCGAGAATGGCGCCAATCAGCGTCCCTCGAAAGTGGTTTACGACCGGGATGACAGCGCCATTGCGCTCGCGAAGCCGGGTGACATCGATTGGGATCGCGCGCTCGAGGGCGCCGGCTGGTTCCACATTACGGGCATCACCCCGGCATTGAGCGCCTCGGCCGCGGAGCTGGCGCTTGAATCCGTGCGCCAAGCGAAAGAGAAAGGCCTCACCGTCTCCTGCGACCTGAACTATCGCAAGAATCTTTGGAAGTACGGCAAGCCCGCGGCAGACGTCATGCGCGAGATGGTGAAGTTCGTGGACGTCGCCATCGCCAACGAAGAGGACGTGCAGATGGCGTTGGGAATTCAGGCGGACGTGGATGTGCACTCGGCTAAGCTCGATCGGGAGCAATACCGCGGACTGGCGGGCAAAGTGCTCGGCCAATTTTCCAATCTGAAGATGATCGCTATCACGCTGCGCGAATCGCACAGCGCGTCACACAACGGATGGTCTGCCTGTCTGTTCGACGGCAAGCAATTTCTCACTAGCCGTCATTACGACATCACCCATATCGTGGATCGCGTGGGTGGGGGTGATTGTTTCGCCGGCGGGCTGATCTACGGTTTGCAGGCGTTGACGGGTCCGCAGGAGGCGCTCGAGTTCGCAGTGGCCGCGTCCTGCCTGAAACATTCCATTCCAGGTGATTTCAACCGGTTCAGTGTGGACGAGGTCAAGAGTCTGCTCAAGGGCGGCGGCTCGGGGCGCGTTCAGCGCTAAAACAAGTGGTCCGCCCGCGTCGATCCGGCATACGATAAAATAGCTGCAAAGCGAAAGAGTCTATGTTTCGGCGCATCCCGTTCGCGCTGGCGCTTACCGCATTCATCTTTGCGCAAGCGCAGCAAAACCCCGAGCCTCTCAAGACCGAACAGCCGAAACCTGCCGCGGCGCAGGCCCCACCCGCGCAGACACCGGCCTCCACGCCCGGGCCCGCACCAGCGCACGCGTCCGCAGCGCCTGCTGACCTTCAGCAAAAGCCCATTAAAGTTCAAGTAAACGAAGTCATTGTGCCGGTGACAGTCACAGACGAGAAGAACAAATTCGTCTCGAACCTCGACGCCAATGATTTCAGGATCTTTGATGAGGGTAGAGAACAGAAGCTGCACTTCTTCAGCCGGGAACACAGCCAGCCGGTCGTTGTAGGGTTTCTGATCGACCTGAGCAATGCGACTAGGCTGCATTGGAAAAATTATCAGGACGCAGCAACGGAGCTGGCGCTGAATCTTCTCCCTGGGGACAATCCGAAATACAGCGCCTACCTGATCACCTACGGCAACGACGCCGAAGTTGCGGTCGATACTACTCACGATCCGGAAATGATCGTCGACAAGTTGCGCAAGGCGAAGCCGGGCGGTGGCGCTGCGCTGTTCGATGCGATTTATCTGGCCTGCCACAAACGCCACGTCGTTGACGGAGAGCCCTACGATCCGTGACGAGTAATCATCATCTTTGGCGACGGGCATGACACAGCGAGCAAGAAAGGTCTGGATGAGGTTCTGGAACTTGCCCAGCGTAACCTGATCACGATTTACGGCATGAGTACCGTGGCGTTCGGCTTTACCAGCGAAGGAAGCAAGGACCTGGCGAGGTTAGCCGAAGAAACGGGCGGGCGCGTGGAGTACCCGTTGCAGAACCTGTATGCGGACGTTTCGGGCTACTTGTCGAGGCCTTCGGATGAAGGAAATTACGCCTACCAGGTGGGCACCGGAGCCTACGCGGCTGAACTTTCGAACGGGATTTTCCGCGCTGTGAACAATATCGCTGGTGAAGTGACAACGCAGTACATCCTGCGCTACACGCCGGACACCGATCCCAAGACCGAGGGAAAGACATTTCGCAACATTCGGGTCGCGGTGAACCTGCCGAACGTTAAAGTCCGTGCGCGCAAGGGCTACTATCCACAATCACTAGACAATCGCTAACCTGGTCCGAAGAGAACACATACATGCCAGTGATCTCCATTGCTACCGGGCGCAGGAAACCCGGCGACTTGCGCAATGGCGAATACCTTCTGCCCGGCAAGCCGCGGCGGAATGTCGGAGTGCTGCTATTGGATCCGGAACACGAGAGGTTGTACGTAAAAATCCGTGGTCATTGGGAGGACGTCACCGATCCGGATGACGTAGCGCTGCTCACGTCGCTCGCCGGGGATTTTGAAGCCAAGATCCGTGAAATGGGCGGCGCCAACTTTCTCCACACGCTGGAAGACACACTCTCAAATACTTTGCAGTTAAGTGACCGAACGAGAATTCAGGTCACGGATTGGACGCGCGCTCTCGAAGATCTCTATGACGAGCATGTCGAGACCGCGGAGATCAAACGATACGTCACCCATCTGCCCATCTATTCACTCAAGACCGCGGCCACCAGGCTCGGTGAAGAACGTGAAGTGGAGGAGGAGTCGTGGATCAGGACGCCGCCGGCGCTGCGACTCTCACCGGACATGTTCGTGGCGCGTGTTGTGGGCCGCTCCATGGAGCCCCGGATTCCGGATGGCAGTCTCTGCGTCTTCCGCGGGAACCTCGTGGGATCGCGGCAAGCGAAGTTAGCACTGGTGGAACGTTTCGGCACAGCCAACACCAGCGCCCGCTACTCCATCAAGAAGTACACGAGCAAGAAGACCTATACCCCAGAGGGCGAGTGGCAACACGCGGAGGTGCGGCTCGAGCCGCTCGATAAGGAGTTCGAAGGCTTCGAGCTCGAAGAAGGCGAGTGCCGGGTAATCGCCGAATTCGTTCAGGTGCTGGAGTAACTCACATCGCTCGCGAATCGGTCCACATCCGCAGCTCACGGTTTTCAGCCGCGTTGCTCGGGTGGTACGAACACAACCGGCGCGATCTACCTTGGCGTCACACGCGCGATCCATACCGCATTCTGGTTTCTGAAATCATGCTGCAGCAGACTCGCGCTGAAGTAGTGATTCCGTATTACCAACGTTTTCTCGAGCGCTTTCCTGACGCGGCAACTTTGGCCCAGGCGAAGCAGGCGGATGTGCTGGCATGCTGGAGCGGGCTCGGCTATTACTCGCGCGCGCGAAATTTGCAAGCTGCCGCACGCGCCATCACCGCGAGCGGAGGCTTTCCGCGAGACTACCATTCCCTTCGGGCGCTGCCAGGCGTGGGTCCCTATACGGCGGCCGCGGTCTCGAGCATCGCGTTCGATCAGCCCTGTGCCGTGCTCGACGGTAACGTGTTGCGAGTCATAGCGAGAATCACCAATGACGGCAGCGATATTGCCTTAGCCAGAACGCGGGCACAATTTCAAAGAGTGGCTGACGGGCTTCTGGCGCCGGAATGCCCTGGAGACTTCAACCAGGCCATGATGGAACTCGGCGCGACCATCTGCCTGCCGCGTGCGCCCGGGTGCACGTCCTGTCCGGTAGCCCGGTTTTGCGAAGCGTGCAAGGCTGGAACACAAGGTGAGTTGCCGGTGAAATCCGGAAAACTGCAGCCCCAGACCATTCGCGCCGAAGTGGTCATCGTCGAAAAGGACAGCAAGATTCTATTGCACAGAAGGGCCGCAAGGGAGAGACGCATGGCGGGATTTTGGGATTTGCCGCAACCGGCTGAACTGAACGGCCTGCATTCTGTCGTAACACTCGGGTCATTCCGCCATACCATTACCCATCACCATTACACATTAAACGTGCTGGCCGGCGCGGTTCCGCACATTCCCCGCGGATTCCGCTGGTGGCGACTTGACCGGATGCAGGATATTCCGTTGAGCACCATTGCCCGGAAAGCAATACGCCTACGCCATCCGCGCACAAATTAACGACGGTTAAACATTAAGAGCCGAGTACCCGGAGCCGGGCCAGTGTTCGTATCAGTAGATTATGACTCGAAAGAAAATCATGATCACCAAGTTTGCGGTGGCGCTCGCCGTGGTGCCGGTTTTGATCTATGCCTACGCGGAAGGTCCGGATCCCGGTTATGCGAGTGTGCCGAGCGAGTCCGACTGCACCTCCTGCCACCGGGGAACACTGAACTCAGGTCCCGGGAACGTAAAGGTCGCGTTCCCAAATGGGTTGACGTATTCCCCGGGAGTGAAGCAGCACCTGGTCCTAACGATCCAGGACCCGAGCCAGCAGCGCTGGGGCTTCGAGCTTACGGCGCGTCAGGCAAACAGCACGCAAACTGAAGCCGGAAGCTTTATGCCCGGCTCGGACGGATTTACTCAGGTAATTTGCTCGTCGCCGAATGCTCTGCCGTCAATCCTGCCCTGCTCGGCGACTGCTCCGCTCGAATATATCGAGCACAGTTTCAAAGGTACGCGGCCCGGGCAGACCGGCTCGGCCACATTCGAATTCGACTGGACACCACCAGCCAGCAATGCCGGCAACGTCGTGGTTTATGTCGCGGGCAATGCCGCCAACGGCGACGGTGGCCTTTTTGGAGACCACATTTATAGCGCCAGCTACACGTTGACGCCTGCTGCAAGCGGCAGCGGAAATCCGGCCATCACGCGCGTGGAGAACGCAGCGGGCTTTCAGGCGACCATTGCTCCCGGAGCCTGGCTGGACATTAGGGGCACAAATCTGGCCTCGACCACCGATACCTGGGGCAAGGCCGTGGTCAACGGAGTTCTGCCCACGCAACTGGATGGCGTGAGCGTTACCATTGGCGGCAAGCCCGCGTTTATCTACTTCGTGAGTCCCACGCAGATCAACGCGCTGGCGCCACTGGACGTTGGAACCGGCAATGTGCAAGTGGTGGTGAGTAATAAGGGCATCATAAGCAATGCGGCAAACGCGGTAGTGGATCAGTTTTCACCGGCGTGCTTCCTGTGGCCTGGAAGCTACGTGGTGGCCACTCGCCAGGATTTCTCACTAGCGGTGAAGAGCGCCGAATTTCAGGGCCTGACGACTACGCCGGCTAAACCTGGCGATATTTTGATTCTCTGGGGGACAGGCTTCGGTCCGACAAACCCGCTGCCGCCGAATGGAAAGGTCGTTCCGGTCAACCCGGTCCACAATGTGGTCGACCAGCCTGTGGTGGCCATCGGCGGGGTCACGGCCAAGTTTTTCGGCGGCGCATTGGCATCGGGCAGCGCTGGTCTGTACCAGTTGGCCATCCAGGTACCCTCCCTGGCCGACGGTGACTGGCCCGTTTCGATTCATGTCGGGGGTGTATCTACACCAGCGGGGGCGCTTCTGACCGTCCGCAAGTAGCGAAAGACGTAACCGTAGCGCCCGCCGCGACGCTGGAAGTACAATGCTCGTCGGTCTCCCCCGATGAGAAGACTGGCTCGCTTGTGCACGGCCGCCGCGCTTCCACTCTGTCTGTATGCGCATATCAACGGGTTGCCCATTTGAAGGACGGGTGCGCCAGTAGACGATAACGGATTGAATTGTTCCGAGTGCCACACGGGAACTCGAGTGAACTTCACGAACGGGCTCGCGGTGCTTGCGTCTGCCTATACCCCTGGTTTGACTCAATCCATTCGCGTCGACGTTTCAGACAGCTCGGCCCTAATTTCGGATTCCAACTTACGGCGCGCCTGGCTAACGATGTGACGAAGCAAGCTGGAACGTTCTCTCCCACGGTGGATGCACAAATTTACTGCGATCCCGACGGGCGTGCCGGACCTTGCAATGGAGCAGTTGAGTTCGTGACAAACACTCCAGCCTCCGCGGGTCCTTACACCGGCGGTAGGCGTCAGTTTTCTCTCAGCTGGACGGTGCCCGGCCGGGACTTGGGCCCGGTTATCTTTATGCGATGCGGCCGCGGCGGCCGGCAATCATGACGAGACCGCTGCGGGAGACCACGTCTTTACCTGCACCGTGCAGGCCCCCGTGCTGCCGTGCAACCTGACCGGAGCGCCAACCATCGGACAGGTAAAGAACGGGTCACGGACGCCGCCAGCTATCGCGATAGCATTTCATCGAAAGAACTTGTTTCTATCTTCGGCTCCGGTTTGGCTTCTGCCCTCTTGCCGCCGGAAGGATACCGGGGCCGCGCGAAGCGACCTGCAGATCCTGAATTTGAGCGCACTGCGGGTATCGGTGGATGACAAGGGCGTTAACCGCGGCAGAGTCTCGTACGCGGGCGTGACGCCCGGCACCTCGGGTCTATATCAACTCAACCTGAAACTGCCCGACCCGGTCGCCACCAACCCGGAAGTCCGCATCTCCATTGGAGGTAGCAGCAGCCCGCCCGCTGTCCACCTGGGTGTGCGGTAAATAGCCGTGGGTTAACGCAACCGAAATAAATGGAATTGCGTTTACAATGATTAGGCTAAAATCAAGCAGAGGAGTATTTATGCGGCTTCGCGCGCCATTGGTTGCGCTATTCGTAACTTCCACGGGCCTTTTTGCGCAGGAACCAGCACCCACACCGCCTACAACCCAGGAACCGGCAGCCGAGCCTGCGGTGCAGGACAAGGGCCAGCCTCAAGGTTGGCGGAAAACGGACACATCGAAACCCGGCGAGTTCGTGGTGACGCCAGGGACCAAGGTCCCGCTGGCACTGATTAACAGCGTCAGCACCAAACACTCGGTCGAAGGGGACCGCGTGTATCTGGAAACCGTATTTCCCATCATGGTGAACGGCCGCATCGTGATTCCGCCCGGAAGTTATGTAGCAGGCACCGTCACACAGGTGAAGAGGCCGGGCCGGGTTAAGGGGCGCGGTGAGCTCTTCGTTCGCTTTGATTCGCTCACGCTTCCCAATGGTGTTACACGCGATTTTCGTGCGCGCATGAGTTCCATGGATGGCCGCGCGGCGGAAGATTTTGACCGCGCCGAAGGCAAAGTCAAAAGCGAAGGCAACAAGGCCGATGATGCGCGCAACGTCGGTGAGGCTGCGGCTGCGGGCGCCTCGGTGGGCGTGCTGGGAGGCGCGGCATCGGGTCACTACGGCATGGGCGCCGGAATCGGTGCGGCTGCCGGAGCCGCCGCCGGTCTGGTGGGCGTGTTGCTCACCCGAGGGCCGGACGCCGTGTTGGCCAAGGGCAGCACCGTCGAGATGGTGCTCGACCGTTCGTTGTCTTTCCAGGAAAATGAACTGCTTTCAGGGCCGATGCAGCCTTTGCCGGTGTCGGACGGAGGTCCGGCGCCGAGCCATAAAAGCGCGAGCGTGCCCATTCCGGGCCGCCGGCTTCCGTTCTGAAAAGCAGGCATACGAAGGAATCGCCCGCCCAGACGCAAGTCACGAGAGAATCGACAGCCGACATCACCATGCCGGTAGCCGCGTTGCCTTCCGCTTCTGCTAAAATCGCTCAAACGGAGTCAGTTGCCCTATATCCGGACGCCCCCTGCTCGACGAAATCGAACATTCGATCTGTGATGCGCCCACTCTCTGGTGGCTGGGCCATAGCGGCTTCGTAGTCAAATATCGCACCAGCATTTTCTACCTCGACCCGTACCTGTCGGACTCGCTCGCTCCCAAACATTCACGCCGCGTGGAGCCGTTATTCGCGCCTGGGGAAGTAAGCCACGCCGGCTTGATCCTGTGCACGCACGCACACAGCGACCATCTCGATCCCGGCACGGTTCCCGCCATGCTCGAGGCTTCCCGGCGCGCCAAAGTCATTATTCCCAAAAGCTTGGCGGAACATGCGCACTCGATCGGAATCAGTTACGACCGCATGGTGACGACCGATTCGAGCTTGCGCGTCGAGTACCTGAACGATCGCATCTACGCGGTACCGTCCGCCCATAACGAACTCGAGTGGACGCCGCTCGGCGGCTATCCCTGTCTCGGTTATCTGGTGCGAGTCGGAACCTCGACCATTTATCACGCAGGCGACTGCATTCCCTACCCCGGTCTCGCCGACCGCCTGCGCCCGTACAACGTCACCGTCGCGCTGCTGCCCATCAGCGGCCGCAAAGCCGGCGGCGCACCCGGAAATTTCGAGATCGCCGAAGCCGCGCAATTGGCCGAAGACATTACGGCGCGGTGGCTTGTCCCGATGCACTACGACATGTTTGCGAATAACACAGGAGACGTAGACCGCTTTGTGGCTCACCTGCTGGGACAGCGCCCCGAGCAGCGGTTCAAAGTATTTGATTACGGCGAGAAGTGGAGCGTGCCGGTGGAATAGGGCGCCGAATGTGTATTGCACTGATCAGCCAAGTGACGTGTAATAAAGTAATCTGATCTCGCTTGTCTCCCGCCGCGGGATCACATCGGTTATGTGGATTGTACGGCTGGGATTACGGCGCCCCTATACCTTCGTGGTGATGTCGATTGTCATCGTCATTTTGGGTGTGCTCGCCGTGTTCCGCATGCCCACCGATATCTTCCCGGACATCAACATTCCCGTTGCCAGCGTGATCTGGAGCTATTCCGGCCTTTCTCCTGAAGAGATGGCGGAGGTGATCACCACCCGCTGCGAGCGTGGTTTTACTACCTCGGTGAACGACATCGAGCACATGGAATCGCAATCGCTGCCTGGCATCGCCATCATTAAGCTGTACTTCCACCCGAACGCCAAGATCGAGGCGGCGGTAGCGCAGCTCGCCGCCAGCTCGCAATCGGTGTTGCATTCATTGCCGGCCGGAATTTTTCCGCCGGCGATCTTACGCTACAACGCTTCGAGTGTGCCTATCCTTCAATTGAGCATCTCGAGCAATACGCTCAGCGAGCAGGCGCTCTACGATTACGGCTACAACTTTATCCGAACCCAGATGGCCAATGTGCAAGGCGCCAGCTTTCCGCTGCCGTTCGGCGGACGGCCGCGGCAGATCATGGTGGACATCAATCCCCAGGCGCTCTACGCGCAAGGTCTCTCCGCCGCGGATGTGGCCAACGCCATCAACGCACAGAACATTATTCTTCCCTCCGGCACTGCCAAGATCGGCGAGCGTGAATACAACGTCCGGTTGAACGGCAGCCCCGAAATCGTGGAGGCGTTCAATAATCTGCCGGTGAAGCAGGCCGGCGCATCGACCATTTACATCCGGGACGTTGCGCACGTGCGTGACGGTTACGCTGTACAAACCAACATTGTGCGCCACGACGGGCGGCGCGGGGCGTTGCTCACGGTACTCAAGAACGGCGCCTCGTCGACGCTTCAAATTGTGCGCGACCTCAAAAAGATGCTGCCCCGAATACGCTCCACATTGCCGCCGGAGCTGAATCTGAAGCTGCTATTCGATCAATCCGTGTTTGTGCGCGCGGCCATTCAAGGCGTGCTGAAGGAAGCCATCATCGCCGCTCTACTAACCGCGCTGATGATTCTGCTGTTTCTGGGAAGCTGGCGCAGCACGCTCATCGTGTGTATCTCCATCCCTCTTTCGATTCTGACTTCGCTCGCGATTCTGAACCTGCTGCATGAAACCGTGAATGTGATGACGCTTGGCGGCCTGGCGCTGGCCGTCGGGATTCTGGTCGATGATGCCACGGTCGAAATCGAGAATATCCATCGCAATCTGGGGGAGGGCAAGGCCATCGTCCACGCGATTCTTGACGGCGCGCAGCAGATTGCCGTGCCGGCGTTCGTCTCGACTCTGTGCATCTGCATTGTCTTCGTGCCGGTCATTTTTTTGAGCGGCGTCGCCAAATACCTGTTCACGCCTCTCGCGCTGGCCGTCGTGCTGGCCATGATGGCCTCGTACATCCTGTCGAGAACGCTCGTACCCACCATGGTGAAATACCTGATCCGTAGCGAGGTGGCGCGTTATCGCAGACCGGAGGGCACAGCGAAAACCGATGACGGCGGTTTCTTCCGCCAGGTGCATTACGCTTTTGACCGCTGGTTTCAGCTCCGGCGCGAGGGTTATCGCAATCTGCTTGAAGCGGCGCTCGGGCACAGAAAACTGGTGGCACTGTGTTTTTTCCTCATCACCGCGGTATGCGTGGCGCTCGTTCCATTTATCGGCACCGACTTTTTCCCGCTGGTGGACGCCGGCCAGATCCGGTTGCACGTGCGCGCGACTGCCGGCACACGGGTGGAACAGACCGAGCAAATCTTCGCCAGAGTGGAAGACACCATACGCCGTGTGATTCCGGCGAGTGAATTGACGGATATTATCGACGACATCGGGCTTCCCTACAGCGGATTCAACGTGGCCTTCAGCGACAGCGGCATCATCGGATCGTTCGATGGTGAGATCCTGGTGTCGCTCAAAGCGGGCGAACATGGCCCCACGTGGGATTACGTTCGGCGGTTGCGGCGCCAGTTGAACGATGAGTATCCAAGTCTTACGATCTTCTTTCAGCCGGCCGACATCGTCGGACAAACTCTGAACTTCGGCCTCCCCGCCCCGGTTGATGTTCAGATCGTAGGGCCGTTAGCCAACGCCCCGTCGAATTTTTCGATTGCGAAACAGATCGAAGCGCGTCTGGCCCACACTCCGGGCGCCGTGGATGTCCACGTACATCAGGTCCTTAACGTTCCCGAGCTGCGCCTGAAAGTGGACCGGGCGCGCGCACAGCAGGTAGGCCTCACGGAGCGGAATGTGGCCGACAGCCTGCTCGTCTCGCTGAGTTCGAGCTCGCAGGTTTCGCCCAATTTCTGGATCAATCCACAGAACGCCGTCGACTATCCCGTGGCCGTGCAGACGCCGGAATATCGCGTGGATTCGACCCAAGCCTTGCTGACCACGCCGATCCGCGGGAGCGGTCAATCGACTCAGTTGTTGAGCAACATCGCGCGCCTGGAGCGCGGCTCGACGGCATCGGTGGTCAACCACTACAACGTGCAGCCGCTTTATGACGTCTACGCCAACGTCCAGGATCGCGACCTTGGTAGTCTGTCGCGAGAAGTGGACCGAATTCTGGACGAGTTGAGACCCAGTCTGCCGCGCG
This sequence comes from Acidobacteriota bacterium, assembly GCA_003223115.1. GTDB lineage: Bacteria > Acidobacteriota > Terriglobia > Bryobacterales > Bryobacteraceae > QHXW01. The sequence continues at coordinate 34,862 of QHXW01000125.1, forward strand.
GTAGTTTCTTTGAAGTGCGGGGGCAAGTGGAAACCATGCGAACCTCGTTCATCGGTCTGGGAGTGGGGCTGATTTTCGCGATTCTGCTGGTCTACTTCGTGATGGTGGTAAACTTTCAATCCTGGCTCGATCCGTTTATCATTTTGATGGCGCTGCCCGGCGCGCTTGCCGGCATTCTGCTCATGCTGTTCCTGACCCAGACCACGATCAATGTGCCCTCGATGATGGGCGCCATTATGAGCATCGGCGTCGCCACCGCCAACAGTATTCTGTTGGTGAATTTTGCGAATGACCTGAGGTGCACGGGAGAAGACGCGCGCTCGGCTGCACTCGAAGCAGGCTTCACGCGCTTGCGGCCCGTTCTGATGACGGCGCTGGCCATGATCGTGGGCATGCTTCCTATGGCTTCGGGTTTGGGCGAAGGGGGCGAGCAGAATGCGCCGCTTGGGCGGGCGGTCATCGGCGGTTTGATGATGGCCACTGTCGCAACTCTGTTTTTCGTGCCTGTGGTGTATAGTGTCCTGCGGGGCAAACCGCCCAAAGATTTCGACGAGGTCGAAATGGAAGCGGCTGAGATTTGAGGATGGGTTAGTGGCGATACCGGAGCCTGCCATTTCAGAACGTCATAGCAGGGACCGCGGACCGCGCCACCGGACTGGCCGGGGACCGCTGCTGGTGATGTTCGGAATTCTGGCGGTGATCGTAGTTGTTGCGATCGTGCTGGGAATCCGCCCGCGGCTGGCGCGCGAGAAAGCCCTCCTGGCGGCAAATGATGCCGCGACGGACAAGCGCCCGGTGGTCAATGTGGCACCGGTGCATCAAGCCGCCCCGCAGTCCGAGGTGGAGTTGCCGGCCGATCTCCAGGCATTGATTGAATCGCCGGTGTTCGCACGAGCCGACGGTTATTTGAGCAAGCGCCTGGTGGATATCGGCGACCGTGTACGAACGGGCCAGGTTCTGGCCGAAATCGAAACCCCGGAACTCGATCAGCAGTTAAGCCAGGCACGCGCAAACGTGGCCCAATCCCAGGCCTCGCTGGTGCAACTGCAGGCGCTCATCGTGCAAGCTCGAGCAAATCTCAAGTTGGCCAAGGTCACCTATGACCGCTGGAAGCGCCTGGCGGCCGCCGGCGTGTTCTCAAAGCAGGAGTCTGACGAGCGCGAGGCCGCATCTGACGCGCGCCAGGCCGACCTCGAAGCCGCGCAGGCGAACCTCAACGCCACAGAAAAAACTGTGGAAGCGAACGCTGCCAACGTGCGGCGCCTGGAAAACTTGAAATCCTTCGCTCACATCACGGCGCCGTTTGACGGCATTATCACCGCGCGAAATATTGATGTGGGGACGCTCATCAATGCCGGAAACGGCGGCGCCACCCACGAAATATTCCGTATCGCCCAGATTCAATTGATGCGCATTTTCGTGAATGTGCCTCAGACCTATGCGTCCGAAGTCCATGCGGGCCAAAGCGCCGAGCTGCGCGTCCAGGAACTGCCTGGAAGAGTTTTCAAAGCTGCGGTCGAGCGCACCACCAACTCGGTGGATCCGAGCACGCGCACGATGCTCGCGGTCCTGCGGACCCCCAATCCAACGGGCGTCTTGCTCCCGGGCATGTACACCCAAGTCAGGTTTTCGTTCCCCAGAAAAGCCTCTGCGCTGCTGGTTCCAGGCGATGCGCTGGTAATGGGCCGCGAAGGCCCGCGCGTCGCGGTGGTCGGGCCCGATCATGCCGTTCACATGCGAAGCATCCGCATCGTCCGCGATTATGGCTCGGAGCTCGAGGTGGAGTCCGGCGTGCTTTCCGGTGACATGGTGGTGGTCAATCCCAGCGACCAGGTCCGCGAAGGCGCCCAGGTAGAGACGCGCACCGGCAGGTAATTCCGTGTGAAAACCCTCTCGATTCCTCAAAAAATTCTTGCATCCCGGACCAAATCATCGTAATCTCTATAGACATTAGGATGAATATGGGAAAAATGCCGATTCCCCTCACCCGCTGTGGTTGTTGACCCGTTTTCTGCCAGTTAAACCAACTTTTTGATATGGAGGCACTTAGGTAATGACCGCGGGTCGATGGCTGAAATTGCAGGTGGAGGGCGAGCGCTTTCGTTGCAATGCCCCTATTCTCTACCAATGTAGTATAGTACGGTCCGCGACGCCGCGGCCACTGTTGCGCCATGCAGCACGCCGAATCTCTGGAGATAGGGGCAAACATAATGTCTAGAACTAGTAGACCGAGCCAGAAATTGACGGCAAGCGTGACGAAAATACTGGCCGCCATGCTCTGCCTTCCGCTAGCCCTTCTCGGGCAGGTGGGTTCGGGCAGCATCACGGGTGTCGTTCGGGACCAGACTCAGTCTCCGATTCCCAATGCCACCATTACGATCATCAATTCACACTCGGGTGTCAGCACAAACGTGGTCTCCAATGATACGGGCAGCTATCGTGTGAATTCGATTCTCCCCGGTTCATACCGGATCGATGCCTCGGCACCGGGATTTGCCACGGTCGTTCAGAAAGACCTCACGCTGTCTACCGGGCAGACTCTTGCCGTAGATCTAACGTTGCCCATCAGTGAGCAGCACCAAACGGTCACCATTGAAGGGGGTGCGGCGCTTTCTGATACGCAGAGTTCCAGCCTGGAGCAGTTGGTCGGCCATGAGTACATCGAAAACTTGCCTCTGCCCAACCGTTCGGCGAATTCGCTGGTCAATTTGTCGCCGGGCGTGGTGATGATCGATCCCGGCCAGGGCCCCGAGAACTATCCCATCTTTTCGGTAGCTGGCGGACGAGCCCGCAACCAGAATTTCACGCTCGATGGCGGTAGCATCGGCAACGTAGTTGGGCTGGCTCGTCCATCCCAGGTAGCCAGTCTCCCGCTCGACGCGCTCGAGGAATTCCGTATCATCAGCAACAACTACACCGCCGAGTACGGCCACTCCACGGGAGGGCAGGTGGCGCTGACCACGCGGTCTGGGACCAATCAGTTACATGGCAGTGTATTCGAGTATCTGCGGAACGACGCTCTCGACGCGCGGAATTTCTTTGCCAACCAGAAACCTCCCCTTCACCTGAATCAGTTTGGCGGCGCGGCAGGGGGCCCGATACGCAAGAACAAGACGTTCTTCTTTGCGAGTTGGGAGCAAACCCGCCAGACTTCGAGCGACGCGGTGCTCTCCACCGTGCCCACCTTGGCGCAGCGCACGGGCGACTTTTCCGGCATTAGCAATGCGATCTATGACCCGTTCAGCCTCGTGGGCGGCGTGAAGCAGCCATTCGCGGGGAATCAGATCCCCCTGAACAGGATCGACCCGGTGGCCAGCGCCGCCAGCAGCTTTTGGCCGGTCCCGAATCGGCGGGGTGCTGCGAACGGCGCCAACAACTACCTGGCCAACACCAGGGTCAACCTCAACCGGAATATCGTGGTAGGCAAGCTCGACCACGTCGTGAGCGAGAAGGACCGGCTCTCGGCCCGCTATTACATCAACGACGCCTCTTCGACGAACGCCGGTTCCTACCGGATTCCTGTGGCGGATCCCCTAGCCGGCAATACGGATATCCGGATACAGAGCGTGCTCGGGACGTATACGCACACGTTCAATCCCTCCCTATTGAATAGCTTTCAGGTGAGTTTTATGCAGCGCAAGTTCGTCCAAACGCGCGGGGGAGCGGGCCAGGACTATGCCGGAAAACTCGGTCTCACCGGTGTCAGTGATGCGGCCTTTCCGACTCTCAACGTCACGGGCTACGCGCTGGTAGGATCACAGGGTGTTGCCAATAGTTCCATTGCCCGAGTCCAGACGCCAATCCGCGACCTGCAATTTCAGGACTCGATCTCAAAGTTTGTTGGCAGGCACGCATTCAAGGCCGGCGTTGAATATCGCCGCGGGTACAACAACGAATCCAACGACCTTTCTTCGTCCGGCAATCTGGTCTTCAACCGGTTAATCACGGACAAGCCCGGGGCTTCCAACACGGGTGATGCCTATGCCAGCTTCCTACTGGGCGCTGCCAATTCCGCCACCATCAGCAAGACCGACGTCATTCCATCGCGTGCTGCTTATTGGGCGGCGTACGTTCAGGACGACTTCCGCGTGACCGACCGCCTGACGCTGAATGCCGGGCTCCGCTGGGAAGTCGAAACACCGCGGTATGTGGATGGCAACAAGCTAAACGCCTTTGACCCGGCTGCGATCAATCCCGTTTCGGGGACTCCGGGCGTAGTAACGTTCGCGGGGCGTAATGGCGTACCGCGCACCTCTTTCGATGGAAACTATAAGAACTTTGGCCCGCGCCTTGGCTTCGCCTATAGTCCGCCGTTCGCGAAGGATCTGGTGATCCGCGGCGGAGCCGGGATCTTCTACGGACCGAACATGAGCAACTCCGTTACCACCGCCGCCAGTCTCGGTTTCTCCGACAACGTCAGCTATGTAACTTCGCAGGCGGAAACGGCTTACGTCCTGCTCCTGGCCAACGGTTTTCCGGCCTATGCGCGGCCATCCATCGATACTCCTGGATTCGGCGCGGTGAAAGTTGGGGACAGACCCACCACGGCGGTGACGTACTTCGACCGGAATCGGCCGTCGCCCGTGTCGTATCAATACAACTTGGACATTCAGAAGTTATTCTTCGGCAACCTGCTCGTCGAGACGGGATACCTCGCCAACGTGAGCCATCACCTGACGGCAAACGACCTCACTATCGATCAACTGCTGCCCAGCCAGTTCGGGCCAGGGAAGACGCAGGCATTGCGCCCGTTCCCGCAATTCAGCAACGTATCGATGCTGAACCCGGCGGTTGGGAATTCGACGTATCACGGCGTGTTCGTCAAGTCGGAGCGCCGCTTCGCCAACGGGTTTTCGTTCCTCGCCCACTATACTTACTCGAAGTTCATTGATGACGTCGCGTCGGGAGACGAATTTGGCGATCCCGGCAGTTACATGGATCAATACAATCGCCGCCTGGATAAGGGACTCAGCGGGACGGACCTGCCGCAGCATCTGCTGTTCACGGGGCTCTATCAAATCCGGCAGTTCAAGAACAACAAAGCGCTCAATCTCTTTGCCGGCGGCTGGCAACTTGGGCTGAACGCCAATTTTCGGTCAGGTGCGGTATTCACGGTATTTGATTCGGCGAACACCACCAACGGGTTCCCGGCCGGCACCCTGCGCCCCAATCTGATTGGCGACCCGCGGCTCAGCTCAGGGAGCACGTTGCAGCACTACTTCAACACTGCAGCATTCCAGCACGCACCGAACTTTCAGTTTGGCAACGCGCCGCGATCTGTGCTGCGCGGACCCGGTAGCAATAATGTCGACTTCAGTGCAGCAAAGTTCTTCACTGTGACGGAACGTTTGAAGACTGAGTTTCGCGGCGAATTTTTCAACGTATTCAACTTCTCGAATTTCGACATACCTGGACACACGCTCGGGAATGCTGACTTTGGGATTATCAACACAGCGAAACCGGCACGTATCGTTGAGCTTGCACTGCGGCTGGTGTTCTAGCGCCATCCAACGGCCTGAACCGCGCGCAGCCAGCGGATCAACTTGCGCCCCGCACAGAGGCGCGACCGTAAGCGAGCGCACTCATCTCGTCTTCCTCAACGGATGTTCACCTCTGATGTTTTGAGCTAACCTCTCAAGCTTCATTCATTTGACTGCTGTTTTGTACTCAATTATGTAGACATGCATTATTGCTATATTTCATTGTTAAATGAGTGTTTATGCCTTATCTTGTGGACATGTACGTCGCCCGCGCCTCCTGGCCCTCCTCCAACGGCAAAATCTACCAGTCCATCTTCCTCCGCCAGTCCTACCGCGACGGCCCCCACGTTCGCAAACGCGATATCGCCAACCTCACCCACTGCGATCCCCAAGAAATCGCTGCCATCGAACTCGCTCTCCAATTCAAAGGCGACCTGGCTGCGCTGGGCTCACTCGACAAAATCCAGTTATCCCAAGGGCTCTCCGTCGGTGCCGTGTGGACCGTCTTTGAAATCGCCCGGCGCCTCGGGATCGACCAGGCGCTCGGCCCTGAGTTTGCCGGCCAGTTGGCGCTGTGGCAAGTGCTGGCTCGCGTGATCGAG
>QHXW01000126.1 GCA_003223115.1 Acidobacteriota bacterium
AAAGCCACGGACCCGTGGACATACGCTGCGGTGTCTTTGTTCATGCAAAACAACATCCATAGCCTCCTGTGTTTTCAACGCATTCGAATATTTTGACCGTACGGGTCCGCATGTGCCAGCAAACGAAGCCCGTCAAGACGTTAACTTGATCGAAACGGAGCTCGGGTGTGTCCGGCGGAGTTTTCGGTAATGACAGGAGATTTATCGCCAATCCTGCGAGCCGTGATAAATGTGCAGGATTTCGATGGCTTCAGGTTTCATGGTATAGACCACGACGTAAGCGATAGCGGCAGTTCCCTTGTACCGCTGCGGTGGCCGGGCCTGCCCCGGTTCGGTGCCGTTTTGAGGGAACGAATACGCTGGTAAATCGTACGCACGGTCGGCTCGGCGAAATGTGGGTAGTGCTGGTTCAGATAATCCTTGATGCCCTCTAAATCTTCGGCGGCGGGGACCGAATTCCCTTTGACATTCTTCCATCCTTCTATCATGATAGAAGGATAAAACAATTATGAGCAAGCCCAAAGAAGACGACATCACCCGGTACGCCGACATGCTGGCGGCGATGGGGACGGAGCCGCGGCTGAGGATAATGCGCTTACTCTTGTCCGCGCACCCGAACGGGATAGTGGTAGGGGAGATCGGCGCTGAGCTTGAGATTAGCCCTTCGACTCTGTCTCACCATCTGGAAAAGCTGAAGCATGAAGAACTCGTGAGCGTGCGCCGCGAGGGAACGTATTTGTGGTATTCGGCGAACGCTCCGGGGCTCGAAGAGCTTCTGGGGTTTCTCTATGCTGAGTGCTGCACAAGGAACAAGGCGATCGAGCCGCAGCGAATTGTTTGCTGCAAGTAAAGGAGAGATGGCGTGAAGGTTCTTCTAAGTAGTGCGTTTCTTGCATTTTCGACGGTCTGCCTTGCCCAGCACTCGGGCGCACCGTCCCAGGATGAGTGTCGCCGGGCGCGGTTCAGAAGCAAACGAAGGAATACCGGCTATTTCTTGCCCCGGAGCTGGTAGTCCGTAATTCCCAGGGACAAGAGCAGACGGTTCGCCCGGTCGGAGGGCTGCTCGAACAAGGTGGCTCTTTCAAGGTGACGACGTATTATGTCAGCGCGCAACAAGCAGCAAAGTAGGAGAGTGAATTCATGAGTACACAGAGCGTTACGGAAGTCGTTCAAGAGAAATATGGCGAAGCGGCTCGGCGGGTCACGGCTGGTGAAGGAAACAGATGCTGCGGGGCCTCAGCCTGCTGCGGCGCAGACGTTGACCCTATTACTTCGGATCTCTACGACGAAGCGCAGAAGAGCGGCCTTCCGCAAGAGGCTGTCCTTGCATCTCTTGGTTGCGGGAATCCGACTGCTTTAGCAGCGCTGAAAGCCGGTGAGACGGTTCTCGACCTCGGGAGCGGCGGGGGAATTGATGTACTTTTATCCGCCCGGCGGGTCGGCCAAACGGGGAAAGTCTACGGGCTGGACATGACAGACGACATGCTTGCTCTTGCGCGAGAGAATCAGCGAAAAGCGGGAGTCGAGAATGTCGAGTTCCTCAAAGGGGAGATTGAAAGCATTCCGCTCCCGGATAATTCCGTGGACGTCATCATTTCGAACTGCGTGATCAATCTTTCCGCTGACAAGGACCGGGTCCTGCGGGAAGCGTTCCGGGTGCTCAAACCCGGTGGGCGCTTTGCGGTGTCGGATGTCGTTGTGCGCGGAAACGTCCCTGACGAAGTCCGCAAGCACATGCTTTTGTGGGTTGGCTGCATTGCCGGCGCGCTGAAGGATTCGGACTACATCGCGAAGCTCGCGAAGGCCGGCTTCGATGATATCGATATCGAGCCGACACGGGTTTACAACATCGAAGATGCCCGGGCGTTCTTAGGCGCGGAAGGCATCGACGTTGATAAGATCGCGCCGCAAGTAGAGGGCAAGTTCATGAGCGCGTTCATTCGGGCGACGAAACCGGCGGCTGCATGTTGCGCTCCCGACTGCTGCTCTTGAGCCGATGACAACCAGGCGGAAATTGACGGCTGAGGCTCTGGGAACTGCGTTTCTCCTCGCCACAGTGATTGGCTCTGGGATCATGGGGGAAAGACTTTCCGGCGGAAACGTCGCGATAACTCTTCTTGGAAATACGCTCGCGACGGGAGTGATGCTCGTAGTTCTTATCCTTACGTTTGGCCCGATTTCCGGTGCTCACTTCAATCCGGCAGTCACCCTCGCCGATGCCTCGCAAGGCGGCTGGCGGGAAGCGCCTGGATATATAGTCGCCCAGGTGGCGGGTGCTTTTTGCGGAGTCTTCGCGGCGCACCTCATGTTTGCTGAGCCTGTGTACCAGGTTTCCGAGCACGTCCGATCGGGGGGAGCCCAGCAGTTCAGCGAGTTCGTTGCCACGTTTGGGCTTCTCTCAGTGATCTGGATCTGCGTCCGGCACCGATCGGAAGCGGTCCCCTATGCAGTGGGAGCATACATCACGGGCGCTTACTGGTTCACAGCATCAACCTCGTTCGCAAACCCTGCCGTAACCCTTGCCCGTTCGTTCTCAAATACTTTTGCCGGCATTCGCCTGGTCGATGCTCCGGGGTTTATCGCAGCGCAACTTTTGGGCGCCACGGCGGCGACTATTCTCTTCCGCTGGCTGTCCCATCCCTGCCTGCGAATGCAAAGGATGTGGTGTTTCACCATTCCAATCGAGAGGAGTGACGTAATGATCAAGCCGAAGGTTTTGTTTCTTTGCACGGCAAACTCAAGCAGGACTCAGATGGCTGAAGGTTTTCTTAGAAGCGTAGCGAGCGACCGTTTCGAGATTGTAAGTGCTGGCGGAGATCCGGGAGAGGTCAGCCCTCAGGCAATCTCAGCTATGAAATGAAAGAGGTAGGCGTCGATATCGTGGGGCAAACGTCGAAAGATGTTTCACAGTTCTTCGGCGTGCGGTTTACCTACGTCGTTCATCTCTGCGATCGGCACAAGGAACAACAGTGTCCGATTTTTCCGGGAGCGATTTATCGCCTGACATGGGACTTGGAGAGCCCAGCCGATTCTCCCCACGGCATCGAAGTCGCGACGCCGAGTAGAGGAGGATCCAGAGTGCTTTAGGCTTTCCTTGGCTCTATCCGCCGTTTCCAGCTTCGTGCGCGTTTAGGTCCGCCATGGCAACCCTGAATTCTCCCCCC
>QHXW01000560.1 GCA_003223115.1 Acidobacteriota bacterium
GCCACGATAAAGCAGTAGTCCCGCGGGAGCGATGCGCGCGAACTTGGTCATGACGGGCATCAGGTCACCAGTGCGCTTGAATTCACTGATAACCGGATATGGTTTTGGGTAGACGCCGCCCCACACCCAATCGATGATGGCATCGCGCTGGCCGTCGCGCGGATCCTGGAAGTAGGTCATAGTGCCGAAGGTCTCGCCCGTCGGCAGAAAGGCGAGTTCGACAGGATTATCGAAGCCGCCACCGGCCACCCATTCGAGCCCGGTACCGTCCGGCCGCACGCGCCAGATGCGGGAGGCTTTGCCTTCGAATGCGCGGCCGTCTTTGGTCTTGATGTTGAAACCGTGGCGTCCATCGGTCAGGTACAGCCAGCCGTCCGGCCCCAAGAACGGGCCGTGTAGGCTCGCAGCGTTTGAGGAGAGATTCCAGCCAGTGACAACAACCTCGCTGTGGTCAGCCACGCCGTCGTTATTCGTGTCATCGAACCGTATCAGGTCCGGAGGCGCAGCCACATACAGGCTGTCGCGGTACCATACCGCGCCAGCCGGCAGCGTCAACTTGTCCGCAAAAACCGTACTCCGGTCGAACACCCCATCGCCGTCGGTATCCTCGAGCATGCGCACGACGTAATCGGGCTTGGCTGCCATTTCCGGAGTTGTCAGCGTGTTGCCGGATGATTCGCAGAGAAACAGGCGCCCGCGATCATCGAACGTGCCCATCATGGGATACGAGAGCAGATCCGATCCCGCCACTTTCTCGACTTTAAAGCCGGGTGGCACGTGCAGTGCGGTGAGCCCGGTGGGTGCGGTATTGGTTTGGCCGGCTTTGCCGCCACCGGTGAATAGGATTGCGAGCACGAGTCCTAACCCAAGCGCTGCCATTCGAATTCCACGGGCCGACGAGATTACGCGAGTTCGTATTCGGTTCGAAATGATATGTCGCATATTAACAACCTGCATGGTTTTCAAGCTGTGATTTCCTCGGTCAAGGGAGCACAAAGCTTGTTCATTAGTTTGGGATCGGTTAACGAGTTCTGAAACGCCAAAAAAGCTGCGCCTTTCAGGCCAATATCGAGTCCTAGACTGGTAACCCTGATTTCTGTTTCCCGCACGAAATCCGGTAGATGAGCAGAAACGCCGCGCTTGATTCGCGGAACCATCAGGTCTTCCCCTTGCAGCAAATCTCCACCTAAGATAATCAAAGCAGGATTAAAGATCATGATCAGATGCGAGAGCCCCAGCGCGAGAGCCTTGCTCGCCCGGTCGATCACGGAGAGCGCGACCGGCTCGTTCTTTCTGGCGTCCTCGAATATGTCACTCAACCGTACGTGATCCTTCCCCGCCGCCGAAAGGCCGGAAACATCTTTGTACTGTCTCACCATCCCGGAGCTGGATGCGATGGCCTCCAGGCACCCCTGCTTGCCACAATTGCATGGATCAGCAGCAGTCGGATCGATAGTAATATGCCCGAACTCGCCGGCCATGTGATCGCGTCCGTCGAGATAGTCGCCGTCTGTTACGATCCCGGCGCCGATGCCTTTTCCGATTTCAATGTAGATACAACTGTCGCAACCCTGTGCGCAGCCTAAACGGCGCTCCGCCTGGACGTAGGCGCGACATGCCGTATCCAGGAACAGCGGGAGCGCAGTCGCTTCCTTGAGCTTTTCTGCCAGCGGAAATCGCCGCCAGCCCAGATTGACGGCAGTGACGAGTCCGTCTTCGTGTATGAAGCCGGGGCAGGAAATTCCGACCGCCAGGAGCCGTGAAGACTGCCAGGGCGCCAGGTTGCGCTGAACCATTTCGAGGCCTCGCAGCAGGTTCGAAACGGCGACGTCCATGCCTACGTCCAGTTCTTGCTCCCAACGGTAGCGGATGTCTCCGACCAGGTTCGTTAGAGCATAGCGAATGCGGGTCCTCTCCAGATCGACCGCGACAAAATAGCCTGCCTCGGGATTGAGCTTGAGGACTTCACGCCGGCGGCCGCCGCTGGATTTCAGCTCACCCACCTTCACGATCGTGCCCGAACTCAACAGGCGCTGAAGCGCATGACTCACGCTTGCCGGGTTCAGACCAGTGCTCCGAACGATTTCATCCCTGGTGATGGCAGACCTCTGATAAAGCGTGAGCAAGATGCTCTTTACCCAATGCAAAGCGATTCTGGGCATGCCGCTTATCTGTTTTACCGCAAAAACAAGTCCGATCGCCTGAGGACTTAAGACTTTTTTTGCGTACCAAAAGGGTTCGACTCTCGTGAGGACCCGCGTAAGTTCTTGGAGGTCTGTCGGCTTCTTTTAGATGAAAAATTAAGGGTTGAAACCACTGCCGATCTGTGATAACGTCTCCGAAACCATTTATTGCACAGGAGGGAACATGTCAGGCTGGAAATCAGGGCCCTTGACACGAAAGTTTCATGCCGAATTCTGCTCTTCCTTAATGCTTGTTCTCCTCTCAGCTCCCGTCATTCACGGGCAGGAAGGTCTCTCCACGCTGAGGGGAACGGTTACTGACAAAAGCGGCGCGCTGGTCGCCGGAGCCAGTATATCCGCCCGTGAAGTATCAACCAATATCGTGGCGCGGACGGTAACAACCGATGCCCAGGGAAGCTATGAAATGCCCGGGCTGAAAACCGGCACGTATCAACTCACCGCTACACTGGCCGGCTTCAAAAAGTCTGTCACCGATGACGTCATGCTCCAAAGCAACCAGGTGCGGAGGATCGATGTCGTTCTTGAAGTCGGCGAAGTCGCCAGTGAAGTGACCGTGAGTGCGGCTGCTACGGCCATCCAAACCGAGCAGGGCAAGATCGGTACCGATTTTAATGCAGCCAAGCGCTATTGGGATCTGCCGATCCCAGGTAACGCATTCTCCGGGACGTACGCGGTCCTGGCCATTTTGCCGGAAGTTCAGCGCGAGCCAGGCGATTGGGGCGCGCCGAGGTTTGCAGGTCAGGGCGGAGCCCAGGTCGACATGGGCCAAGACGGAATTAAGGAGGAAACTTTAAACAGCCAGACTGTCAACATGGAGTCAGTCCAGGAGGTTAAGGCCGTTTCCGTAAACCAAACGGCTGAGTACTCGCGGATTGGGTTCTTCGACACCATCACAAAGAGCGGCACTAATGAGTATCACGGCGAGGCCTCCTACTATCACCGGAACTCGGCTTTGGGTGCCCGCAATTTCTTCGAGGACCAGAAGGCAAAGGTCATCTACCACACCATGAACCTCAGCGCCTCCGGACCGATCTTCAAGAACAAGACATTTTTCTATGGGATCTGGAACGGCGAGCGGGTCCCGGGAAAGGCTTTTTATCTTCAAAGCGCGCCAACCCCGAGAATGCGGGGCGGAGACTTTTCGGAATTGTTTACGTCCAGCCCTGCTGTGATCATCAACGACCCGCTAACGGGCAGTCCCTTCCCCGGCAACATCATTCCACCCAACCGCATTAGCAGTGTCGCCAAGACACTTCAAGAGAACTTCATTCCTGAGCCGAACCGGTCAGGGTTGGTAGATAACTTCGGCTGGATCCATCCCTATCCTGACGACCAGTTCCGCGCGGATGTATGGTCGGTCCGAGTGGACCACAGACTGAACGACAAGCACTCGTTGTACGGCAGATTCCAAGGTTATTTGCCACGCTACATTGACGCTGGGAACTACCCAACCTTGAACGCGACAACGAACCGCCAAAGTCACGCGTGGGTTGCGACGGATATCTATGTCTTTTCGCCCACTACCGTGAATACATTCACTTTCGGTGGCAACCGCGATGGAATCAAATATGACATACCGATTGAAGGCATCCAGCCAGCACCGGCGGCGACTGTTGTGGAAAAGTTGGGGCTACAGGGCGTGAATGCTGCGGGCGTTACGAAAATTGGTGGGTCTCCCACTTTTCGCATCGACGGCTACCCGGACATCTTCATTAATCGCGGTGGTTCCGTCGTGGACCATCGGAACTTCACTTACGCTGATAACGTGACCCGGTCAGCTGGCAAGCATGTCGTAAAGTTCGGCTTCGAGCAGAGATCGTACTTCCGCTTCGATGGAACGGTCCCCAACGACAACTATGGCAACTTCGCATTTGATGGCACCTGGACGGGAAATGCTTATGCCGATTTCCTGTTGGGACTACCCATTACTAGTTCCAGGTTGAACCCAATCCTAAACCGGAAGTATTCGACCAAAGAGCTGGGAATTTTCGTCACGGATACTTTCAAAGTGACGCCGAAGCTGACGCTGGACATTGGACTGCGATGGGATCGCTTCAGCGCGACGACTTATGACGACGGACTGATGTACAACTGGGACCCCAAAACCGGCGACGTGGTGGTGCCCCAGAAGGCGCGGTCGAAGGTCAGCCCTTACTACCCCAAAACGATCAACGTCGTCGCCGGGCAGGTCGTTCCCGATCCTAAGATGCGCAATTTCGTCCCCAGAATCGGCGTTGCCTACCGTCTGACTGACAAGATGGTCTTTCGGGGAGGCTACGGGATCTATAACGAATTCCTGGGGCAGTTCGCCCGGCAACAGGGAGGGGGACCGTTTGCGCTCACCGAGACCTATTACAACGAAATCACCAACGGCGTGCCGTTATTCCAGATGCCGGATCCGTTTCCGTCTGGCGGCGTTTCGCCTACTGTTCCTTCCCAGAGCGTGACCGCAGTTCCACTGCACACGGAGAATGGGAAAATCCACCAGTTCAACGCAACGGTGGAGCGGCAGGTAAGCGACATCGGGCTCCGGCTGTCGTACATTGGCTCGCGGAATCGGGATTTGAACTACAGCATTAACACCAATAAACCGGAGGCCAGCCTCATCCCGTTTACGTCCAGCCGCCGCCCGTACCCGCAATTCGTTAGCGCGACCGTCTACCGTACGAATGGCGCAACGAACTATGATTCCATGACTTTTGAGGCCAACCGCCGCGTCGGATGGGTTACATTTGACGCTCATTGGACCTGGGCGCACGGAATGAATAACATGCTAAACAAAGAAAATCCCTACGCTCCACTGTTCTGGAACCGCGACTTCTTCGCTAAGCACCGTGTGGTCTTCAACACCGTGTGGGAGTTACCTTTTGGCAGAGGACACCGCTTCCTCAGCAGTATACCCGGCGCGGCGAACCAGATCCTCGGGGGGTGGAGACTCGTATGGGTGACCTATCTGCAGGGCGGTCAATACTTCTCGCCCAAGTTCTCCGGTAGTGACCCCTCGCGCACAAACACGCGCGGTGGGTTCCCGGATCGCGTCTGCGATGGCAACTTGCCTCCAGGGCAACGTTCGATCCATTCATGGTTCGATGCCTCATGCTTTGTCGTCCCACCTGCAGGCAGGTTCGGCAACAGCGGTGCGAACATCTTGGAAGGGCCTGGGATTCAAGTTCACAATCTGACTGTTCTCAAACGATTTCCAATCACAGAGAGACTACATTTTGATTTCATGGCGTTGATCTCAAACGTCTTTAACCATCCGAACTTTTTGTTCCCGGACAGCGCCAGCAACATCTCCGTTCCGGGTGGCGTTGGCGTGATTGGTGAAACATACGGCCTGTACTCGGGCGAAAGAGCCGGACAGCGAATGGTGGAATTGCGCGGGCGCATTGAATTCTGACTGGGATGTTGGACTGAATTTGCGCAGGGCGTCCCGTTTGTTCCGACAATGGTCGTATTGGTTGACTTTTGCCGTGTCGCTCGTCACCGCAACCGGCAATGCGCGGCCGCCCGACAACTCGTGGGCACTCAAGCCTTACCGAGTGCTGCTGGTGGTGGACCGCTGGGCCGATCCTGCCAGCCAGGTAATCGCCTCTGGGAACGATCCCTTTCAGCCTGTCGCCGCCTTGCTAAAGGCCTGGTCCCTGCCCTTCGACATTCTCCGGTTGGACCAGCAGACCATTGGCGCCGGTTATCTCTTTGAGCGATCCGGACGAATACGCTACGGCACCGTGGTCTGGCTGGCAGATGCGACCTCCCATACCAACAAGAACGTTGCGAGCCTCGTAGAGGCCTCCGATGGCGGCACAAGTCTCGTGGTCATCGGTTCCCGCTTCCTGGACCCGGCACTCGAGAAACTCCTCGGCCTCAAGTTCAAAGAGAACTATAGCGCCACCGATCCGCTCGTCATGGGACCAGCGCATTACATCACTCGCGAAGTGGCGCAACAGAAGCCGGCGAACTGGCAGTTTGGCGCTCGCCTCTGGGTAGAACCTCAAGGCGCACAGGTCCTGGTCAGCCAGGGACGGCACCCCGTGCTCACGGTCCATCAGTCTGGGTCTGACAGTGCAGCTATCTGGATGGGCGCGCCGGGCTTTTCGGCATTACGCGATTCTCCCTACTGGCACAGTATCTTCTTCCGTTCGCTTGTTTGGAGCCTCGGGTACTTGGTCTTGCCGGATCTGGACTACTCACGGCGAATCTTGCTGATGTTGGATGACTGGGGAGCGGCCGATAAGTCGTTCCTTTCTTACTGGCGCTATCAAACAGTGAGTGAAGAGTTGATGCGCGAGAAAGTCATTCCACAGCTCGTTCGACGCAAGGCCGTCATCTCAGCCAATGTGGTTACAGGATTTGTAGACCGGAAAACGCACCGGGTGATTTCCCCTTGGAAGCAGAAATTCACTGACTCCTATGGTGTGATGCAAGACTACTCCTCCACTCAACGAGCCCTGAAAGCGGCAGTGTCGGCGGGAGTTCTGGAAATCCAAAGCCACGGCTGGACACACATGCAACCAGACTTGGATTCTCCTCCAGGTCCATGGTGGACGTCGGACCTCGACGGCGAGGCGTCCGCCAGCGGGTGGTATGAGGAATTCGAGGACACACGTCGCGGAACCGAGGCGCCGGCGCTGACGCAACTTTTTCACCTAAAGCGTTCGATCGATTATCTGCGAGAGGATTTCGACGCATGTCCGCTTTCGGTGATCATCGGCGGGGGCGGATGGTCGAAGTCATATCAAAACCACAGCGCGCGCGTTGCCGCGCAAGCCGGCTTCGGGCTGTTCGACATCAACGAGCGCTTCTTTTATCTGGATCGCGATCTGGTGCTCGATATGGCCGGAATCTCTCCCGGCGGAACTTACGCCTACGCTCGGAAACTTGAGTTGGAAAAATGGCCGCCGCATCCGGACGGGCCTCTGGTGGCGATTGCACATGATCGCGATATTTCGCTACAGCATGAGTTTGTCGGCCGTACTCTCGATATGCTTCCTGCTGACATAGGATTTGTGAGCATGAACCAGTACATCGGCACGCTGCACACGGAGATCGTTGCTCCCGAAGCCGATTCGCCGGAACTCCGATTTGGATTCGACGA
>QHXW01000130.1:0-2288 GCA_003223115.1 Acidobacteriota bacterium
GACCTTGATTTCGATGGGCAGGCCATGACAATCCCAGCCCGGCACATACGGCGTGTCGAAGCCCGCCATGCACTTCGATTTCAGGACGAAATCCTTCAGGATTTTGTTGAACGCGTGGCCCAGATGGATGTGGCCGTTGGCGTAAGGTGGCCCGTCATGCAGGATGTAAACCGGCTTTCCGACACGTGCTTGACGCACCTGGCCGTAAATGTCCTCCTGGTGCCACCGCTCGAGCATCTTGGGCTCGGACTGAGGCAGGTTGGCCTTCATCGGAAAGGCCGTGCGCATCAAATTGAGGGTCTGCTTGAGGTCGACGCCTTTTGAATCCATCAATTGCCTGTTTCGCCACCTGGAGGACGCACGACGCGCCCGCTGTGATTTCTTTTCATTGTGGCACAAGGCTCCGCGCAGTGCGGCCGTTGGCCCGGCGGAGAATTTCTGAAATTTCCCGCCTGCTCGCTGCACATACTTACGTGCCCTCCAAGAAACTTACCCTTGCGTCCAGAAGGACCGCCGCTGCCGTCGAAATGATCGCGCGTTGCATTTACGTGATGCGCGGACAAAAGATGATGCTTGACCGCGACCTGGCCGAACTTTATCGAGTACCGACAAAAGTTTTCAATCAGGCGGTCAAGCGTAATCACAACCGATTTCCATCCGACTTCATGTTTGAACTCACGGTTGAAGAGGCGAATTCTTTGAGGTCACAATTTGTGACCTCAAAGATGAGACGCGGTGGAAGGCGTTACCGGCCGTATGCATTCACGCAAGAAGGTGTCGCAATGCTCTCTTCGGGTGCTGAGAAGTTCGCGGGCCGTTCAGGTCAACGTTGCCATCATGCGTGCGTTCGTGAAGTTGCGCCAAGTCGCCGCGGACTATGCAAGCCTTGCTCAAAAGCTGGACGAATTGGAGCGCAGATGCGACACGCACGATCACAGCATCAAGCTTGTATTTGGAACTCTGAAGAAATTTTTTCAGCCGCCTGCACGGCCCCACCCCCGAATCGGATTCGTCAGGCAGGGACGCGCCCGGGTCGGCGTAGCCACCCGCTTGGAACATGCGCAGATTATGGGCGCCGGATGAAGAATGCTTGCTTGTCAATATGCGCGTCAATTGCGACGTCAAAGAAACCGATCATCATCTCTTCCCAACTCTGCGGCCCGAAGCGCACAGCTTCTTCTGGATCGGGGTTGTTGGGATTGTTTCGTGAGTTGTCGTAATATGCCACGCACTCAATCTTTGTTCCGGCTTTGAGTAGCAACGGCTGTTTCAAGCGATAAGAGAGCTGCCAATGGAAGTTGTACGGCTGCACTCTGAGGAGAGTGCGGCGGTTGTCAGTTTCGATGATGTTGTACTCAAAACTTTTGCCGCGTAGATGCATGTGCGGGAAAAAGCTGAGCAGCGTCGCGTCATTGGGCAGCGTCCCCCAAGCCTCCACGCGATGGTTTGGATCACCGGGTGGAATGATAAACCTGTCATTCCCGAGTTGTAATGTGATGACGCGCCGCCCGGGTGTGGTGTGCGCAAAGACGATGCCGGCTCGCGATTGATCGCTGGTCGCGTGTCCTGTTGGCGTGTAATGCATTTGAAAAACCAGGTCTGACCCCGCCTTGATGAATTTCGCAAGACCAGACGGCCATCTTTCAGGAATGTTTCCCGGAGCGTAAACCATGAGAATGTCGCTCGTGGTGCTGCCGTTCAGCAGGCGCTCGCGCGCAGTCTGCCCAGCGGGAACATAAGGGATGCCGGGCTTCGCATCCGGCAGCCACTTCGAACCAGGTTCGCGAATGTATACCACCGCATGATGCACCACGGCCGGGTCACCAGCGCGCAACTCAGACATCTGGACCCACTTGTCCTCTGTGAAACCGGTGGGGACAACAATGTACTGGTAATCCACATCGCCCTTCGCCGGCACACGAAACGCATTGGGCATCTCAATCACACTGTCCGGCCGACCGATGTCCCAGCCTTCGACCCAACGGCGTGGCGGAGGCGCGGCCTTTAGGTGACCTTCGGTGGAATTACCCTCGGCGGCGCCGCTCTCAACCCACGCGACAAGCGTCTGAATCTCCTGTTTCGACAACGAACGGTCATTCGCGAACGGTCCAAAACCGGGCTCGGCAAACCAAGGCGGCATCTTCTTGGTCAGCACCGCTTCGCGGATGGCTTTGGCCCAGGGCCGCGTCTGGGTGTACGTCAGAAAGGGCATGGGCGCGATTTGGCCCGGCCGGTGGCACTCCTGGCAACGCATTTGCAGAACAGGCAGAACATCGCGGTAAAAGGTA
>QHXW01000130.1:2548-7089 GCA_003223115.1 Acidobacteriota bacterium
GCCAGTCAAATGTGCGGTTCCCTCCAGGCGCACGCGATCAATCGTTATTTCGATAAGGTCGCCATCCAGCACCTTGCCGATTGGCCCGCCAGCCAGGGCTTCCGGTGTGACGTGGCCAATACACGCTCCGGTCGATACGCCGCTGAAGCGCGCGTCCGTGAGCAAGGCGATGTGTTTGCCGAAGTCCAGATGCTTGAGCGCGGAAGTGATCTGGAAAATTTCCTCCATGCCGGAGCCCATGGGTCCGCGGCAGATCAACACGATGATGTCGCCGGGTTGGATGCGGTCGGGTCCATGGCTCTTGATGGCGGCAATCGCTGCAACTTCGGTGCGGAACACTCGAGCTGCGCCCACTTTGCGATACACGCCATCAGGATCAACTACGCTCGGATCGATCGACGTGCTCTTGATCACCGAACCACCTGGCGCCAGATTGCCGCGTGGAAAGGTCACGGTCGAAGTGAGGCCGCGTGTTCGGGCGCTTTCGGGATCCATAATCACGTCGCCGGGGTTAACGCCGTCGCGCTCTTGCAACACCTGGCGAAGGCGGGCGCGCCGCTCGGATTTTTCCCACCAATCGAGCATGTAGCCCAGCGTTTCGCCGCTAACGGTAAGCGCATCCTGGTCGAGCAACCCGGCACGGCGCAAATGCAGCATCACCTCTGGTACGCCACCGGCGAGAAAAACCTGGACCGTCGGATGCGAACGCGGACCATTCGGTAGAGCGTCCACCAGGCGCGGCACCGTGCGATTGATGGAGGTCCAGTCATCTACACTGGGCCGCTTGAGACCCGCGGCGTGCGCAATCGCCGGCAAATGCAGGATCAGGTTGGTCGATCCGCCGAAGGCCGCATGAACTGTCATGGCATTGCGGATGGAGGAATCAGTAAGGATGTGCCGCGTAGTGATGCCGCGTGACTCGAGCGACAAAACAGCGCGCGCCGATCGACGCGCCATATCGAGCCAGATAGGATGTCCTGATGGCGCCAATGCCGAGTGCGTGAGCGCCAGGCCCAAAGCTTCGCCCACCACTTGTGCCGTGGCCGCAGTGCCTAGAAACTGGCATCCGCCGCCGGGAGTGGCGCATGCGCGGCAGAGATTTTCGGCGGCATCTTCGAGCGTGATCTGGTTGTGCGCAAACCGGGCGCCGACAGATTGCACCCGTCCAGCGTCCTCGCCTTCCTCGGCCAAAAGCGTGACGCCACCGGGCACCAGCACGCACGGCAGGTCATGCATGGCAGCCAGAGCCATCATCATCGCCGGCAGACCCTTATCACAGGTGGCCACACCGATGACGCCGCTTCGCGTGGGGAGCGACCGAATCAAGCGGCGAAAGACGCTGGCAGCATCATTTCGATAAGGAAGGCTGTCGAACATCCCCGTTGTGCCCTGCGTTCGCCCGTCGCATGGATCCGTGCAGTAGGCGGCGAAGGGCACGGCGCTGAGCGATTTCAACTCTTCCGCCGCCGCCTGCATCAGCAGGCCCACCTCAAAGTGACCCGTGTGATATCCCAACGCTATGGGCGTGCCATCCGGCTTGCGGATTCCTCCATGCGTGCTCAGGATGAGAATCTCTTTTGAGCCCAGGGCCTGCGGGTTCCAGCCCATTCCGGCGTTTTGGGCCCAGCCGAACAAATCCCCGGAAGGCCGCGTGACCAGCATCTCCGGAGTGATAGGTAACGAACCGCGTGGACCAGGCGCCTTCGAACGAACGTCGTAAAGCGAAGAGTCGCCGGATTCGATGATATTCTCGAATGCTATGGGCATAGGAAATTCTGATGCTACCACCCGCCGCGGCTTCGTCACAGCGGTCACGGCCGCTTCCTATGCGCGCATCGCCGGCGCGAATGACCGCGTACAGGTCGGCTTCATCGGCTTCGGGCTCATCGGCCACGAACATGTTCAGGATTTCAAGAAGCAGAGTGATGCGGATCTGGCCGCGATGTCTGACGTCTATCAGCCGCGCCTGGAGCAAGGCGTGGCGGCGTGCGGCGGGCAGGCCAAAGCCTATCGCGATTTTCGAAAGCTGCTGGACGACAAAGATATTCAGGCTGTCGTAGTCTCGACGCCCGACCACTGGCACGCGCTCATCACCATCATGGCGTGTGCCGCCGGCAAAGATGTCTACGTCGAGAAGCCGCTCACGTTGTTTGTGAAGGAAGGCCGCTGGATGGTAGAGGCGGCGCGCCGCTACAACCGGGTGGTGCAAGCAGGCACGCAGCAGCGCTCGGGCCGGCATTTTCAAAAGGCTGTCGAGATGCTGCGGTCGGGCGCCATCGGCAAAATCATGAGCGTGCGTGGGACGTCTTTCCGGAACATCATGCCGGGTTTTGGTTCGCCGCCTGATGACGCGCCGCCCAATGATCTGGACTACGACATGTGGCTGGGCCCCGCTCCCAAGCGTGCGTACAATCCGCACCGCTCGCTCTATCATTTCCGCTGGTTTTGGGATTATTCCGGCGGTCAGATGACCAACCTCGGGGCGCATGAGCTGGATGTCGTGCAGTGGGCCATGCAGGCCAAGGGTCCCGTGGCGGTCTCTTCGAGCGGCGGGCGATTTGCCCTCGAAGACCATGGCGAGACTCCCGATACTCAGGACGCGCTGTTCGAATATCCGGATTTCACAGCGGTGTACTCCTATCGGGAGGCGAGCGCCGGCCGGCGCGGCGAAGGTCAGCTCGAATTCTTCGGAACCAAAGGTTGTTTGAGTATCGATCGGTTGGGATTTCAGATTTACCCGGATATGAAGTCGGATCCGTCGAACGCCATCCCAACGTTCATAGGTCATCCCGCGGGCGGGCCGGTACGCAACAAGGTCACGCCTGAGCCCTGGATTCAGCCATTCAAGATGGCGGGCTCATCCCAAGAGCAGTTTGATCTGCATGTGCGCAATTTTCTCGATTGCATCAAATCGCGCCAGCGTCCCATTGCGGATGTGGAGCAAGGCCACCAGGTCAGCACCGCCTGCCATCTGGCGAATATTTCGCTGCGCACCGGCCGGAAGATCCGCTGGAACCCGGAAACCGAAGAGATCATCGGCGATCGAGAAGCTTCCAAATGGCTCGAAAGGCCCTACCGGAAGCCGTGGGACGAAGTGTTGCGGAGTTTCCACTTATGACCAGACGGCAATTATTGATGCGCGTCGCTGCCGGGCCTGCCGGCGTGCGTTTCCTCGCTGCGACGGGTACGGCGGCTGCGGCAGTCGCAACACCCCGCACCAGCATGGGCCTTGCGACCACGTCGTTCATGACCGCGCGTAAACCTCATGACACTTATGAATTCCTGGAGTACGCCCACTCACTTGGCGCCGGAGGGATTCAGGCCGGGCTTTCTTCCACGGATCCGGCCTATCTGAAAAAGCTGCGCGCGCGCATGGAACAGCTTGGCATGTATTTCGAAGCCATGGCCGCATTGCCCAAGAAAGAAGACGCTTCAGAATTCGAGCGCGCCGTCGAAGCCGCAAAAGTTGCTGGAGCAGACGTCATCCGCACGGCTTGTCTGGGCGGGCGCCGTTACGAGGACTTTGCCGATCTGCGTTCGTGGGAGACGTTCGTCACCGAAAGCGTCGCCGCCATCGATCGCGCGCTGCCCATCGTAACGCGTCAACGCATGCCGCTCGCCATCGAAAATCACAAGGATTGGACGGCGGAGGAACTCGCCCGCATCATGAAAAATAAATCGAGTGAGTATCTCGGCGTGTGCCTGGATACGGGCAACAATATCGCGCTGCTCGATGCGCCCATGGCCGCCATTGAGACACTAGCGCCTTACGCGCTCTCGACACACGTGAAGGATATGGCCGTCGAGCCCTATGCCGATGGTTTCCTGCTGTCCGAGGTGCCGCTGGGCGAAGGCATTATCGATTTGAAGAAGACAGCGGAGCTGGTGCGCAAGGCTAGGCCGAAGGTTCATTTCACACTTGAGATGATCACGCGTAACCCACTCGAAGTACCGTGTTTGACAGATAAATACTGGGTTACGTTTCCGGATCGCAACGGTAAATATCTCGCCGACACACTGCGCCTGGTGAGCAACGCGCAGAAGCGCCTGCAACTGTTACCTCGGGTGGGACACGAGAGTCGCTCCGGCCTGTTGCAGCTTGAACAGGAGAACGTGACAGCGAGCCTGCACTACGCGCGGGCGCGTCTGGGTATATAGAGAGGCTGGAACTTGTGAACGCTTCCCTGCTGGGCCCGCTCTGCTTGCTCCTGCTCGCTCCATTCGCCCAGGTCTCCGCAGTGTCTGGCGGACAGGACAACTCCGCTCGCTTGCATCAACACAAAGTGACAGCAAAGGACAGCCCTGCGCCAGAGCCCGGAGCTGAAACAGAACTGATTCCTTCGCTGGTCGACGGATTGCATTCGGCCGATGACTGGTACAAGGTCAAGCGTCCGAAGCTGATCGCTTTCTGGACGCGGCTCCTCGGCAAGCTTGAGCCTGATGAACAGGACCGACGCTGGTTTGGCGACATTCGCAAGGCGGTCATCCGTGACCGGCGCGAACTCGATACGTATACTCGCATCGAGCTGGATCTGCCCATC
>QHXW01000133.1 GCA_003223115.1 Acidobacteriota bacterium
GACAACCTCATGCGGCCCTTTGCCATTCCTTTTGCCGGCGGTCTGCTGTCGGCGTTGTTCCTGTTCTCCATGTTGGTGCCCACATTCCAGTTCCAGCGCCAAATGCACAACGACGTGCCTAGCGGTCTGTACACCCAATCCGATGCAACGGTGGACGCGTTTCCGCCACCATTCGGATTCAGTGAGAACGATGTTGTGGTGCAACTGACACTCGATGACAAAGGCTCGGTTGTGGATTATTCGCTGCCGAATGGCAGCGTGAGCAAGCAAATGCGCAACGATATCGCCAACATGATCCTGTTCACCAAATTCCAGCCGGCCACCGCTTTCGGTCTGCCCGCGGCCAGCACTGTATTGATTTCCTTCCGCCGCATCGTGGTCAAAGGCTGAGCTTCGGGCTTGGTGTCCCGCCAGAAGCTGGGCCAGCATTTTCTCGTTAAAACTTCCATACTTGATCGCATCGCGAAAGCTGTCTGCCCCGAACCACCCGCAGGGTCTGAGAAGCGAAAAGAGCCGCTCGTCGTGGAAATTGGCCCGGGCAAAGGTGCGCTGACGGAGCGGTTGTTGGACCGAGCCGAGCGCGTGGTAGCCATCGAAATCGATCCGGTGATGTTGGAGCACCTGGCGGCGAAGTTTTCGGGAAACCCGCGCCTGACGCTGGTCCACGCCGACGCGCTCGATCTCGACCTCGGTCAATGGGGCCGCGCCGTCATCACTGGCAATCTGCCGTACTACGCGGCTACGCCCCTTATCGAGAAAACGCTTCAGCTCGGGAATCGACTGCCGCAGGCCGTGTTTCTCATCCAAAAGGAAGTGGCCGAGAGGCTCACCGCCGCTTTCCGCCCGCCGCCCAAAGTGGACTCTACATTGATTCGTTTGCGGCCTCACGACCGCGCGGCCGAGCTCGAGATCGATGTTCCGGCGGCGTTCCTCGAATTCGCCGGGCTCTGCTTCCGTCAAAAGCGGAAAACGTTGCGGAACAATCTCGTAGGAACGTTCGGCAAAGTGTTGGTTGATGCTCTGCCGGAAGCCTCGCGCCGCGCCGAGCAATTGACACTCGAACAGTTTGCCGAGTTGTACCGGAAGCTGCGCGGGGTCTGACTCCTGACTTCTGCCTCCACCCGCCCAATTTCCCCGAACAATCCGGCCGCCCGCTTCGTACATTCATGATATATAGAGGTGCTATGTACTGGCTCGATGTGGTTCTGATCGCCGTCATTGCGGTCTCCGTGATTGAGGGGCTGTGGAAAGGGTTT
>QHXW01000134.1 GCA_003223115.1 Acidobacteriota bacterium
GGTCGCCACCATGCTCGTTTTGCTGTTCCTGACCTTTGCGCCGAAACCTTTGCCAGGTTATGTGGCACAGTCCGCGTGCATTCCGCAGTTCACGACGGCGGCTCATGTGCTCGCGACTGCCGCGCCTTACGAGGTGAGAGACGGGTTCCGCCGTGCCTGCCACGATTTCGACACCGTCCTGCCGGAAAAGATGAAGAAGCGGCTCGCGCAACTGCCCCCGGATGGAATCTGATCGCGTCTCATCCGAACAGCGCCTGCGCCGCCAGCACCAGCGCGAATCCTGACACCGACGCAATCACTTTCATCGCAGTCCAGCTCTTGAGCGTCTGCGGCACCGCCATGCCGAAGTACTCATTCACCAGCCAGAATCCAGCGTCATTGACGTGCGAAAGCGCCAGCACGATCATTTCGGGCGTGTACCCGCTTACCGATTTCACCAGCGGTGCGACAATTCCAGCTGCCGTGATGATCGCCACCGTCGCCGACCCTTGCGCCACCCGCAGCGCGGCTGCGATCAGATAAGCCACCAGCAGCGGCGAGATGTGCGACGCAGCCAATAACTGGCCCGCATATAAACCCACGCCCGAATCCACAATCACCTGTTTGAATGCGCCGCCGCCACCCATGATGACCAGCAAGCCTCCGATAGGCCCGAGCGAGTCCGCCGCAATCCGCGCAATGTCGCCACGGTTGAGACCGCGCGCCGCTCCCAGGGCAATCATGGCCACCAGCGTGGCAATCATCAGAGCTGTGAAAGGGTGTCCGAGAAAATTCAGCGCTGACGTGCCCGGCGTGTGCCCGGCGTTCGCGATGCTGGCGGAAAAAATTAACAGCACCGGTAAAATTAGGACAAATGCCACTACGTAGGGTGATGGCGGTTTCTTCTGCTGCTCCGGCTCCACGGCGCCTGCCATGGGCGGCACGGGAATGCACATGCGGCCTGCGATCCAGCCGCCGTAAACCATCCCGCCAATGATTGCCATGGGGACCGACAGCGCGATGCCGTAGAGAATGGTGCGGCCGAGATCTGCACCCAGAAGTTGAGCGGCGGCGGAAGGCGCGGGATGCGGGGGCACCAGCGCGTGCGTGAACGTAAGTGCCGCGGTCATAGGCAGCCCGTAATAGAGCAGCGAACGTTTCGATTCACGCGCCAGGCTCCACACCAGCGGCGCGAGGATGATGAAACCGACTTCGAAAAAGATCGGCAGCCCTACCAGAAATGCCGCCGCCAATATGGCCCACCTGGCGCGCTCGCGTCCGAATTTGCCGAGCAGCGCATCCGCCAGTGCCCTGCCCCCTCCGGACAGTTCCACGAAGCGGCCGATCATTGCGCCCAAGCCCACAACCACCGCGATGAATCCCTGGGCATCTCCGAAACCAAACTGAATGGACTTGAGCACCGCCACCGGCGCCATCCCCGCGGTAATGCCGAGCATCATGCTCGCCAGCAGCAGCGCGAGAAAAGCATGCAGGCGCACCACGAGAATGAGAAACAGCAGCAGGATGACGGAAGCCAGGGTGAGCGCCAGAAGCGCGGGACCGCCAACGGGCATGAGTTGGCTATTCTACCGGAATGGCTAGCTAGGAGGTGTTGAGCACGGTGAACAAATCGCGACACCGTGGGTGTTGTCCTAGCTGAGCTAGCTTAGTTTTTCATGCCTTTCAGGCACAACGAACAATGAAACGGGCACGCGGGCGCAGAGCTGCCCTTGTGCTCGTGGCGGTACGATTCTATCATTATGTATGTAGTTGCAAGAGCACTCGAAATGTATGTAGTTGCAAGAGCACTCGAAATGTATGTAGTTGCAAGAGCACTCGAACCCTGTTCGGCCGCTGCCTAAATCCGTTTCAGGAGAGCTAAGCTAGGTGTTGTCGTCGTAAACACCGGCAGGCGGCGAAGAAGTTCGCATTCAATTCAGTAGCGAGGGCTTCGATAGCGTGACCGTGGTCTTCAAGAATACCGCGGCAGCATAGTTTCCTGTATCGCATGGCGGCAGCGGGTTGGGCGGCAGACTTGCGGGTTTTCTTACGACCACGAACAGACGTGCCGCAGGTCTCCAGAAGCAGGAGCCCTTCGCTACACAGGAGAAACCTTTCGCCGCCGCGAGAGCGCCGCCGTCACGTCATGAGTCTCCGCTTGATCCAATAGCAGCTTTCACCAATCTCCCGGTCCCTATCCCAGCCTCAACTTCGCTTCCAGCCAAATCAGTAGCACCAGTACGAAAACCATGCAAGTGCCAAGCACTGGAATCAGCATGACGATGCCTACGCCCCAATTGTCGGCCAGGTAGCCCAGCGTGCCCGGCGCAAGCATTCCTCCGGCCAATGCCACTGAAAAAATGCCGTTGAAAAATCCCGGCCGGTAGTCTGGAAATTCCGAGCCGATCCTTTCCGCCACCAACGGATAAATACTGGCGAAGCCGCATCCTACAAACAGCGTGCCCATGGAAGCGCCGAAAACGTTGTTCGTTTCCAGCAGAAGCACGCATCCGAATAACGCCAAAACCGCGCTGATGGCGAGCAGCCTACCATGCCGCATACGGGGCAACAGGCCCACCGCCGCCAGCCGTCCCAGCAACAGCGCCAGCCAATACATCGTGAGGATCAGCAGCGATGTCTTTGGACTGATACCCAGCCGGTGGATCAGGAAGATGGGGAGCCATCCGGCAATCGACCATGCATTGGCGAATTGGAAAAAAAGCAAAGCGGCCAGCAGGATCGCACCCGTGCTTCGAAAGTCGTGAAATACCCGGCCGAGCGTGGGCTCTGGCGGCAACTTCGGCTGAGCGATCGGCCTTCGGGCGTACCAGACCGCAAACAGCGCCGGGATTGCCGCAATGATGAAGAGGATGCTTTGAACCGAGGAGGCGTAAAACGTTCCAGCCACCAGCGCGCTGATGGCCACGCACCCCAGGCTAAATGCCAGGCCGCCGAAGTTCACCGTCGCTGCACGGTCGCGCTCATAAGCCGGTGAGATCGTATAGAAGACGGCCGTGTTCAGGAAGCCGGCGGCTAGTCCGAGCACAACCAGACCGCAAGTCCGCTGTAGCGGATGCACGGGAGGCGGGAGCAGGGCCAGATAAATCAATGCGAGGCATGCCAGTATGCACGCACTGATCAGTAGGAATCCAACGCCGCGTCTTGCGAGCAGCCGTCCGGCCAGCTTCGTCGAAATGATGATTCCGGCCGCCATGCCGAGGAAATAGTCACCAACGGTGCTGTAGTCGGAGGACAGGTGATAGCCCCAGGCGGGCAGGATTGCGCCCAGGAAGCCGAACAAAATCCCCGAGACCATCAGTCCAGCCAAACCACGCCCCAGTAACGGAAGGTGCAGCAGGTCCGCTTGCTCACCCGCGGGCGGTGGATTCACCAGTCGATTGTAGCCCACGTCCCTGCGGTCTATGCGGCGACTCCGCATTCGCATAATATAATCGAGCATCGCCGTCGATTTACGGGAATTGGGATTGCGTAACAACTTTACGTTAGAATTAGAAACGGAGAACTTATTCGTTGGCAAGCGCGTTGCTTAAGGCTGATCAGGGGTTCAACCAGAGGTCAGTCAGTACTCTTGGTGGTTTTTGCCTCCTTTGCACTGTTCGGACTCCGCAAGGGGCCCTTTGGTGCCGTTTTGGTGGACGCTTGCCGCGCGCGGTTCAAATCTTTCGGAGCCACGACCGTAAGCGATTGATCAGCAAGCTCTTAGTGCCGTTGTACTCCACCTTGTGTGATCCGTACGGCCCAAGCTCTGCCCGGTATTTGTGGAACCGCAACCTCGAACGATCGGGTTCTTGACAGGCGCGCAACTCCGGAATACGATCGAGGTATCACTGAGGAAGGAGGTGGTCCAGAAAAATGATAGAAAGTAGACCGCGCGAGGTGGCCGACTACTGAGTCGACCGTTCTAACGTAGTCGGTTCCGTTTCAGTGGCGGGCCACGTTCATGCTGACCGGCCACTTCGACGCGAAAACTGATTGCCTCGGGTTAAATCTCAGGCTACCTGACCCCCGTGACTTCCACTCAAATCACGGGGGTTTCGTGTTTTGATATACTCGAATCTGAATCCCAACAAAATGCCATGAAAGCCGCTATCCATCCTGCTTACAACGAAGTGAACGTCATCTGCGCCTGCGGCCATACGTTCAAGACCCGTTCCACGCATAGGGGCGATATCCGCGTGGAAATTTGCTCCAACTGCCATCCATTCTTCACCGGCCGTCAGAAGTTGATGGACACCGCAGGGCGCATCGAGCGCTTCGAGCGGAAGTACCAGAAGGCCAGAGCTACCAAAGCGGCTACTAAAGAGGCGGCCAAGACTGGCACCAAGAAAAAGCAGCTGGCTTAGTATCGAAACCGCACACTCCTTCCACGCAACAGCGCTGTCCGAAATCTGCGAGATGGCAATCCCTCGGGCTGTGCCGATTGCTCTGGCTTACGGAGAAACTCGCTGGATTCGGTGCTAACTAATGTTGCAACCATGTCGGATCTTGAAGCCGATCTTGAAGCTTGGGCAGCCGGTGGTCAGACACCGCCTGTCAACCCAGCGGACGTCAAAGCCCTCTTCGAGTTCATGCGTAAAGCCGGAGCAGATCTAAAGCCCGGCGATACCGAGTCCACAGAACAGCCGGCAATCGGCTTTAATGCGGAGGTTTTGGCTCAAGTATGCAGCCCGGAAGCAAACGTCACGGCTGTGTGGCTTCGTAGCGCAATAATCGGGATGCTGTTGCAAACGGGTCTGTTGTCTCCATGGCAAAGTGAAGGCCATCTCGACGATGCCATCTTTGAGGTGGCTGCGAGTTTCCCTTTCGCTGGGCTGGAAAGGTTTAATACGGAAGAATTTATTCAGAAGCTGAGGAACAAGTAGGGCTATTGGCCACTGATCGAGCGGCGATCAGTGGCCTGACTTCTGGCGCTTTGTTTCGCGCTCTTCGAGCATCTTGCTGTATTCGGGCTGCTGGGCCTCGGTGAGAATCGATCGGATCTTGCCGACCTGTTGGTTCTGAATGGCCTTCAACTCCGGCTTGTAACGTTCATGGAACTCGCGATACCGCTGGCGGGTTTCGTCCAGAATCGGTCCGAGTTGCTTCACCTGTTGATCGCTCAAGCGCAGGCGCGCGTGCATCTCGTCGATGTAGCGGCGCTTGAATTCTTCGGGACTCCTGGGATTGACGCTGGCCGTCACCGGACTCAGCGTGTAGAGGCGCACGCCGAAGCCGCCCACCAGAATTCCACTCAGGAAAACCAAAGCCAGATACAGCCGTGTCGTGAAGATGGGGCGCTTAGTCATTAATGCTGGTCCGCGGCCGGTTCGACGTGAACCGGTTCGAAGTAGTCAAAGTTCTGGTTTTCATGATCTTCGGCCAAAACCTCGACGTAAGTTTCGGGAGGCACGGGCGCCTGCCTGCGCAGCAGCGATACCGCAATGGTCATCAGCAGCGTCAGGGCCAGGGCCAGACTCACCAGGCTGCGGGCCAGACGAGCAAAAATCGCCGAACCGCGCTCGCGAGCTTCGATCTTCTGCCACAAATGCGGCATGAAGTTCGGCCCCGTCTCCGGATCAGGGGAGGCTGAGCGGTACGCCCGAAACAATGCGTCCAATTGCTCGCCGTCGCCCGGATCGTCGATATGGTGATTCACGGTTTCCATATGACTCTTTACCGAGGGCTGGTCACCCTTTTCGCCTGCTTCCGTCCGGCGTTGTTGAAGGCCTTCAGGACCCGTTGCCGCGCCCTGAATAACCGAACCTTCAGCGCATTCTCATTGACCTGATAAATCGTTCCCAGTTCTTTCAGGGAAAGACCTTCGACTTCTTTGAGCGTCAGCAGCACCCGATCCTCCTCGGAGACTGCGTCCAGAAGTGAATCCACGGTTTCGCGAATGCGCTTGCGCTCACTGTCGTCTGAATCCACCCGCCCGCCGGCCTGGGCATCCGCCAGCATGACCTGCTGCTCGGAGAGATCGGCCATGCGCGATTCCATTCTCCGCCGCCGTTTTCGCAGATAATCATATGCAGCATTGGCCGTCAAACGATAAAGCCATGGCTCGAATACTTCCGCCGAACGGAGCTGATCGAGTGAGAAGTAGAGGCGCAGAAAAACTTCCTGGCCCACGTCTTCGACATCTTCAGGGTGTGAGATGAGACGCGCAATCGTGCCCAGGATCCGTCTCCTGTACGCTCGAACCAGCTCATTGAACGCCGCTCCGTCGCCATCGCGCGCACGTTTGATCAGCTCGTAGTCTACCAACATGCCGAAACATTGACCGGCATGAGAGGCCGTCGGCCCCGCAATTATAGGCGCACCGGTAAGTACTCAGGTTACCAAGCATTTAACAAAAGTTCCATTTTGAGATGGAGGTACCGCTGGAAGGAGTGCGGCTAACAGTGGCAGTCGCACGGGAGCCTGGAAGTGGATGAAAATACGGACCCGAGAGGTCGCCAACCGGGCTGGATCATCAAGTCGCTACGCGACTAATGCTACATTCTGAATGGATGTTCGGCCGTGTTATCTGGATTGTGTTGGACAGCGTCGGTATCGGTGAGATGCCGGATGCAGCCGACTACGGCGATACAGGCAGCGACACACTGGGCAACATCGCGCGAAAGCGCCTGCTGACGATCCCGAATCTCGCGAAGCTCGGCCTCGGCAATATCAAACCGCTGGCTGGAGTCGAGCCGGCGTTAACGCCCGGAGCGGCTTTTGGGCGCTGTGCGCTGGCCTCGCCGGGAAAGGACACGACTACGGGCCACTGGGAAATGGTGGGCATTCACCTCGAAAAACCGTTCCCTCTCTATCCGCACGGTTTTCCGCGCGAAATTATGGACGAGTTCGAGAGCCGCATTGGGCGGCGGAGCTTGGGCAACAAGGCGGCGTCAGGCACTGAAATCATCCAGGAACTGGGTGCGGAGCACATGCGCACGGGCTCGCCCATCGTGTACACCTCGGCCGACAGCGTGTTTCAGATCGCGGCGCACGAGGAAGTGATCCCTTTATGGGAGCTTTACAAGATCTGCGAGACGGCGCGCCAGATTCTGCGCGGCAAACATGAACTGGGGCGTGTGATCGCGCGGCCGTTCACTGGCTCGCCCGGTTCGTTCACTCGCACAGCCAATCGCAAAGATTACGCCGTGCCTCCACCGAAAGGCATGCTGCTCGACAGGCTCGAGGAACGTCATGTCGAGGTTTACAGCGTTGGAAAAATCTTCGATGTGTTTTTGGGACGCGGTATCGGCGATCACGTCAAGACCAAGAGCAATGCCGACGGCATGGCGCAAACGCTGGAGGCCGTAAGCTCACTCAAAAGCGGCCTGATCTTTACTAATCTGGTGGATTTCGACCAGCAGTACGGGCACCGCAACGATGTGGAAGGCTACGCGCGGGCGCTGGAGGAATTCGACGCCTGGTTACCGGCTTTCCTGGACCGCCTTGAAAATCCGGACCTTGCGATTATCACGGCCGACCACGGTTGTGATCCGACTACACCGTCAACCGATCACAGCCGCGAGTACGTGCCAATGCTGGTATGCGGGCCTAAAGCACGGAGCGGAATCAACCTGGGGCTGCGCCCGACGCTTTCCGATATCGGCCAGACAGTGGCCGAAAACTTCGGCACGCGCATCGAGCGGGGCACGAGTTTCCTGTCATCCATCCAGTGAGGGATCATCTGGCTGCTCTGCGGTGCCCATCATCTCCTCTTCCGTCTGTGGTCCGCGGATCTGCTTCTCCAGCTTTCGCTGAATGCGCTTGGCCTGCTTCTCGCGCTGTTTCTCCTGGCGAGCGATTTCTTTCTGACGCTTTTTGAAAGTGGTGCTTGATCTGGTTGCCAAAAATTTCCCCCTTATTCAGAACGTCCGGACTGATCGATCCCCAGTCACCAGCGCGATTCGCGGCGCTGCCCGTCCGGAGGACGTCCCATCGGTTTCGGCCTGGCTTCGCTCACATTCAGCGGACGACCGTTCAGATTACTGCCATTCAGAGCCGCGACCGCCCGGTCGGCTTCGCCGGCATCCGCCATTTCTACAAACGCGAAACCACGCGAACGTCCCGTTTCCCGATCTGTAATGACGGTGATCCGATCCACCGAGCCGTGAGGCGTAAACAGCGCGCGAATCATGTCCTCAGTGGTGCTGAAGTCCAGGTTGCCGACGAAAATACTTTTCAAATACCTCTCCCTAACGATTTGAGAGCGAGCTTTGCTGGGCGGAAAAAGAACAGCGAGTTCAGTGCTTCCCTAAACTCTCGGCCGGCGTCGCCGACAGTCAAATCCTCCGTGAGTGTAACAAATTCCGCATTGGAGTGCAGAGATCCGGCGTCTCGCGATGACGTAGGATGAGAGGGATCTTCGGTTGCAGTTCGGAGGGTATGACACGTCTACCGAAAGCTCGCTGCGGGGCTAACATCCGATGAAACAACGTAATAAACACCCCTCGGAAAGCCACGCCGCGATCGCGCCGGCTTGGCGCAATCGTCGGGGGCCGGCTTTTCTGTTCGACCTGGATGGCATGGCACGCTGGTCGACAGCGTTTTACCAGCATGTCTTGGCTTGGCGGGAAGCGCTCGAAGAGGCGGGCATCGATCTCTCGGTCTGGCGGATCCATCGCAGAATCGGAATGAGCGGCGGACTATTCCACGCGCTTCTGCGAGAGACCCGCCGCAAGATCACGCCACAGGGCGCGGAGCATCTTCAGAAATTGCACGCCAAGGCCTACGCGGTATGCCACACAAGTGCGACCGTTGCCGGGCGCGCAGAAATTACTCAAGTATCTCTCGAAGATCAGCGTTCCCTACGCCATCGCGACCAGCGGCCGCATGGAGAGCGCAGGCCCTACACTCGTGACTTCGGAGTCCCGAGTCATGTGCCCGTCGTCACGCGCGATCAAGTGCGGTACGCGAAGCCCGATCCAGATTTGTTTCTCGCGGCAGCAGAGCGGCTGGGAGTCGCGATCGACGATTCGGTTGTAGTGGGAGATAGCGTCTGGGACTTACTCGCGGCCCGCCGCGCCCAGGCGATCGGCGTCGGTTTGCTGTCCGGCGGTTACGGCGAGGAAGAACTGGAGCGGGCCGGGGCGTACCGTGTATATCAAGATCCGCTGGATCTTCTAAACCATCTGGATGAGGTTAGAGTGCGCGTGCGGGCGTAATGGGACGGTCGGATTTTGAACCTCATTCGGCTCGTATCTCTTTGATTTAGAATCACGCTCTGTCGACGAGAGGTTTGACTTTCGTGGCCAATTGAACGACCATTGAAGACGAGCGGGCACTGTTTGCTCTCCTCGTTGGGTCATCAGAACTAAGTCTGCTGATCCGAGGCACTCCTCCCTTAGCCAGCCTCAACTCGAGCTTTATCGGCCCCGGGGGGGCGGTAACGGCGTCGCGTTGCCGGGAAACCACACCTCGATGGTTGGTCGAATCAAGAATCTGAGTTCCGGTAACCGCTCCGGATACATACATGCGGAAAACGGACAGACCGTCTATTTCGGAAGCTCCGAGGTTTGGGAACACGATATTGCGCTGCTCACGGTAGGTCAGGCGGTCAGTTTCGAACTGCAGCCTGGTGATTGGCCCAAGGCGGCGAACGTCCATTTGTATGAGAACGCGACGCGCCCGGCGGAGAAGCCGGAAGGAGCGGTGCAATTGCGATACCTTGGTTTCGAGCAGGCGGCAAACATACGAACCTTTCGTTTCCAGGTTGTGATGCCGGGCGACGACACCAGAATCTACCTGGTGAAAGCAGACCTGGCTCTGTTCTTGAAACACCATGTGGGAATCCAGGAAGGCCCCGCCCTGTGCCTGCAGATGCTCGGCACCGAATCCGGCGCTGCGTGCTTTCAGAATCTGTTGCAACAAACGCCGCTGACCGAGGAGCATATTCTGGCCCATGTGGCTTCGAAAGTGGCGGCGGCGGCGCGCAAAGCTATTCGCCGCCGGCCACGCATTGTGCGACATGCCGTTCCTGCACACAACGGCGCTGATCCGGGCGAGTTCCGACCACGTTAGTGCTACCCTCGAAGAGAGTTCCTCCCGGACTGCCAAGCCGCAGCCGTCGAGTTCCTCATCATCCAAACTTATGAGACGACCCGTGATGGCGGGCAACTGGAAAATGTACAAGACGCCCGCCGAAACCTCGACGTTTTTCGAAAAGTTCCGGCCCCTGGTGGCGGGTTCCACTCATTGCGAAATCGTGGTCTCGGCGCCATTCACGGATTTGCAAACGGCTGTTGAGGCCGCACTCTCGACGCGCATTCAAATCGGAGCGCAAAATCTTTTCTGGGAGAAAGAAGGTGCATTCACCGGGGAAATTTCCTGCCCCATGATTCGCTCGACAGGCGCCACGCACGTGCTCGTAGGACATAGCGAGCGGCGGCAATACTTCGGTGAGACCGACGAAGCCGTGCTGAAGAAAACGCTTGCCGCTCTAGCGTCGGACCTGACCCCGATTGTGTGTGTGGGCGAGCGCCTGGAACAGCGCGAAAGCGATGACACAGAACTAGTGCTCATCGAACAATTCTCCAAAGGCATCGCGGGTTTGGAAGCCAAACAGTTCGCTCGCATCGTCATTGCTTACGAGCCAGTGTGGGCCATCGGAACCGGTAAGACAGCCACGCCTGAAATAGCAGCCGAAGCGCACCAGATGATCCGTAATGAAGTGCAGAAGCGCTATGGCGAGGATCAAGCCGCCCGGATGCGCATACTCTATGGCGGAAGCGTGAAGCCTGAAAACGTCAAGAGCCTAATGGCTCAGCCGGAAATCGACGGAGTGCTGGTGGGAGGAGCCAGCCTCGATCCGGTTTCGTTCGGCTCCATCGTGAATTATTGATGGCAAGGACGCTGAACGCCGCGGAGACTCAACCCAGGCGCGGATCGCCGCTATTGCCGATCTTCCTGATCGTCATGGTGGACGTGCTCGGTCTGACGATCATTCTGCCGCTACTCCCTTTTTATGCCGAGCATTTCGGCGCCAGCCCGGCCCTCGTGGGCCTGCTGGTGTCCACTTATGCCGCGTGCCAGCTTGTGGCCGGTCCGCTTTTGGGTCAGATGTCGGACCGCATGGGGCGCAGGCCATTGCTGCTGGTTAGCCAGATGGGCACATTTGTGGGCTTCTTGATTCTGGCGTGGGCACAGGCACTGTGGATTGTGTTTCTAGCGCGGATCATTGATGGTCTCACCGCCGGCAACCTGTCGCTCGCACAAGCGTACATCTCCGACGTCACGCGGCCCGAAGAACGGGCGAAATCATTCGGCATTATAGGCGTAGCCTTCGGAATCGGGTTTCTCATCGGACCGGCGATCTCGGGGTACCTTTCGCAGTTCGGTTACACATGGCCGATTTTCATGGCGGCCGGGCTCTCATTCGCCAGCATCCTTTCCACCTACTTCCTGTTGCCGCAGGTTTCACCGGCTCCCGAGCCGGAACGTGGTCTCGGTACGCCACCGCCCGCTGGACGACGTCTGCGAGTGCTCGACTGGGGCTCTTACCTGAAGTATTTTCAGCAGCCGCTGGTGGCGCTCCGATTGTGGCAGTTCCTCTCGTTCGCGTTTGCGT
Organism: Acidobacteriota bacterium; assembly: GCA_003223115.1. Lineage (GTDB taxonomy): Bacteria > Acidobacteriota > Terriglobia > Bryobacterales > Bryobacteraceae > QHXW01. The sequence goes on from QHXW01000134.1 coordinate 11,540, forward strand.
TCGCCATCTTCATGTCGGGATTTGCGCTGTTCGCGGAGCGCCGGTACACCTGGCAAGGTCATGCCTTCGCGGTGAAAGAAGTCGGCTATGTGTTCGCCTATGTTGGCCTGCTGGGCATTATTCTGCAAGGCGGGCTGATCGGGCGGCTAGTCAAGTGGCTGGGAGAATCAAAATTGGTGACCACCGGTTTCATCGCCGCGACCGCCGGCTTCGTCATGATCGGTCTGACCTACCGTGTGCCGGGTCTGCTGGTGGCAGCCGGCATCGCATCGTTCGGGACGGGCGTCCTGCGTCCCGCTCTTACCAGCTTGATTACTCAGGCTGCGGGACGCGACGAGCAAGGTGTGGTGCTGGGGCTGACGCAATCCCTGATGTCCGTGTGCCAGATCATCGCACCGGCGATCGCAGGATTCCTGATCGACCGTGAGCTGCTGACCACCTGGGCGATGGTGGGCGCGGGCGCATCCGCCGTGGGCATAGTGATCGGGAGATTCAAATAGCTGGCGCTGCCGCAGTTTGGCCGCCGGCCCAACGTGGCAAGTGACTTCTGATCCAACGGAACTGCTGTGTCAACGCCAAGTAGAAATGTCCTATTCTCTGCCAAGTAGAAATGTCCGGTTTGCGAGGCGGTTTGAGAGGTGTGGGTTTCCGCGCACGGCCTGCGGTCTCTTTGGGGCTGGGCACTTGGGGACGTGGTGGACATTGGCTCACCGCCAGGTAGGACTGGCGGA
>QHXW01000131.1 GCA_003223115.1 Acidobacteriota bacterium
AAAGCCGCAGTCTACGTGGCTGCCTTCGCTCCCGAGTTCAAGGCCACAGTGGCGCTCGACCCCCACATTGCGGTCAACGGCAGCACCAACTGGTACGATCACTGGTATCTCGATTGGCTCCACCCGTTCCCCGACATTCCCACCCCACAGCATACGGTGCTCAGTCTGCTGAATCCGGACCCGGCGCGACCCGGCTTCGAGCACGACCATCACGAGCTGATTGCACTCGCCGCGCCACGCGCATTTCTGTTGATCGGCGGCAGCCAGTCCGAGGACCACGGCGGCGATTCCGACGATCTCGAAAGTTGGGGTTATGTCAACCGCGCGCGCGAAGTTTACCAGATGCTC
>QHXW01000132.1 GCA_003223115.1 Acidobacteriota bacterium
CCCGGCCTGGCAGGCATTCTTTGAGCGCTGGTTGAAGCAGACGCCGATACAATAGAAGAGTGCCCTTCGCCGAAGCCGCGCCGCTCGCCAATGATCCGATTCCTGGGAATCGTACTCCATTCCGGATCTACGAGTCTGACGCCGCCAGCATTCTGACCTCAACCGGTGGCTTCATTCGCGACGCCGGTTTTACCCATTCGCTGACGCCCGCGCGCAACTGCACCTTCGCCTGCACATACTGCTACGTGCCCACCATGAAAATGTATGGCGGGCTCAAACCCGAGGACTGGCAGCAGTGGGGACAGTTCACCACGTTCAAACGCAACGCGGCGGCGTTATTGCGGAAATCTGTGCGTCCGGAGCAGATCATCTATTGTTCTCCGCTGGTCGATCCTTATCAGCCGGCGGAGGCGGAGCAGATGCTCATGCCGGAAGTGCTCGACGTTTTGATCGAGCGTCCGCCGCGTGTGTTCACCATTCAGACGCGCGGTCCATTGATCTTGAGAGACCTTCCGAGACTCGAGGTGTTGGCGCGGCGCACTTGCTTGCGGGTCAGTTTTTCCATCACCACCGATCGTGACGATGTGCGCAAGTGGTATGAACCGCTCTGCGCATCCATCGATGAGCGCGTCGATACTGTGCGCAGGCTGCGCCAGGCCGGCATCGCGGTTTACGCCACACTCGCGCCGCTATTGCCATGCGACCCGGATGCGCTGACGGATCTTGCGCTCGCCATCACCGGCGACGACATCATCGCTGATCCTTTTCATGTGCGCTCCGTCAAGACCACAGGAGCGACCACACGCGAGGCCGCTTCGCGAATCAGTCTGAAGCGCGGGTTCAGTGAATGGCATGATCCTTCGTTTCAGATGAAAATCGTCGACAGAATGCGTCAACGCGCCCGTGCCGCCGGCCGGCGCCTGGATGCGGGAGTGCCGGCTTTCGGTTGGCTTGCCGAGGTGAATCCATGAAGACTGCGGAACAGAGCATTGTTACGGAAGTACTTGAAAAGCTCGAGATCGAGGCGATCAACTCAGGCGCGTTCTGGGGCGAGTGGATCGCGAAACCATCGGGCGCTGAGCTGGCCTCTATCAACCCGGCGGACGGCTCCGTAATCGCCAGAGTCAAAATGGCCGGCTCGTCAGACTACAACCTGGTTGTCGAGCGCGTCCTCGATGCATTTCAATCCTGGCGTATGACACCTGCGCCCAAGCGCGGCGAAATCGTGCGCGAAGTCGGCAATGAGTTGCGCGCATACAAGGCCGAGCTCGGAGCGCTGGTCAGCATCGAGATGGGAAAAATCCTTCCTGAGGGCTTGGGCGAAGTGCAGGAGATGATCGACATCGCTGATTTCGCGGTGGGTCTTTCCCGCCAGCTTTACGGGCTGACCATGCATAGCGAGCGCCCGGCGCACCGCATGTACGAGCAGTGGCATCCGCTGGGGATCGCAGGCGTCATTTCGGCGTTCAATTTTCCTGTGGCGGTGTGGTCCTGGAATGCGATGATTGCCGCTGTGTGCGGTGATTGCGTGCTGTGGAAACCCGCGTCCAAGACGCCGCTGACCGCCATCGCAGTCCAGAAGATTTGCAACCGGGTGCTTGACCGCCACGGTTTGAAGGGCGTGTTCAACCTGGTGATTGGCGAAAACAAAGCCGTCGGCGAGGCGCTGCTCGAGGATCGCCGCGTTCCGCTCGTGAGTTTTACCGGCTCCTCTCAAGTGGGTTATCACGTGGCCGAGACCGTGGGCCGCCGCTTAGGCCGCACTATTCTCGAGTTAGGCGGCAACAACGGCATCATCGTGATGGACGACGCAAACTTCGATCTGGCTTTACGCGCAGTCGTGTTTGGGGCGGTCGGCACCGCGGGCCAGCGCTGTACCACCACCCGCCGGCTGTTGTTACAGAGGGGCATCGCTCCTAAGATGACCGAGGCGCTGGTCGCCGCTTACAAGCAAGTCAAAATCGGCGATCCGCTTGAAGAGGGCACGCTGATGGGCCCGCTGGTGAACACAAAAGCCGTAGATGACATGACGCGCGGGCTCGCGACGATTCAACAACAAGGCGGCGAGATTATTTATGGCGGGCGTCATTTGGGTGGATGCTTCGTCGAGCCGACGCTGGTGCGCGCGCGGCCGGACATGCCCATTGTGCGCGAGGAAATTTTCGCGCCGATCCTTTATCTGATCGAATTTGACACGCTCGACCAAGCCATCCGGTACCACAACGACGTGCCGCAAGGGCTTTCGTCCGCCATTTTCACCAACAATCTGATCTCGGCCGAAACGTTTTTGAGCCACCGCGGCAGCGATTGCGGTATCGCCAACGTCAATATCGGAACCAGCGGCGCTGAAATCGGCGGCGCCTTCGGTGGCGAAAAGGAGACCGGAGGCGGCCGCGAAGCCGGTAGCGACTCCTGGAAAGCCTATATGCGCCGGCAGACCTGCACCATTAACTGGTCAACCGACCTTCCGCTGGCGCAGGGCATCAAGTTTCAGTTGTAAGGGCCATTTGTGCTCCGTCGTGGCGCAGCACGCGCCCGCGCTGTATCCGGGCTGCCTGCCATCTCGACACCCTGTCCAGACTTTGGACACGCCTGCATGTCGGATCACCAGGCCCCGGCCGGACCACCAGGCCTGGGCGAGTGCTAGAATCGGGGTGGACCTAGGCTATGGCCAGCTCAGTGCTCGGCTTGAATTCGGATGCCATCGCAGCCGAGGGAGTAACTTGCGCGCGGCCCGAACTCAGCGAGCGCCAGTCCGATGATCGCCTGATCAGCGAGCTTCGCACAGGCGCGGAAACGGCCTATGAAACTTTGATCCAGCGTTTCCAGCAGCCGGTCTACAATCTCGCGTATCGTTTGTTGAATGATCCGGGCGACGCGAGCGACGTGGTCCAGGAAGTCTTCCTGAAAGTCTTCCGCAACGTCGGCCATTTCCGCCGTCAGAGTAGCCTCAAGACCTGGATCTATCGCATCACCGTCAATGAAGCTCACAACCAGCGACGTTGGTTCTTTCGCCATCGCAGCCGCGAGGTTGGTCTGGAGGATTCCGCAGATAAGAACCGGCTGGTGCCGGACACTGGAAGATCGCCGTTTGATCATGCCTTCGATCGTGAAAAGCATATGCTGATCGAAGAAGCTTTTTCCCGCATTAATCCGTTATTCCGAGAGGCGGTCGTTTTGCGCGATATCGAAGATCTGAGTTATGACGAAATCGCGGAGGTCCTTCAGATTTCACTGGGCACGGTGAAGTCCAGAATCATGCGGGGGCGCGAGGCCTTGAGACAAGAACTGACAGGCAGGCTCCAGCCGGAGCCGAGCCTGCGATTGGCTCACGAATAAGTATGAATTGCGAAAGGGTGCAAAGAAAATTATCCGCTTTCCAGGACCGCTCACTGGGCCCGGAAGCCTCCAGTGTCATTGCTGAGCACTTGGTCCGCTGCCGCGAGTGCGCCTCTTATTCCGAGGAATTGGGCGAACTTCGTTCCAGACTGCGGGAACTTCCCCGGTTCGTGCCGCCGGCGCGGCTC
>QHXW01000135.1 GCA_003223115.1 Acidobacteriota bacterium
AAGAGTGGGCGCGTGCCGCTTTAGACACCACCGTGATCGAAGCCGAAACAGAGATCCTCAAGCTTTGGGATCGTTACCAGGAGTTGAAGAAGTCGGATGCCGCACGGGCCGCAAAGCTCGCGCGCGCCGTTACCGAGTTGCGCGAATGGGACCACGTGGGCACTGTGCACTCGGTCCCCATGACCGTCTTCACGTTGTGGTACTGGAAGCAGTCGCGAGACAACAAGGCGAAACAGGATCCCATCGGAACGCTGGAAGATGTCCTAAAAGATTTGCAGGAAAAATTCGGCACTTGGGAGGTGCCATGGGGCGAGATCAACCGCATCCAGCGCGCGCAATCAGGCGGCGAAGAGCCCTTCAGCGATTCGAAACCCAGCTTTCCTGTGGCGGGCGGTCCCGGTCCCGAAGGCATTGTGTTCAATTTCTATGCGCGTCCTGAGAAAGGACAGAAGCGGCGATATGGCGTGGCCGGACATTCATTCGTGAGCGTGGTGGAGTTCGGGCCGCAGATTCAAGCGCGCTCCATTCTGGTGTTCGGCGAAAATTCCGACCCGGCATCGCCGCACTATCTGGATCAAACGCGTCTTTACGCCAACCAGCAATTCAAGGCCGGCCTAGTTTACGCTCGACGAGATCCGCGCGCACGCCGAGCGGACGTACCATCCGGGAGAGTGATTGCGCCGGCGAGTCGACATGAGTGTAGAGCGCGTGTAACCGGAATTTTGCCCGCGGCAAAACTTCGAAGTGATCCATTGCGGTACATTCGAAGTCTGAAGCCCGGCCGTCCGGCCAAACAGGATCATCCGGGACCAGTGGCCGCGCGCCACCATGACCATGCGACCGCTATGCATCTCCGCGCTCCTCCTGGTCTTCGGGCCCATGGTCGTCAGCCACACCGAACCGCGCGTCGGCGGACTTGATGTTCTTCGTAATCTGGTCAGCCTCAATGCAGACGAAGTGGCGGCCATCGACCGCGGCGAACCGGTGGTTAAAACTCTGGACGCACAAGAGAAACGCGAGGTGGCCATCGTCGCCGTAGCCTGGGTGCGGGCGCCCAAAGAGTGCTTCGTTGAAAAGGTGAAAGACATCGAGCACTTCAAGAAAAATCCGGCCGTTCTCCAGATCGGGAAATTTCAAAATCCGGCCCAGAAGCGGGATCTGGACCGGCTGACGCTCGATGCCGACGAATTGTCCGCGTTGCGCAGTTGCCGGGTCGGAAACTGCAGCGTCAAGCTTCCCGCCATCACCATTGAGCGACTCCGGCGTGAGGTGAACTGGTCCGCTCCGGATCACGCGCAGCGAGCCCTTTCCGTGATCCGGGAGGATCTGCTGAACGATATTAGGTCCTACCTGGCAGCGGGCAACTCCGGGCTGATCGAATACCGCGATAAGAGCAAGGCTGTACGCCTGGCTGACGAGCTTCAATCACTGCTCGGCTCCTGGCCGGACAGGGATCAGTCCATCCAGGCGTTCCGTCAGTATGTGGCCGAGTATCCAAGAAAACCGCTGCCTGATGTCGAAGACTTTCTCTACTGGTCCAAGGAACACGTCGGGCGAAAGCCGGTGGTCAGCATTACTCATGTCGCGATTCATCATCGTCCAGATCGAATTTTTATTGCCTCCAAGCAAATTTATGCCAGCCATTATTTCGACGGTTCGCTGGGCTTGACCGTCGCGGCAGATCCGGATAATCCCACGCGCCGAGGCATGTATTTGGCGTACGTAAACCGCTCACGGATCGATGCGCTCGGCGGCATGTTCGGCGGCTTCCTGCGAGCCATACTGCGCAGCCGCCTGCGTGAGGGCGTCAGAAAAAATCTTCAGCAGACAGTAGCGCAGGTCGAATCGGCTTGTGACGGCAACAGGACAGTGCCGGCGTTGGCTCCGCTTCAGAAGGAAATTCGAGAGGGCGCCACTCACTGATCTGCTCGAAGTGATCTGCTCGAACGCGCTGGTCTGCGGCCGTGACTATCTTGGATGCGGCGCACTTCGGCGGGATCTCGAAAGAGCGGCCTGCCGGCCAGTGATACCATCCACATCAGGGCCTGAACTCAAAATATTTCGGACACTCATGAAGGCACTGGTCAAGAGCAAGCGAGAGCCGGGGCTGTGGCTGGAACAAGTTCCCGAACCCGCGATCGGGATCAACGATGTTCTCATCCGCGTGCGGCGCGTCGGAATTTGCGGAACCGATCTGCACATTCACAACTGGGATGAATGGGCCCAGCGCACGATTCCTGTGCCGATGGTCATCGGACACGAGTTTGTCGGCGAAATTGTCGAGACCGGCTCGAATGTGAACGACTTTCACCGCGGCGACATCGTATCGGGCGAAGGGCACGTCGTCTGCGGACGTTGTAGGAACTGCCTGGCGGGCCGCCGCCACTTGTGCGCGCACACCATGGGCGTCGGCGTGAACCGGCCGGGCGCCTTTGCCGACTACATCGCTCTGCCCATGACGAACATCTGGCATCACACGGACAGTGTGGATCTGGATGTCGCGGCGATTTTCGATCCGTTCGGGAATGCGGTCCACACCGCGCTGTCTTTTCCAGTGCTCGGGGAAGATGTCTTGATTACCGGCGCGGGACCCATCGGCATCATGGCTGCCGCGGTGGTTCGGCACGCGGGAGCGCGGCACGTGGTGATCACCGACGTGAACCCTTACCGCCTGGAACTGGCGCGCAAGATGGAAGTCACGCGAGCCGTCAATACGGCGGAAACACCGCTAGCCGCGATCCAGAAAGAACTCGGGATGCAGGAAGGTTTCGACGTCGGCCTCGAAATGTCCGGGAACGGCCCCGCGTTCCGCGACATGCTCGCCAATATGAGTCACGGCGCAAAAGTCGCCATGCTGGGGATTCCTTCGAAAGAAATTGCCATCGACTGGACCGTGGTCGTGTTCAATATGCTCACCATCAAAGGTATCTACGGCCGCGAAATGTACGAGACCTGGTACAAGATGACCGTGATGCTCGAATCAGGCCTGGACATTCGTCCGGTCATCACTAACCGCCTTCCGTATCAGGAATTCGAGAAAGCCTTCGCCATCATGCGCACGGGTTGTTCCGGCAAGGTGATCCTCGAATGGAACTGAAACCGATTTTCCCGCAGGGAGCGGGCCGATGTGACCCCTCGCTGGTCGCTTGCGGTTCAGGTGCAGGATCTGAACCGTGACCGCAGGGAGCGGAGTGGGGCCGCCGTGAACAAAATCGCTGGAAAAGCGGCTCTCACTTTCACAGGGAAAAGCCCCGTCACTCCAGTCACTCCAGAGCCAAAACGGAAGAGACAACCGTACAAGTGGTAAAGTGTAAGGAATCAAACTGGCAATACCTGTCTGGGGCGAAGATTAACGTTTGCTCGAAACCTGCTGTCGGCAGGTCGAAGGGATTAAAGAGATGACCCAAGTGTTGAGATCTTGGTGGTTGATTGCGTGCGCGGCGGTTATGTCATCGTCTGCGTTGCTGGCAGACGTCACTGGTTCTATCCTCGGTGTGGTCACGGATCCTACCGCGGCAGTCGTTCAGGGTGTGCAAATTACGGCGACTAATGTGGACACCAACCTTGTCACGGAAACGACAACTGACTCGGCCGGACAATACCGCCTCCTGTCTCTTCCAATCGGACGATACAAGCTCCAAGCCACGTTCTCCGGTTTTCAGACGTATGTTGCCACCGGAATCGTTCTTTCGGTCGACGAGCAGCGCCGCGTGGATATCGTTCTAAACGTCGGCGCTACCCAGCAGGAAGTCAGTGTGAGCGCCAGTGCCGTCCAGGTGGAAACCACCAATACCCAATTAGGGGAAGTAATCGACGAAAAGAAAATCCTGGAACTGCCGCTACTCGGCCGGAGATATCTGGACCTGTTTGGTTTGCAACCTGGCGTGGCGCCCGCGGGGACGCGTGGCGAAGGCCCAGGAACCATCTCCGTAAATGGCCAACGGGAAAACAGCAACGGCTTCCTGGTGAACGGAGGCGATGTCTCCGGCGCTGCAAATTTCGAGGCCGGCGTCCAACCTAATCTTGACGCGGTGCAGGAGTTCCGGTTGATCACTAACGGCTTCGACGCCGAATACGGACGATTCAGCGGCGCTCTGATGAACGCCATTACCAAGAGCGGCACCAACAAAATCCACGGCGCGGCGTTTGAATTCCTTCGAAATGATAAAATGGACTCCCGAGGGTTTTTCGACCCAGCCAAGGGGGCCCTGAAAAAGAATCAGTTCGGGTACGCTGTGGGCGGGCCGGCATTCAAGGACAAGCTGTTTTGGTTCACGGACTACCAAGGCGACAGGCAGGTGAACGCAGGGACGGCGAGCGAGGTTCAAGTGCTTTCACTGGCCGAACGCCAGGGCAACGTTGGCGTCCAAAACCTGTCAGGCACCGTAACCGGGTCCTATTGGGCTCAGGTTCTATCGAAACGCTTAGCACGCCAGGTTCAAGTCGATGAGCCCTACTCCGCCGTGTTTCCTGACGGGATCATTCCAACCAGTGCTTTCTCCCCAGCCACCAACGGCACCATCGGTTTTATCCCGACCCCGAACGCGGGAGACAACATCTTCGCCTCGGCAGCAGTGTCGAAAAAGTCCATCGACCACAAAGTGGGGCAACGTGTAGATTTCCTTAACAAGTCGACTGGAAACTGGTCGGGATACTACTACTTTGACGATTTCAGCAGACTGGACCCTTACGGAGCCAGCAGCTTTCCCACAGGCTTCGGCTCTGATGACCGAGACAGAAACCAGTTGGGCACTCTGAGTAATACTCACATTTTCAGCCCCATGGCGGTCAACGATTTTCGCCTGAGCTACACCCGCCTCGTCGCACGGTCCGTTCCGGCCGGTAGCGTCGCCCCAAGTCTGGAAAGCATGGGCTTCATAACCGGCGCCGGTACTCTCGGCATCAATAACGCGGGACCTACGGGTGGATTCAGAATACGTACGCCATAGGGGACGCCTTCTCCAAGATCCAGGGTCGCCATGCGATTAAGTTTGGCGGGGAATACCGTTACTACCAGATGAACAATCGAAACGGCGGCGGCTTCGTCGGAGGGTTCAATTTCAACGGAGGCGAAACCGGTTACGACGTGGCCGACTATTTACTCGGTGCACCATCATCGTACTCACAGAACAGCCCGCAAGTTCTGGATGGCCGGAGCCGTTATGGCGGGCTGTTCGCGCAGGACTCGTTCCGGATGCGTTCCAACCTGACTCTGAACTTCGGATTACGGTGGGAATTCAGTACTCCATGGTATGACACCCAGAACAAGATCGTCGCGCTCGTTCCCGGTTTGCAATCCGTGCGGTACCCAACGGCCCCGAAAGGCTTGGTGTACCCGGGTGATCCAGGGATTCCTAACACGCTCGCGCCAACCAGATACAACAACTTCGCGCCCCGCCTCGGCATAGCCTACTCCCCCAACGTTTCCGAGGGTTTTCTGGGAAAGCTCATCGGTGGGCCGGGTGTTACTTCGGGTATGTTCTACACCGCCATTCAAGACCAGACGCTGTATTGGATTCTCGGAACTGTGCCCTTCGGCGAATACTGGGCATCGCCCTCACCCACTCTGTTCGAGGAGCCTTTCAGAACCAGGTCCACTGGAGAGTCTCAGGGGCAACCGTTCCCGTACATCATTCCAGCGCCGGGCAGCGATGCCGCCAAGAACTTCAACTTCTCTCCTTACTTACCGCTGGTCAGCACGTTAGGGTATGAGATCCACAATAAGCTCCCCTATGCGATTCACTACAACTTCACCATCCAGCGCCAACTCGGCAGTTCGATGGTGGCAAGTATCGGTTACGTAGGAACGCTGGGACGCCACATGCTGTCCATCGTTGAAGCCAACCCAGGGGATGCAGGCCTCTGCTTAAGCCTGCGAGGATCTGGCGTGAAAGCGCATACCCTCGAGTGCAACAGGTTCCTCGAAGATCAAACCTTCACGCGACCGGACGGCACCCTGGTCCACGGAACACGCAGTCCTTTTGGCTCCCCGAACTTTGGATATTCCTATTACGAGAGCAACTGGGCCAACTCGGACTACAACTCGCTTCAGGCAAGCCTGGAAAGGCGCGCCGGCAATTCCACGTTCCTGTTCGGGTACACCTGGTCGAAGTCCATGGATAACGGCTCATTCTTTAACGACCGCATGAATTATGCGAATCACGCACTTAGCCGCTCACTTTCGAACTTCGACGTCACTCACAACTTCATTGGAAGCTACACATACGCGCTGCCCTTCGAGAGGGCGTTCTCCGCACTTCCCAAGCGTCTTGTAAGAGGCTGGGAGATCGCGGGCATTACCCGCTTCTCCACCGGATTCCCGATTGGCGTTATCGGCAACTTCGATCTGTCCCTACGTGGCACGCAAGGGCTGGACACGCCGGATTTCACCGGCTCTGTCCAGTACGCCGGTGACCCTCGCAATCCTGGCCATCTCTGGATGACCAAACAAGGTTTCAGTTACCCTGCCCTCGGGAACTTCGGCACGGCGCCGCGGCGCTTCTTCCACGGGCCGGGATTAAACAACTGGAATCTTGCGCTGCATAAAGACACCTCGATTCGGGAAGGCATGACACTGCAGATCCGCGCCGAGTTCTTCAACGCCTTCAACCACGCTCAGTTCGCCAATCCGATCGGGGTTCTTTCAAACAGCAGATTCGGGGTAATCGGCGGGTTGCAAGGGCAGAAACAGCGTGTCGGTCAAGTCGCCGCGAAGTTCGTTTTTTGAGCCAGCCTCTTTGCAGAGCGAGTGAACTGAGAATCCGGATCCCCTGCGTATTGATTCGAGTCTGTTGGCTCCTTCCTGTCTCCTGCTTCTCCTGCCTCCCGACTCCCGTTTTTCCCTCCTCATTTTTCTCAACAGTCCGCTGTCCGGCCCGATAAGTCCTGCGTCAGCCGATTTCTCGACGATGCCGAAGAAATTCTCAAGACAGCCGAGGCGGCATCCGGGGCTTCGGAAAATCCCACAAATTTCACCATCCTGATTGGACGCGAAAGCGACATTCACCTCACATGGTGGCGGATTCAGATTGGCCGCTAGCGTCTCTCGAGGCCCATCACGGCACGCCAACCGTTTACTGCGTCAGCCGGCGGAACGGCGGAGTGGCCGTCGAAAGCCGATCGGGCATGCCGCGCTGCTATTTGCAAGCCGAAAGTCCTCAACTCGTTGCGCGACGGCTCTTGGCCGGTCCTACCGCCTGTTTGGCCCACATTAGCTGAGAAAATCGCCGTACAGTCCCACTGATAACTAAGTGGACGCGTGTCGTCGCGCCGCCCCCAGTATTAACGTGAGTGAATCGCTGACTTCCCTGGACTCGAAACAGAACAAAGCTGCTCTAAGTGAAGTGAAGCGGTGGTGCGCCTGGTGGAAAAAACACGCCGCTGGCATTCACGACAAAGTTGAGCGGCTTCGCTTTGTGCGCAAGTCGATTGCCAGGCATGAGCCGCCGCAGCCCGCCGCGTGCGTTACCTGCAGCGCTCTTTGGCCCTCCGCAGAACCGTGCGCCAACGTCGTATCTTTCAATTCAACTGGCGGCTCTCGGGGCGCTCCTGGTTTGGTTCTGGCGCTGGCTCTGGGACCCAGGGCCGCGAGACAGGCTCGCCCGGAACGTGCGGCAGGCCCTCCATCCCCAACGCCCAGGGACGGGCCCGGGCTCTCCTGGAGGGTAGCCAGCGTGCGCGCATCGGCTTCCAGCTTGATACCGATCAGTTTGGGATTTAGTCCTTCGACAATGCTGATTACGCCTTCGAGCATCAGCTCTCGAATCTGAATGGCCTTGTGGAGGCGCGACCGCAGCTTGTTTGCGCCGGGCAAAAAGAAGAGATTCGCGGCCGCCACGTGGCCACAAACGCCATTGCGATCCCACGGTCTACTTCCTCGATGTTCTCCAGATGCTTCATCACCTGGATTAATCCGAGCACCGCGCCTATGATCCCAGTGGTGGGTGAGTAACCACCGGCGGATTCGTAAACTTTGGCTTCCTCCTCGCCGTGATGCTCCTTCTGGGTGATTTCGAGCTCCATCATCGTGCGGATGGTCTGCAGATCAGTGCCATCCACCGCCAGATTCAGCGCCTTCTTGAGGAATTGATCAGGGACCTGTTCGGCGTCTTGCTCGAGCGAGACGATGCCATGTTTGCGCGCTTTGGAGGCAAAAGCGGTGATCTGCTGAATGGCTTCGCCGGGTTCGGGCGAGCGGTCGAAGAAGATCAGAGCCATGTTCTTGGCAGCCCGGAAGGGGCGTGGTAACCATCACGGCGCCGATTGTGCCGCCAAAAACGATGAAAGCCGCCGTGATCTGAGCGACATCCTGGAGCTCCTCTGACTTATCTGCAATTAACGACGCGAAATATTAGTTAGGGATGGCGGGCGTGCCCGCGCCGGCGAACATGCTATGAATCAGCCCGGGTACGGCTCGCCGGGCGTGACCACGCGGATCCAGTGATCCGTGAAGCGGTTGTGGGTGCCCGGGATCTCATACCGCGGCATGTGGCAACTGGCGCAATCTTTCGTGCCTACCGGACAGGTTCCCGGGTGTCCGGCAGCTTGAGCTTTGGCTCCGGAGGCCGCCAGAGTGCTCCCGGATGAGTGACAGGCCAAGCATTTCACATCGTAAGCCGCGGATTCCAGCTGCACCTCACGATGCGGATCATGACACGCAGCGCAGCGAATGCGCGCATCGAGTGCGTTGTAACATTTGCTGTTGGTGAGCCGGTAAGGCTGAAAACGAACGTTCTCCACACCACGCTGGGGGCCCATGGCAATCTCAGCCCACGTACGGTGACAGTCGCCGCAGAAATCCGACATCTCCTCGGTCGTCAGACTGCCCAGTTTGCGCATGGCAGCCGCCTTGACGTCACCGCTCTGAACGGCCTTGACATGTTGTTCCGCCGGTCCATGGCAGCGTTCACATTGGACCCCTGGGATCAGACCTTCGATGTCGACCTGGTCCTGGCGCAGAGCGCGCGTGGCGTGACACGCGAAGCAACGCCGGATTTCTGTCCCGAACAGTTGCCGCCCGACAGCTTCTTCCAGGTTTTTCGGATTTAGAATCGTCCCAATTGTCAGATCCAAACCCTGGAGCTGTTTGAAAAAGCTGACGTGGCTCTCGTAGAAATTTCCGTTCCAGCGGTACACATAAGTCTGGCCGGCGGTGCCGAGTCCAAGGGCCCACCCGATAGGCACGGTGAAAGTCTCTTTGCCGTCGGTAACCTTGTAAATACTCCGATTTCCGTCGCGCAGGATTTCGTACGAATAGGCGCCGTCGCGAAAGGTGAGCTTCTGGTGGGCTCTCAGGATTTCGCATTCAGCCACGGTTTCGAGCGCATGCGCCATCGATGTCGCCGGCTGGGTCGCCGCTTGAGCGCGGTGGCACGAAGCACAAACCGATGGAGTTGAGCTCGACGGAGGAGACGCAGCGCGCGCTGCGCCCGGCCATAGGGCGGCCCCACAAAACGCCAGCCAGAGTCTCCAGCCTGCCGTGGTGCGAATCATTGTGTCTCTGGGTTTCTCTGGCCGCTCGTTCATCTGCGCGCTACTCTTTTGGACAGTTCTTTGCGGATTGCGGCTTCCAATTCCGCGGGATCAAAGTCGAGTTCTCCGAGCCGGCGATTGAACGCGATTCGGCCGTCGGCGCTGACCAGGTACGCGCGGCTGGGCCAGCCTTCATAGGCGGTTTCCACTTTTCCGTCCAAGCCATCCACTGCCGCGGGAAACCGGATTTTCAATTTGCGTAAGCAGACGCCGGCGTGGCCGTGCTTCTCAGAGATGTCGCGGGCCGGTTGCATGGTTATGCCCTCGCGCTCATTCATCGTGCTCTGCCATTGGCCCGCTGAGTGGGCCTCGCGGATATAGATCAGGGCAAAGGCCACCTGATCGTGATACTTGTCGTAAAGAGCGTTCAGCGCCCCGGCCTGGGACCGGAAATTGGGACACGTATAACTGCCGAATACAAGGACCACCGGCTTACGTCCTCGAAACTCGCTCAGAGCCATGCGGCCGGGCAGCCCATGCCACGCCAGAGTGAAACCCGGCGCCATCGCGCCGATGCGAACGCCGCCTGTGGACACAGATGGCGGCCCCTTTCCCTGCAAAGCATTTGAGAGGGCGGCACGCGCTTCAGCAGCACCGGGCCTCACCTCGACAGCCCGCCCGAGCAGCGGCAATGCGGCCTCGAACTGACGGCGATGCGCCAGAATCGACGCCAGTTGAAAGTTGGCATCATAATCATTCGGGTTCGCGGCGAGTTCATTGCGGAAGGCCTGCGCGGCGGCATCGGCGTCGCCGGTTGCAAGAAGCGCCATTCCATAGAAAGACTGCAGCGACGGTAAGTTGGGATTCAGCTCGATGGCGCGGGCAAACGCCTTGACGGCGCTGGGAAAATCTTTCGCCATCAAGAACCCTGTCGCCAGCAGAAAACGGCCCTCGGCGGAATCCCCATCTCGTAAGATGCGGTCCAGCCGCTGTTGTCCTGCAGCCACCTGGCCGTCACGAATGTATGCCATGCCTAGCATGTAGGGAATTGCGCGGTTGTTGCTAGGTTCCGGTTCGAGGGGCGTAAGCAACTCGATCACCTGTTTATACTCGCCCAGCCGTAAGTGACAGTCCGCAAGCAGCATCGTAGCGTTCAGGTCAGCGGAATGTTCGGCATACAGCCGAGATAACTCATCCCGCGCTTCGACGATCTGAAAGGACTTGTAGTAAGCCAGAGCCAGATTCACGCGCAAGTGCACGGCTGCCGCGGGAGGGGCCGCCCGAAGCGTCAGGCGGTACTGCTCGATCGCCTCGGCATAACGTCCCATGTTGGCCAACACGGCGCCCAGGTTGGAGCGCGCGTCCACGCGAGTGGGATCCGCTGCAAGCACCGCTCTATATTCGCGAGCCGCGCCTTTGAGATCGCCCGACCGATGGAGTTCAAGCGCGTGCGTGAACGACTGGTCGACCTGTGAGGCTTGGGCCCACGCCAGCGCGGTGAGAAGCATAACGAGCCCCGCGCAAGCGAACGCAAGATGAAGGAGCCGCTTCGGAAAGTGGAATTTGGGCGGAGGCAGAGATCGTGAACGGTTCATCACTGGTCGCTCGGTTTATCCCCGAGCTTCTTCAGTTTCAGAAACTCTGCTCGCTCCCGGGCGGCGTCCTCGTGCCGGCCGGCCTTGGCATAGGCGGAGGCCAGCGCCACGCGAGTCTGCGGGCTGCCTGGAGCCAGTTCCTTCGACCGTTCCAGTTCCCGGATTCCGTTCTCCAGATCACCGGAATCGACCAGGGCCCGTCCAAGTGCGTTGTGTGCCACGAACGACCGCGGCTCGACATCAGCCCCCCGCCGTGCGTAAGGTATCGCCGCGGCGGCATCCCCGCGTTTCAGATACTCGAGAGCGATCTGCAGCAGTGCCGGCGCGCTACGCGGCGAGATTTCGAGTTCCTTGTTCAATTCCCGCAAGCCGGCGTCGGGATCA